>CAZSOF010000008.1:13617-26984 GCA_964607685.1 uncultured Acidimicrobiaceae bacterium | reverse complement strand
GCGAAACATGGGATAAGGAGTGTTGATGTCAGTGTCATCTGATTCCAAAGAGCTGACCAACCCGCTCGAGCCGACAGTCGACCGACGGTTGTATCGAAGCAACACCGATCGAGTCGTGGCAGGTATCGCCGGAGGCCTCGGTGACTACTTCGCCATCGATCCGGTGTGGTTTCGGATCGCTTTCGTCGTCCTGACGATCGGGGGCGGGGCTGGGGTGTTGATCTACCTGATCATGTGGGTCGTGGTCCCACCGGCCCCGGATGGGTATGCGCCGAATCCCGGCGATTCAGCGAGACTGACGGGTGCGGCGGTCCTGGGAATGATCCTGATCGTCGTAGGCGCCATCGCACTGATCAACACGATCGCACCCTCGTTGGGACAGTATTTCTGGCCGGTCGCGTTCGTGCTGGGCGGACTGGCCCTGGTTTTGGGAGGTATGAATCGTGACAATGATCGATGAGTCGCCTCAACAGACCGATACCCGACCACCGGCGCCAACGGTGCGCAGTTTCGCGCCCCAGATCGTCGTCGGCGGCGCTTTGGTGCTGATCGGCGTTCTTTGGTTGCTGGAGCGGATCGGGGTGATAGACGTGACCGTCACCGCGGTGTTGGCGCTGGCCACCATCATCGTCGGCATTGCCGTCATGTCGTTGGCCGGCAGAGGCCCCCACATCGGTCTGATCGTGTTCGGCACCATGTTGGCCCTGGTGACAACGATCACGGCGATAACGCCATTACAGGGGTTTCAGGGTGGGATTGGCGATCGAGTTGTGGAAGTGGCCGACGTCGGCGACATCGAGCCCGATTACAACCTGGCGATTGGGAGACTCACCATAGACCTGCGACAACTGGAGCAACCCGAGGAGGTGGTCCAGGTGACCGCCAGCGTCGGCATGGGTGAGCTGTTGGTGCGCATCCCCGAAGGGATGCCGTTCGAGGTCCAGGCCGACTCGGGAGCGGGTGAGATCGAGATATTGGATCGCCACGTCGACGGAGTGGGGGTCGACGACGCATATCAGAGCCCGTCCTTCGAGAATGCCGGCCTGTCGTTCGACCTCGATGTGTTCACGGGACGCGTGGAGGTGAGATATGACTGAGCGATATCACTTCGGGACCCTTCTCTGGGGCTTGGCGCTCACCGCGTGGGGCGCGACCTTGCTCGGAGAAGGTCTTGGCTGGTGGGATCTGGAGCTGGGTGACCTGAGGTATGCGGGACCGATTCTGATCATCCTGATCGGTGTCTTGGTCCTCGTCGGCGCGCTGAGGTCCGGGCGAGGCAGCAGTCGGCAAACCTGAGTCATCCAGAGGAAATGGGTCAGGCCGTATGACCGGGGTTGGTTGCCCGGTCGAGCGTGGCAACCGCCGTCTCATACTGACGTGCCGCCGAGGGAAGCTCCTCGGAGATGGAGACCATCCCCAGCTTGCCGTGGTCGGTGACCGATCCGAGAAGATGGAAGACCAGACCCTGTTGCTTGGTGGCGTTCCAGTGGAGACTTTCCAGGACTGCGATGTCGATCAGTTCCGCGGGCGTCAAACCGACATATGAGGGCTTGATCAGGTTGTCGGTGGCGTAATAGGCGCGGGTGTCACCGGTTGGGGTGAAGAACTGACCCGTGTCACGGTCGTAGGTTCCGTCCGTGAGGAAGTCGAGCATCAGATAGGGCAGCGTGGTGCCCCCTTTGCGCAGGTTGATCTCGATCGCGTAGTGCTTCCAGCCACGCTCTGTCGGGACCGACACGAAGTCCACCCCGAATCGACCTATCACTCCCCGGGTCTTCAGAGAGTCGGCCACCACATATCCGGCCTCGTGGAGGTCGAGGCGATATGCATCCCGGGCCGGGAAGCTGCAGCCGAGAAAGACCTGGCCCGAGGCGCCGGAGAGCACCTGGTCGTGGGTGGAGACCAGTTGGACCTCGCCGAGCGGGTCAATCCGCATCTGCACCGAGGGGGACTCCAGACGCCGATGCTCGATGAATGCCTCGGCGATGCCACCCATGAGCTCCAACTTCGGCTCGTACTGCTCCCATGACTCGTCTTCGGCCACGAACTGCATGCCGCCGGTGACCAGACGATCGGCTTCCTGGTGGGGCGTCACCGCCCCGGCGATCGGTGCCAAGGGGACGACGGCGTTGCCCTCACCAGAGAAACCGTCGTTCAGCTTGACGACGGCCCGGTCGAGGTCGGGCTCCACCCGGGCCAACCCCACCAGCGCCTCGACGAGGTCGCCACGGTCCCGAATATCCTCGAAACCGGCAGGCAATTCCAAGCCCAAGTCCCGAAATGTGGCCCGGCTGCGCGACTTGTTGCCCAAGTGGGACAACGCAGGGTCACACGCAT
This sequence comes from uncultured Acidimicrobiaceae bacterium, assembly GCA_964607685.1. Taxonomy (GTDB): domain Bacteria; phylum Actinomycetota; class Acidimicrobiia; order Spongiisociales; family ZC4RG35; genus JANQRA01. The sequence goes on along the minus strand of CAZSOF010000008.1, from coordinate 24,647 downwards.
ACATGGGGACACCCAACTGGACGGCGAGCGTCCGCTCGTAGTCCGAGCTGTTGAAACAGGTCATATGCGCCGCTTCCGGGAACCGAATCGCGGTTCGCAGCTCGCCGAGCCGCTCGGGTTTGGCGAGGATCTTGGCCGAAAGCGGGGTCAGCGACGGGTCGTCCATCGACATCAAGTGCAGACGATCACGGGCGTGACGACCCGGTATCCCTGGCAGGAGATGCAGGTAGTAGTCGATTATCGACGGGTCGAGAGGTGTGGATGTGAGGTAGATCAGCTGCGTCCTCGGGAGCTTGAGCAGCATCAAGAGGCACAGCATGCGCTCCTCATAGTGGATGACGCCGGGGATCTTGGCCAGCTCCCGTTGGTCGAGGCTCATCGAGGGAACCACGACCACGGTTCTGGGAGCCGTGGGATCGGCGAACACCTGGCGATACATGCCGGGGAGTCGCTGCTGAAGTGACGCGAACTCGGCGGCCTCCTCCGGGCTTCCCGGCGTCGGAATCAGCCCCGGTTGGCGCATCCTTGCCCTCTCGGTCACCTTGACGCAGTGTTGCGGCTGGGGCCCGGTGACTGGGAGGGTCTTATGTCCCAAATCGGTCGGGACCACACCCTCGATGGGATTCGCCACCATCTACCTCCCAAATTGGCTCCGGATCGGTGTCATTCGATGAACCGACTTTATGCAAACCACGAGGCCTGGCGTGACGGTTAGGTTTCGGGCGGTGAAATGGCCTCTGATTGGGCGGCACCGGTCTGGGTGCACCGCGCCAAGCGGAGTCTCTGTGGTGGAAGGATCAGGAATAGGATGGGTGCGTAGTCGAGTGTTGATGACAATGGGGGTTTCTGGCGCTGGTGCTGGCCTCATGCGGGGGCGGTGAGGGTGACGCCGGTGGCGGAGACGAATCGGCGCCAGCCGATAGCGACACGGCCACCAGCGCTCCAGATGATGAAACCACTGCTGCAGGTGATCAGGTGGAGGCCTCAGGTGGCGAGGAGGCGGCGGAGCAAGACGCGGGTGAGCGCATGGCTGTGATCACCATCGAGGGCGAGCCCACGTCGTACGACCTCGACGACATCACGTACTCGCCCCTCGAAGGGGTCGAAGACGTCACGTTCGAGACTTGCTCCCCGGACTTCTTCGGCTCGGGTCGGTTCTATGCCATCGGATACGCCGTGGGCGACGAGGGTGAGCTCCTCATCGGCGAGGATGGGCAGCCGGCGGGCACATTCACGATGGACCTCCCGCCCGACGATTGGGAGGAGGCGCAGCGCGACGCCCCGGGTTTCGCGATCCGGCTCAATGGTCTGGACATCGAGATCGCCACACCGGATGAGGCAGGGGGGACGATGTCATGGTCTATCGACGACACCACTGCGTCCGGCTCGGCGGTGTTCACGGACTTCCAGAACACCTACAACGTCGAGTTCGAGGTGGTGTGTGAGGGCTCGCCAACCGTGGACGCGAGCGATTTTCCGACCGACGATGGAGCTGTCGCCGGAGACAGTGGTGGTGATGGTGGTTTCCCCCTTGCGGGGGCCGGGGAGGGCTCGTTCACGGTGGACGGTGAGTCGTTCGACGACGTCGCTGTCTACAGCTGCGAGCCGTTTTCGTTCGGCTCCGACCCGGATCCTCGCGACGTGTCATTGCTCGGCTACCTCGGCGGGATGTCGGGTCTCGAGGTCGAGGTCAGCCACAGCCCAGGTATCGACATGACAGATGGAACTCAGTTCGATCAGATGAACCTCAGCTTGTTCTACTCGCGTGAGGGATCGGCGGGATTGGAGCAGTTCGATGGAACTGCTCAGAACCGGGCTGACGGCTCTTGGTTCTTCTATGACTCCGAGACGTTCGAAGAGATCGACCTGGCGGAGCCGGCGGCCGTGATCGAGGGGGATCGGATCAGCGGCTTCCTGGCTGGCCTGCAACAGAGCTGGCCCGATGAGGGTGCGGCCACCGTCGACGTCACGTTCGACTTCGAGATCCCGTCCCAGATCAACCAAGAGTGCTGACCTCCGTGTATGGGATCAGAACGGTGGTGGTCCGAAGCCGGTGACGGTCGACTGGGCGCGGTCTTCCACCTCGCGCAGAGGCGTCAGCTGGGCCCGTCCCCGTCCGCCATCTGGAATCTCCAGCTCGACGATCAAAGCCTTGCCGGCTACACCCGCACCTCGGAGGGTCTGCACCACGCCGCCCCAGTTGCCTTTGTCTGTATTCGTTTCCAGAGCTGCAGAACCTGTGGTCAGCAGGATCCCATCGCTTCCCATGATTCTGACCGGCCCGGTGTAGGAGTCGGCCATCAGCCCTCTCGGCCGTAGATGCGTCGAACCTGGCTCCGCAGAACGATCTCGGGCGGCCGGCCGGCACGCTCGGCTTGCTCTTCCATCTCCTCGATCTTGTCCCGGAGACGGTCGAGTTTCCTCTTGAGTCTCCGGTTCTCCTCCTGTAGGGCCAGCACGCGACGAACTCCCTCCAGATTCATCCCCTGGTTCGTCATGTCCTGGATGAGTTGCAGGCGCTCGATGTCCTCCTGGGAGTAGCGCCTGGTCCCACCTGGAGTGCGGAAGGGGTCGATGAGACCTTTGCGTTCATAGATGCGCAGCGTCTGAGGGTGCATTCCGGCCAGCTCGGCGGCCACCGAGATGACGAACACCGCTCTCTGTGAATCAGTCATTCAGGTCTCCTGTCACCCGGCAGTCCAATCATCTCAGATGGGACCTGATGTCCTCGGTCTCATGCTCGGCCAATTCTTCGAGGAGCCGCTTCTCGTCCTTGGACAGCTTCTTGGGCACCGCGACCTCCACCGTGATCAGTAGATCGCCGGAGCGCCCCTTCTCGGGGCTTATCCCCTGGCCCCGCACCCGAAAGGTCTTGCCCGACGGGGTGCCCGAAGGGATCTTCACCTTGACCCCACCGTTGAGTGTCGGCACGTCGATCTTGGTTCCCAGCGCCGCTTCGGTGTAGCTGATGGGGACTCTGAGTGTCAGATCGTTATCGCGGCGACCAAAGGTTCGACTGGGCGCCACTCGGATCCTGACCATCAAGTCACCCGGTGGGCCACCGAAGGCTCCCGGTGCACCCTTGCCCCGCAGTCGAAGCGTGGCTCCATCCTTGACGCCGGCAGGCACCCGCAGTTTGACCTGACGCCGGCGGTTCTCCGAGCCCGATCCCCGGCATTGGCTGCAGAACGTTTCGATCAGCCTGCCCGATCCCCGGCACTGCGGACAGGGCTGGGAGAAGGAGAAGAAGCCCTGGTTCTGGGCAACCACGCCGCGACCGCCACAGTTGGGGCAGGTGGTGATGGACGATCCCGGCTCTGCCCCTGAGCCGGAGCATCGAGAGCAGGTCGCGGCGCCCTCGACAGTCACCTCCGTGGTGACGCCAAAGGCGGCATCCTCGAACCCGATGCTGAGCTCGGTACCGATGTCGGCACCCCGGGAAGGCCCGGAACGACCGCGCTGTGACCCGAATCCGAAGAGATCGCCGATTCCTCCAAAACCGCTGAGCAGGTCCTGGAGATCCTCCACTCGTACCTGCTGCCCGCCAAACCCTCCGGGCTGGCCGGCGAAACCCTGGAAGCCACCGGTGGCGGCGAGACGACGCACCTGGTCGTACTCCTTGCGCTGCTCGGCGTCGGACAAGGTGGCGTAGGCCTCGGAGATCTCCTTGAACCTGTCTTCGGCGGCGACGTCGCCAGGGTTGGCATCCGGATGATGTACCTGGGCCAGCTTGCGATAGGCCTTCTTGATCTCCTCGGCCGTCGCCGACTCGGAGACGCCGAGGGCCTTGTAGAAGTCCTTCTCGATCCAGTCTCGGTTCATTCACCCAGCTCCAGAGCTACCAGAGCCGCTCGCAACACCTTTCCATTCAATTTGTAGCCGCGGCGCAGCTCCCGGGACACGATCAGGGTTCCGTTTCCGGCGGGGGCATCCACTGGCTCGTGAATCTCGGGGTCGAACTCTTCATCGATGGTCGGGATGACTTCGAGTCCCTCGTTCTTCAAGGCGTTGAGCAGTTGCTCCCTGGTGTTGAGCATTCCCGAGTAGAGCTTCTGCTCGGTCTCGGTCCCGGGCCGGATGCCGAGGGCGGCGTCGAAGGAATCGAGAACGGGCATCAGGCCACGCACCACATTCTCCGTGGCACGGTCGAGCATGGCACTGCCTTCCTTGGTGGCTCTCTTTCGATAGTTGTCGAAGTCGGCCGCCACCCGCTTCAGATCATGCACATAGGAGCTCGCCTCGTCCCGGGCCGTTTGCAGCTCCCGGAGCAAGAGCTCGACCGCCTCGTCGGCGCTCTCGGGTAGCTCCAGACCCAGGCTGTGTGGGTCCGGAGTCTGCTCGACTACCTCGACCGGGAGCGCCTCTACCTCTTGCTCGGCGATCTCGGGGCTGACTTCACTCATCCTCGTCAACGATCTCTGCTTCCACGACGTCTTCATCGCCATTGTCCCCGGATGATGCCGCTCCTGCCTGCTCGGCCGCTGCTTGCTGGTAGAGCCGTGTCGCCATGGCCTGACTGGCCTGGATCAGCTCATCCATCTTGGACCGAATGGCGTCGGTCCCGGCCTCGGAGTCCTCCAGCACTTCGTTGAGCGCGGTCTTGGCAACCTCGACAGAGGACCTCTCCTCGTCGGTCATCTGCTCGCCCGACTCCTCGAGGAGCTTGTCGGTCTGGTGGACCAACTGCTCGGCCTGATTGCGGGTCTCCACCGCCTCCCGACGCTTGGCGTCCTCCTCGGCATACGCCTCGGCGTCCTTCACCATGCGATCGATGTCGTCCTGGGCGAGGGCAGTGCCGCCGGTGATGGTCATCTTCTGCTCTTTGTTGGTCGCCAGGTCCTTGGCGTTGACATGGACGATCCCATTGGCGTCGATGTCGAAGGTCACCTCGATCTGAGGGATGCCCATCGGGGCCGGTGGGATGCCGGTGAGACGGAACTTTCCCAGACTGTTGTTGTCACCGGCCATCGTGCGCTCGCCCTGGAGCACGTGGATCTCCACCTCAGGCTGGTTGTTCTCTGCCGTGGTGAATATCTCCGACCGCTTGGTGGGGATGGTCGTGTTGCGCTCGATCATCCTGGTCATGACGGCGCCCTTGGTCTCTATCCCGAGGGTGAGAGGTGTGACGTCGAGGAGCAGGATGTCCTTGACGTCCCCCTTGAGCACACCGGCCTGGATTGCGGCGCCTGCAGCCACCACCTCATCGGGGTTGACTCCCTTGTGTGGCTCCTTGCCGGTGAGCTTCTGCACCAACTCCTGGACCGCAGGCATTCGTGTCGACCCGCCGACCATGACCACGTGGTCGATCTCGGCTATGTCGATGCCGGCGTCCTTGATGGCCTGCTCGAACGGTCGCCTGGTCCGCTCCAGCAGATCTTCGGTCAGCTTCTGGAACTCCGAGCGTGTCAGCTTGTACTGCATGTGGAGGGGCCCGGCGTCCGTGGCGGTGATGAACGGCAGGTTCACCTCGGTCTCGGCGACCGTCGACAACTCGATCTTGGCCTTCTCCGCGGCCTCCTTGAGACGCTGGCTGGCCATGCGGTCGGCGGCTAGGTCGACCCCATGGTCGTCCTTGAAACTCTTGACTAGCCACTCGATGATGGCGTCGTCCCAGTCATCGCCTCCCAGGTGGGTATCACCGGAAGTGGCCTTCACCTCGAAGACACCCTCTCCGATCTCGAGGACCGAGACGTCGAACGTCCCACCGCCGAGGTCGAAGACCAGGATGGTTTGATCCGACTCCTTGTCCAGGCCGTAGGCCAGGGATGCGGCTGTCGGCTCGTTGATGATGCGGAGGACGTTGAGACCTGCGATCTGACCGGCTTCCTTCGTGGCTTGACGCTGTGCGTCGTTGAAATAGGCGGGCACTGTGATGACGGCATCGGCGACGGTGTCACCCAGATAGGACTCGGCGTCCCGCTTCAGCTTCATCAGGATGCGAGCCGAGATCTCCTGAGCCGTATACGTCTTGTCGTAGATCTTGATGAACCAGTCGGTGCCCATGTGGCGCTTCACCGAGCGGACGGTGTGGTCGGGGTTGGTGATCGCCTGGCGCTTGGCGACCTCACCGACGAGGACGTCGTCGTCCTTGAACGAGACGATCGATGGGGTGGTTCGTCCACCCTCGGCATTGGCCACCACGGTGGGATCTCCACCTTCCAGGATGGCGATGACGCTGTTGGTGGTACCCAGGTCGATACCTACGGCGCGTGACATTCTTCTGTTCCTTCCGATGGGCTAGCTTGAGTCTACTTGAATTGTACAACCTGAGTGTAATCGTATCAAGTTGCAATCCAATTTTCCCTCTCACCAGGGGTTTCAGGAATCAGCGGGTCAGGCAGCGAGGGTCTTGATGTACTCCACCAGATCCGTTATCTGTTGCTCGTCGAGCTGATCGGCATAGAAGGTGGGCATGCTGTCGTCGTATCCGTCGACGATTGCCGAGTGGGGGTCCACTATGGAAGCGAAAAGATAGGCGTCATCGGCCACGGCTTCCTCTCCGCTGGTGAGTGGTCTGGTAGATCCGGCGAGACCCCTCCAGGTGGGTCCCGAGCCCGGTCGACCGTCGATGGTATGACATTGCAGGCAGCCCTCGCCTTCGGCGAGGGCTTCTCCGCGGGCCGCCGCCTCGGGGTCGATCACTATGGGCTCGGGGGAGTCGGCGCCACCGTTTCCCAGGCTCTGACCGCTGAAGAGAAAGAGACCGATGGCCAGGCCGAGCACGACGGCGAGAGCGAGCGCACCCTCCATCCAGGTGTCCATAGGCGGTGAACCGTAGACACCGCCCGGGCCAAATCTATGGTTTCGGGGTGATGACCCGGCTAACACGTCGTCAGTTCATCGGTGCAGCCGCCGGAATGACGTTGGTCAGCAACGGCCTGGCCCTGCCGGTGGGCGCCTTGAGCATCAATCCCCGTGACTCATGGGCCACCAATCGACCACCCAGAGGAACGCTCCACGCCGAAGACGTGAGATTTCTCCTCGTTCATCACTCGGCGTCCCGCAACGGGCATACCGGGGCGGAGGCCCCGGCCATCCTGCGTGGCTTCTACGACTACCACACCGGGCCGGTGAAGGGGTGGAGCGACATCGCGTACAACTTTCTCATCGATGCCGATGGTGGGGTGTGGGAAGGCCGTGCGGGGAGCCTCGACGGGGCGGTGGCCGGTGATGCCACCGGTGGCAATCAGGGGTACTCACAATTGGTGTGCCTCATCGGTGACTACAACACTGCCAGTCCCTCACCAGCGTCGAAATCCTCTCTCGTGTTGCTCCTCGCCTGGCTTGCCGACCGTTACGGTGTCTCCACCGCCCCCGGTGCCCAGGTGACCTTCATCTCGCGTGGCTCCAACCTCTGGCCGCCAGGGGCAAGCGTCACCACTCCCACCATCACCGGTCACCGCGCCATGAGCAGGACGTCCTGTCCCGGAGAGAACCTCAACGCCTATGTGACTGGCAGTCTGATTGCTGACGTGCAGGCGGCCCGGACTGGGAGCCTGGCACCAACCCCGATCAGCTCGGCTCCAACCATCCCCGCTGCTGCGACGATCTCGACCACGCCCACGACCCCGACGCCGTCGACGATCGATGTCCCTCCCCCCGCCAACTCAACGACTTCTGTCCTCTCGACCACAGCTCCCCTGGCCGCGGTCGCGGCCGAGAGTGGGCCACCGACCGGGTTGCTGGCCACCAGCGGTGCAATCCTGCTCATCGGTGCCGGTCTTGCTGTCTGGCGTCACCGCCGCATGGGCACCTCCTGAGCTGGGTCGGGCCCGCTGACGGTTCCAAGCTTCATCGGAACACTGCTGAGGCAGCGACTTCCTCGATGCGGGGAATGAGTGACCGGCGAGGGGTTGTTACAGGGCGTGATGGACACAACCGATGTCGCGCTCTTGATCCTCAGGGTGTGGGCCGGAGTGGTGATCATCGCCCACGGGATCAACCATGCCCGCAATCAAGAGGGCACCGTTCGCTGGTTCGCCAGGGTGGGCTTCAGGTCGGCCCGACTCAACGCCTCCCTTTCGGCGGCCAACGAGATCGCCATCGGAGCGGTCTTGATCGTGGGACTCCTCACCTCGGTGGCGGCCGCCGGGTTGGCGGCCACCATGTTCGTGGCCTTCTGGGCGATCCACCGCTTTGCCGGCTTTTTCGTCTTCCACCGACCCGACGAGGGCTACGAGTACGTGTTCACCCTGATGGCGATTGCGCTGGCCGTAGCCATCGCCGGCCCTGGATCGATGTCGATCGATGCGCTGCTCGAAATCGACGGGAACCTCGACGGCCTGGCCGGTGTGGGGATCTTCGCCTTGGGCCTCCTGGCCGCCCTGCTACAACTGGCGGTGTTCTGGCGGAGACCGGAGGAAGGCTGAACATGGAGTTGGGCACAATCCCCGAGAGGTACGACCAGACCCGGGAAGCCCTTCACCAGATCGCCTTCTTCGCACTGGGACCGGCTCGGTATCAGGCCGAAGAGAGGATGGGCCTTCGAGCCTCGCCCGGAGGGTTCGGGACACCCCCCTTCGAGGGCAAGGTGGCCCGGGTGGAGGGAGGGAGCCTGGTCTTCGAGCAGGGGGGGAACATTGCCACTCAAACCATCACCAGCGTGCGCGCCGCCGCCGAGTTCTTCGGTGTCGACTATCAGGTAGATTGGTATCGCGATTTCCACGATCCCCTGCAGCCGATGGATCCCGACCAGCAGTTGGTGGTCGACGACGACGCCGCCAGAGCGATGGGGCACTGGTTCGAATTCGGCACTCAGGTGCTCGAGCGGCTCCGCAGCCGGGGTTCGCCGGAGGACGACATCAGCGAGATCCAACTGTGGCCCGAGCATTTCGATGTCGCCACCGAGATGGGCAGTCAGGAAAAGGGCCAGCGAGCCAGTTATGGGGCGTCACCGGGTGACCCGACTCACGCCGCGCCGTACATCTACGTTGCTGCCTGGGAAGAGGTCGACCGATCCAACCCGTACTGGAACTCGTCATCGTTCAATGGTGCCAGCCTGGGCCATGATCGGCTCGCTGACAGCGATGATCCACTGCGGGTGGGCCTCGACTTCTTGATCGATGGATATCGAATGCTCCACGTCGTCTGAGCTCACCTCGATGCTCGCCCCCGCTGCCGGCTGTCTGGCAGGGGTTTGTTGGGACTTTCGGCCCTAAACCGGCTCGCAGTCGGGTCATATGTTGACTCTGAGGAACAACATATGCGACTGGAACTTTCGGCTCGAACCGATCTGGCGCTTCGGGCCTTGCGTGAGCTAGAGCAAGGCGATCGTCACGTACCACGCCGCCACCTGGCCGGACGGCTCCGCACCTCACCTGACTTCCTGGCTCGGGTCATGGGGCCACTGGTGGCCCAGGGCTGGATCGAGTCGAAGAGGGGGCGCGCCGGGGGCTATCACTTGAAGTCCTCGGGTCGGAAGGCATCGGTGCTGGATGTGATCCAGGTGGAGGAGGGCGTGCCGACGGACCGTTGTGTGCTTCGGCTAGGACCATGCAGCCCGGACGAGAGCTGCGCCTTGCACGAACCGTGGATGAAGGCACGAGACGCCATGCTCGCCGAGCTGTCCACCGCGCCGGCGGTTGGCGATTGGAGGAAGGATCCATGAACGAGTCCCCAGATGTACGAAAGGTCACCACCTATCTGATCGGTGGCCTGGTCGGTGTGGCTCTGGCCCTGGCGGTGTGGTCATTGGCGGGTTGGGGCACGTGGATCTCCGACGACGCTGACACGATCGCCGGGGACTCCGAGACGTCTGCCCCGATCCAAAGCGACGGAGCCGAGACTTTCGAGGGCACGGTCCTCGGTAGGCCGGCTGGCATGTACTTCCTCGACTCCTGTGCCGGATGCCACGGAACCGACCGTCGGGGTGCCACCGGGCCGGCGCTCTTGCCCGAGCGTCTATCGCAACCTGACGAGTACTACCACGATGTGATCGCCAACGGGAAGCCGGGGACGGTGATGCCTCCGTGGGGCGAACAGCTGAGCGAGGAAGACATAACGACGCTGGTCTCCTTCATACGATCGGACACCGGTGAGGGCCCACCCCAATGGACATTCGACGACGTCGAGGCCAGCCATGAGATCCTGTTGCCAGAGTCGGACCTCCCCGCCGAACCAACACATGGAGCCAGGATCGAGAATCTCATGCTGGTCACCGAGCGCGAGGCACAGGGGATCGCCGTCATCGATGGCGACAGCCATGAGCTGTTGGGCAAGGTCGACGCCTCCTATCGAGCACACGGCTACACGTTCTCGCCGACCGACGATCGTTGGGCGTACAACATGGGCCGAGATGGGTGGGTATTCAAGATCGATCTCTACAGCCTGCAACCGGTGGCCAAGGTACGAATCGGGCTCGACAGCAGGGCGTTGGCGATCTCGGATGACGGCAATTACCTGATCGCCGGCAACTACGTGCCGACGACCGCCGTGATCCTGGACGCCAGGACTCTCGAGCCGCTGAAGGTCTTCAATGCCACTGCGGCCGACCCTGAGGGAGAGATAGTCGAGTCACGGGTGGCCACGATCCTCGACACCTCACCGGACCTCGTCGGCCCCTACTTCCTCGTCGCTCTGAAGGAAGCGGGCCAGGTGTGGCGGGTTGACTGGTCCCAGCCAGACTTTCCGGTGACATCGGTGAGCAACGTGGGTCATGTGCTCCACGACGGCTTTCTGTCACCCGACAACCGCTCCTTCTACCTGGCTGCACAGACCGACGATTGGATGGCGGTGATCGACGTGGAGTCGATGAACGTATCCGACCGGATCCAGACGGGCGCCACTCCCCATCCCGGCTCCGGTGCCACCTGGGAGGCGGTCGGGGTCGAGTACGGGGCCACGGTGCATGCCGGTGAGGGCAAGGTGACGATCTGGGACTTGAGCACCAATGAGATCGTGGGGACCGTGGAGACAGCCGGCGCCGGGCTCTTCATCAGGGCGAGTGAACACAGCCCATATGTTTGGGCGGACGCCGTCTTTGCCGAGGAGCCACATGCGATCACGGTGTTCGAGAAGACTCCACCCTTCGA
>CAZSOF010000008.1:0-13517 GCA_964607685.1 uncultured Acidimicrobiaceae bacterium | reverse complement strand
ACCTTTGCCTTGTCCTCGAGTGCGGAGGCCAGCGCGGTGACGTGGCGCAGATTGGCGCGGTCCATGACGACGATCACATCGAAACGCTGGAAGTCCAGAGTGTTGATACGGCGGGCCCTGCCTGCGATCGTCAACCCCGCCCTTTCGCCGGCTGCCACCACCTGCGGGTGCGGTGCATCGCCGAGGTTCCAGGTCCCGGTCCCCGCCGAGTCAACCGCCACAGACAATCCACGGTCGGCGGCGGCCTCCGCGATGGCGGCGGCGGCTGCCGGAGAGCGGCATATGTTGCCGGCGCACACTGCGAGGACCCTGACGGTCACGAGGTCGCCTCCGTGATTCGTTGCCTTGCCAACTCGACGTACGAGGCATCGGTGTCGAAGCCAATGAAGTGCCGACCGGTCTCGATGGCCGCCACTGCGGTCGTTCCCGACCCGATGAACGGATCCAGCACGAGATCGCCCTTGTAGGTGTAGAGCTCGATCAGACGGCGGGGGAGAGCCACGGGGAAGGGGGCCGGATGACCGACACGGGTCGCGCTCTCTGTTGGCAACTCCCACACATCGATCGTGGCCCGCAGGAAATCGTCGGTGTCGATGGTGGCTTCATGGGGTAGACCTCGCTCCTCTCGTGTGGACCGCTTCAGCGAACGGTCGAATCGACCCTTGGAGGCGACTATGACTCGCTCGGTGACGTCGCGGAGCACCGGGTTCTGGGGCGATCGGTATGAGCCCCAGGCGCAGCTGCCATTCGCCCCCTTCGCCTTCTGCCATATGATCTCCCCTCGCAACAACATGCCCAGATCGTCCTGAACGATGGAGATGACGTCGGCTGACAGTGATCGGTAGGGCTTGCGCCCCAGGTTGGCCACATTGATCGCCATCCGACCACCCGGCTCCAACTTGCGCAGGCCGATAGCCAGCACATCATGGAGCATCTGCAGGTACTCGACATAGCTGGTGGGGACATGACCGCCGGCCATGTCGGTTTCGTACTCCTTCCCAGTGAAATACGGCGGCGACGTGACGAGGAGTGCCACCGACCGGTCGGCGACTTGGGTGTCGGTCATGGCTCGGGCGTCGGCACAGTACAGCTCGTCTCGCACCACGGGTGGGGACACCCGGTCGTCCGACGAGATGAGCGGTGGGGCGAACCGCTCGTAGAACGAGGTTGCGTCGTGGGATTCTCTCTTGCCTGACCCGAAATCGGAGGTGGTCGTGGCCAGCCGTCGTCGTGTCATCAGGTGTGAAAGTTACCCCCGCGCCCCTGATGTGCCGTGGAATGACCCAACGACTTCAATGTAGTCATCGATGAGAATCACTCTCCCTGCAGATCGTCCCCAGCTGGAAGTGGCTGCCAAGGACGGCGTGATGGTGATGTTGAGGCCTTTGCTGAAAGCGGACCGTCGGTTCATCGAAGGTGGCCTGGAGGAGCTGTCGGTGGAGAGCCGATATGCCCGATTCGGGCAGGGAGTAGGGCGCCTGAGTAGGAGAGAGCTGGACTATCTGTCCGACGTCGACCAGCGCTCACACGTGGCGTGGGGGGCTGCCGTTGATCGACGGGTGGCGGGCGTTGGCCGCTATATCGTCACTGACGACGGCTGCGCCACCTGGCCGTCACCGTCATAGACGGCTTCAGGGACGCGGGATCGGCACCGTGCTGTTCCAGGCTCTGGCCGCCGTGGCCCGCCACGACGGTGTCAGCGAGCTCTGCTTCGAGGTTCTGCCCGAGAACGAGACCGTGGTTCAGATAATGCGCGCGCTCGGCATCGACGTCCACACGGTGGAGGACATGATCGAGGCGCGGCTGCGAGTAGAAGACCTCCCGGCCGGTGACCACGACGGGTTGCTCGTCGCAGTGATGCAGGAAGTCAGGAAATAGGGACCGGCTCCCGGCGTAGTCCTTATTCGGTGGGCTCTTCCTCGAGGTCCAGCGACGCAGAGTTGACGCAGTAACGGAGACCGGTGGGGTTGGGCCCATCGTCGAACACGTGCCCGAGGTGACCGCCACAGTTGGCGCACTTGATCTCGGTGCGCACCATTCCGTATGAGCGATCCTCCTCCTGGTCGATGATGTCCTGGGCCAGGGGTTGAAAGAAGCTGGGCCAGCCACTGTGTGATTCGAACTTGGTGTCTGATGAGAACAGCTTCTCACCGCACCCGGCACAGCGATAGACGCCATCTGCCTTGGTGTCCCAGTACTTCCCGGTGAAGGCCCGCTCGGTGCCGCCTTGCCGCAGCACCTGGTACTGCTCTGAGGTGAGCTTCTTCCTCCACTCTGCCTCGGTCTCGGGCATGTCGCTCATATCGTCCTCCTTTCAACCATTCAACCCCAGATGGGCCTGTAGTCGATCGATGAACACGGTCTGGGCCGGGTTGAGCTTGTCGCGCGCCTCTTCAGGGGTCATCCACAGAACCTGGTCGATCTCGGGATATTCCCGTCCATAGAGGACGAAAGTGCCGGGATCGAAGGTTTGGAGATCGAAATCGGTCTCTATCGCCCACGCAACCACGGTCTTCCGGGACTTCAAGGTGATCTCGCCCAACACGACCCAGTCACCGTCGGGCAAGCTCCACCCGGTCTCCTCGGCGAACTCACGGACTGCCGCAGTGCGATCGTCTTCGTCTTCCTTGACGAGCCCCTTCACCACCGACCAGGCCCCGGCGTCCTTTTTGGCGAACCACGGCCCGCCGGGATGGGCGATCAGCACCTCGAGACTGTTGGTCACACGGTATGGGAGAAGACCCGCGGATCTCACGACACCTGACATTACGCTGGCCGGGTGACCGTCTTGGCCACCTATGCGCCCGACTATCAGAGTCTGGCGACGTATGACACCAGTCTGCAGCTCGGTGAGTCAGAGCCCCTCGGGGTCGGGGTGAAGCGGGTGACCATGGAGCAACTGAAGCATGCCGCCGGCGGCTACCTCTCCGTAAACGGTGTGTTCGGCAGTGCGGTCCACGAGTCGAGGAAGTCGATAAAACAAGTACGCGCCTTGCTTCGCCTGGTGCGTGGTGAGCTGTCTGACAGGATCTACGACTTCGAGAACGAGTCGCTGCGGGACACAGCTCGAGTCGTAGCCGAGATCAGGGCGACACAAGGGGTCTTGAACGCCGCCACAGCCATCCGCGAGATCTACGGCGAGCTGTTGGCCGAAGGTACGTTCGAGGAGATGATCCTGCGCCTCGGTCATCGTCGCGACCTGAGCGAGCTCAAGGCATTGGAGGACCCGAATCTGGTGGGCCGGGTCGTGCGCAGTCTGGAGAGGGCGTACCACCGGTACAGCTCGTGGCCCACCGAACCCGAAGCACGGAAGGTCTATGGCTACGGGATCCGGGACTCGTACGAAGCGCTGGCTCCGGGTCTGGGCGCCACTTTCGGTCGTGGCCGGCACACGATGGTCGCCGCCTATCGAGGGGGGGCGCCCGGTGACTTCCACTCGTGGCGAAAGAGGGTGAAGGATCTCCGCCATCAGATGGAGTTCCTGGCGCCGCTCTGGCCCGAGGTGGTGGTGGGGACCGCAATGACCCTGGAGCGGCTGGGGACGTTGCTCGGGGAGGACAATGATTTGGCAGAGTTGGTGCGTCTTCTCGGCGACCGGCCCGATCTTTGCCCCAACCCGCGAGAGCGCTCGCTGTTCCGGGCGCTGGCCCATCAGCGGCGTTCCGAGTTGGAGGTCGCCGCGGAGATCCTGGGACGTCGTGTATACGCCGAGAAGCCCAAGGCGTTTTCCCATCGGTTCGGCGAGTACTGGGAGAGCCGGCAATTGGCCCTCGGCGGCTCCCTGGACACCATCGTCGTCTACTGATCCCCACCTCAGCGTCGAGTGGCAGCCATCACCGCCTTCGACCGTTGCCCGAGTCGCCGGAGGGATCGGGATTCCCACTGACCCGGTGGAATCATTGGGGCTCTCCCGAGGTTGACCGGTACCGACAGCCATTCTGGAGTATCGATGAGTGACAGAGGTCGTGTGAGAACCGAGCATGGAGCCAAACGAATACGTGTGATGCTCGGCGGGGAGATCGTGGCCGACACCACGAGCCCGCTACTGGTGTGGGAGGTCCCTTATTACCCCACCTACTACTTCCCCGAATCCGACGTGAGGACCGACCTTCTGGTCGATACCGGAGAGACCCGCAAGAGCCCCAGTCGGGGCCACGCCACTCAATATGTGGTGAAGGTCAATGGCGCCGAGGGAGCCGCCTACGCCTTTCACGATCCAAAGATCGAAGCGATCGACGGGCATTACGCCTTCGTGTGGAAGACGATGGACCATTGGTTCGAAGAGACCGAGGAGGTATTCGTGCACGCACGCAACCCCTACACGCGCATCGACATTCTCCCCTCGGATCGTCGGGTCCGGGTCGAGATCGATGGCGAGACGGTCGCCGACTCGACAAACGCGGCATTCCTCTTCGAGACCGGCCTCCCCGTGCGCTACTACCTGCCCAAGACCGACGTTCGGATGACCCTCTTCACTCCAACCGACAAGGCAACCGCCTGCCCGTACAAGGGCACCGCCCGCTATTGGACGGCAACGGTCAACGGAGAGGAATATCCAGACATCCTCTGGGGGTACGACGCACCGCTGCCCGAGTCACAGAAGATCGGGGGCATGGTGGCGTTCTACAACGAGAGGGTTGGCATCTACGTCGACGAGGAGCTGCAGGAGCGTCCCCACACCCAGTTCTCGTAGCCCACGCCGGACATTTCGAGAGGGCCCCGTCGCTCAGTCGATCTCGAACGCCAGCTCGATGATGGTGAATCTCGCCCCGGTGGGGTCGGTGATGCCCGCGAACTTCCCCACCCCGGGGATCTCCATCGGCCCGTACAGCACCTTGCCACCGTTGGCCTTGGCCACTTCCATGGCCGTCTCGGCGTCGTCCACGGCGAAGGTGACACCCCAGTTGTTGGGTGTGTGCTCGTTGGGTGGTGGCATGGCACCGGCGATGGCACGGTCACCGACGGAGAGGGTGGTGTACGGCCCGGTGGCACGATGGGACGTCTCATGGCCGTGCCCGAACACCTTCTCATAGAAGGGCAATGCGGTCTCCAGGTCGTCGGACTGAAGCTCGTTCCAGTTCAACGCGCCGTGCTCGTTCACAATGGCCGCACCGAAGTGATTCCCGGCCTGCCAGATCCCGAACGTGGCACCGGTTGGGTCACTGACAATGGCCAGTCGCCCGGCATCCATGACATCCACGGGCTCGAGGATGACACTGCCGCCGGCGTCCTTGACCCTTTCCACGGTGGCATCCGCATCGTCGACGGTGAAGTGGGTCGACCAGACGCTGAAAGGCCGCTCATCCGAGGCAGGGCCCATCCCGGCTGCTGAGAGCCCCTTCTTCAGGGCCATGGTGTATGGGATGGAGTCGGTTTCCTCTTCCCTGTACTCCCAGCCGAAGAGCGCCGCATAGAACCCCTTTGCCCGCTGTATATCGGTGGTGGCCAGATCCACCCATGACGGGATCCCCTCGCGGTATCCGTCTCTCGTTGGCATGGGATCCTCCCGCTCTGTCTCTGTCGATCGCAACCTACGCTCTCAGGCGTGGTGGGGAGCGGTCGCCACAACCGTTCTGTGTCGAAAGACTCGGAAATACCGCCACTTTCTCGACACAGAACGGCCTATAGCTGACCGGAGGGAGCCGACGAGATGGCGGCCAGGTAGTCGGGGTCCTGGTAACGGCTGAGGAGGAAAGCGTCGGCATACCCGGGCAGCTCGCCACCGATGATGTGACGGGCCAGGAGGTCGGCCGCTCCCGCGGAGACCATCACACCAAAGCCGGACATCCCGGCGAGTAGATAGATGCCTTCGGGGCCAGCCGGCCCGATCAGTGGCCGGTTCTCGATCGTCTTCGTGTAGTAGCCACCGTCGACCACCGACTCCGGGAGCCGGTCCCGATAGGCGGCCAGCCCCGGGACCATGGTGGTCAAACCTCTCATCACCACCTCCGGGTAGAGAGGGTCCCCGGGAAGCGGCCAGGTCGGCTCCAGCACCTGGTCGTGGTACTCCCACAGACCCACCACCCAGGGTGACTCAGATCCACCCTCGGGGCGAAAATGGCAATAGACCGGCATCTCCCCGAGAAGCTCGGATCGACCCATCGACTGCAGCTCGAGCCTCTCCTCCCGGGACCAATCGATGCGCTGGGTGTCGCTCCAGATCGTCATTGGAGCATCACGTGGGATGACGTCTAGGTGGTCTTTGAAGGCCACCTTGAGGTGCAGCTCGGAGAACAGCGGCAGCTCGACGTCGGCGAGGGCGGCGACGCCGGAGGACATCGGGCCGGCGGCGATCACGATGGCCGGTGAGGAGATGGTCGATCCATCGGTGAGGGTCACCGTCTTCTCCGTGATTGCCGAGGCCGAGGAGACCGCGAGCTCGGCTCCCAGCTCACGGGCCCGATCCAGCATCCACTGACCGAGATCCTGGGCCCGAAACCATCCCGCTCGTTGGATTCGGATGGCTCCCACGGCGGAGTCGGTGAGAAACGGGTAATTGGCGATCAATGCATCGCCATCGAGCACGTCGGCCTCGGCACCGAGCTCGGCCACCTCCATTGCCTGTTGCGCCAGACCGGCGAACGTCGACGGTTTGCCGGTCACGAAGAGATAGCCACGGCTATTGAGACCGAAGTCGGTTTCGATGGCCAGCTCCTCCAGGAAATCGATTGAGCGATTCATCAGCTCGACCATGGGTGCGTTTGGCCACCAATTGCGGTAGCACTCGGTCGACTTGTCAGACGTGAGGCTCAGTGGCGGCCGGGGGTCGACCACCACGACCTTGTCGACACCGTGGCGCACGGAGAGGTGGTACGCGGCAGAGACACCGGCGATCCCGGCGCCGATGATCACCACATCGGCGGTCTTGCTCATCGGTTCAGATGTTGCCGCACTTTCTCGGCCACGGCCCATGGAGTGAACCCGTACTGCTCGGCCAACACCTCCCACGGAGCCGATGCGCCGAAGTGGTCGATCCCGATGCTCAACCCGTCGAGACCGACAAAACGATCCCATCCGAAGACCGAGCCGGCCTCGATCGACACCCGAGGGGCCGCGCCCAAGACGTCCCGGCGATACTCGATGGGTTGGTTGGCGAACAACTCCCAGCACGGGAGGCTGACCACCCGCACCGAAGTTCCCTCGGCTTCGAGCATTTCGGCGGCCCCCAGAGCGGTTGACACTTCGGAGCCGGTGGCGATGAGGGTCACATCGGTTCCGTCCTTCACGATGTAGCCCCCGTGGGAGACGTCTCCGGGAGGAAGGGTGGGCACGCTCTGTCGGGTGAGGACCAAGGCCACCGGGCCTCCGGTGCGGTTGATAGCCAGTTCCCACGCCTGGACGACCTCGTTGGCGTCGGCCGGCCTGATGACCCACATGTTGGGCATCGCCCTCAAGGAGGCCAGGTGCTCGATCGGCTGATGCGTCGGTCCATCTTCTCCGAGGAATATCGAATCGTGCGTCCACACCCAGATCGAGGGGATCTCCATGAGGGCCGACAGGCGCACCGCCGGTCGCATGTAGTCGGAGAAGACGAAGAAGGTCGCTCCGTAGGGGCGCAGGCCGCCGTGGATGGTCAGGCCATTGACCACTCCTCCCATGCCGTGCTCCCTCACCCCGAAAGGTATGTCCCGGGCTGCAGGGTCGTCGCGAGAGAAGAGCCGGCCGGCCTCGATCACCGTCTTGGTCGATCCGGCGAGATCTGCCGAGCCACCGATGAAGCCCGGTGCCTTCTCTGCGATCTCGTCGAACAGCTTGCCTGATGATGCCCTGGTGGCCAGGGTCTCCCCGATCTCGAATCCGGGCCCGCTCAGTGAGACCCGGGTAGGTAGGTGGAACCGATCCCACTCGGTGGTATCGGCTGCCTCGAACCTCTCGCGCCAGGTGGCATGAGCCTTCCTGCCTCGCTCCATGGCGACGGAGAAGTAGTCGTAGACGGAGTCCTCGACCCAGAACTCGGGATCTGTGGGATATCCCATGGCCTCCTTCACCAGCTCGACCTCCTCATGGCCCAGGGGCTGGCCGTGGGCGTCGGCGGTGTCCTGGAGGTTGGGGGCGCCATGCGCGATGTGGGTGTGGCACACGATGAGCGAGGGACGGTCGAGCTCGCGGCGAGCCTCTTCGATCGCCTCGGCCACGGCAGGTCGATCATGGCCATCGATGTCCACTGTGTGCCAGTGATAGGCGGCAAATCTGTGGGCGACGTCCTCGGTGAACGTGATGTCGGTGGAGCCGTCGATCGAGATGTCGTTGTCGTCGTAGAGATAGATGAGCCGACCCAACCCGAAATGACCGGCCATCGAGGCAGTCTCCGAGCTGACCCCCTCCATCAGGTCCCCGTCGGAGACCAGGCCGTAGGTGTGGTGGTCGACGAGGTCGGTGCCGAGCCTGGCTCTGAGATGGGTCTCGGCGATGGCCATCCCCACGCCGGTGGCGAAACCCTGCCCGAGGGGTCCGGTTGTCATCTCGATGCCGAGCTTGTGGTCGATCTCGGGGTGTCCCGCGGTGTGATGGCCCCACTGCCGAAAGTTGCGGATCTCGTCGAGGGAGATGGGGAACCCGGCCAGGTGGAGAAGCGAGTAGAGAAGCATCGAGCCGTGACCGTTGGAGAGTACGAAGCGGTCACGGTCCGGCCAGTCGGGGGTGTCCGGATCGACCTTCAGATACCTGGTCCAGAGAACGACCGCGATATCTGCCATCCCCATCGGCATCCCGGGGTGTCCCGAGTTGGCCGCTTGCACGGCATCCATGGCCAGTGCCTTGATGGTGTTGACGGCGAGTTGTTCGGCAGAGGATGTGTCGGGCATCGGCGGCGAGCGTACCTGCACACGCGATGGTGAGCCGTCAGCCACTCACAGGGTGGCCGGCTGCACACCGGGCACAAGTGAATCTCAACAGGGCCGACAGTTCTTGCAGGCCCGGTAGCCGGCCTCCTCGGCCTCGGAGATGGAATGGAAGTCGACGACGTTTGCCTGCTTCGAACGGCGAATCCCACTACACGTGGGGTGGCAGTACACACCAGTTGTTCGATTGGCCCGCACCCGAATGTGATGGGCGGCCAGTTCCTCCAGGACGTCGGGTCGTGCCCCCTCGTGCACCAGCAGGTCGTGCTTGTTGTGGGGCCCTCCCAACGAGTAGTTGCCGATCTGACCGTCGCTGCGGACCACGCGATGACAGGGGATTATCAGCGGGATCGGGTTGCGAGCCACCGCCGACCCTACCGCCCGGACCGCCCGCGGTCGGTGCACCTCGTTGGCCACCCACCCGTATGGCCGCACCTCACCCCGGGGAATGCTCGCCGTAGTCAGGAGTACCTCGCTCTGGAACTCGGTCACCGAGCGCAGATCCACGGGTAGCCTGCCCGGGGTCCCCCTCTCCAGGGCCTCAGGGATATGACCACGCCATGAGGCCGGTGCTTCCGCTCTGATCAAGGGCCTGCCAAATCGCTCGGTGAACCGGGTCTCGAAGTCGTCGACGATGTCCACCGAGGACACCCCTCGCGGGTTGAACGTGACCACCACCTCGCCGATGGCCGAGTCATAGAAGTCATAGCCCTCGGCCAGGCCAGTACCCAAAGCAACACCCTCGCTGATGCCAGGTGGGAGATTTCCCATCAGATGCGCCAGCTGACTCTCGACGGTCATGTTTCCTCCTCGATCACAACACGCAGTTTCGCCAAACCACGATGAATGTCTGCTTTCACGGTTCCCTGGGGCCGACCGGTCGCCTCTGCGATTTCTTCGATGCTGAGATCCGCCACGTGTCTCAGGACGACCGCGTTCCTTTGGTGCTGGTTGAGGATCGACAGGCGACGGTCCCAGGCCACTCCGTCGACTGGTTCCGGGTCCTCGCTTCCGGTGTCGGAGAGCTCTACATACGTCGGTCGTCGCGACCGGTCGCGCAGGTGGTTCCTGCCCAGGTTCATGGCGATGGTCCACAGCCACGGCTGGAGGCGCATCGACCGAATCCTCTCCGCGTCGTATCCGCCGAGTGCCTTGTATGCCCTGATGAAGGTCTCCTGGGTCAAATCCTCTGCCTCTTGGTGGTTCCCACAAATCCGACGGAGTCCCCAGAACAAGCGTCTTCCCATCTCATCCACCACCGCCGGGAACGCCGTGTCCAGATCGGTGGCGAGAGCTCTCGCCAGGTCGTCCATCACAGTGAAGAACCCCCAATGAGGGCGTCTGGTTGCACGGGCGGCACCGTACCTATATTGGCGAGCGTGGCAACACCGACAATCGAGGACTCACTGGCGGCAGCCGAGCGGGCCGTGGAGAGAGGTGCTGGATTGCAGGGAACCGGGTTCTGGCGCACTGTGTCGCTGGTGAAGGGTCAGTCCGAGCTGGCCGATCGATACGCCGATCGCATAGCAGCCATCGACCGCGCGGCATTCGAGCAATGGGCACTCTTTCATATCCCTGTGGGGCTCGGCACGACGCTGATGATCCTGGCGACCGTGGTGGGGATCGTCCTCATCGGCTGGGCATACTCGTTGGACGGTTTGTCGGCTGTGGTCGTCTTCTACGTGGGGCTCGGCGCACTGCTGATCACGACGCATGGGTTGGCTCATCTTCTCGTCGGGCGCCTGGGCGGAATCCGGTTCACCCACTGGTTCATCGGTGAGATCCGCATGCCGCAGCCGGGAGTGAAAGTGGACTACTCGTCATATCTGCGGACCGACGCCAGGACACGGGCCTGGATGCACGCCTCCGGTGCCATCACCACCAAGTTGATCCCGTTTTCCCTCATTGGAGCGGCCGTCGCCGCCGACCTGCCCCCTTGGGCGGTGTGGTTGCTGGTGATGATTGGTGCGGCCACGATCCTCACCGACATTCTGTGGTCGACGAGGAGCTCTGATTGGAAGAAGTTCCGCCGAGAGCTGAGGCTGGCTCAAAGCTCCTGATCTGGTTCCGGAATCGAGCCATCGGTCCGGTGCAGTTCCTCGTGAGCGGCGACCAGCTCATCGAAGTCGGGAGGGTTCTCGACATCGATGGCGATCAGGTGACGGGTTCGTGGCCCTCCGTCTCTGTCGAACGACCGCACCCGCTCGAGGAGAGCTGCCGCCGAGTCGTCGATGCGTTTGTGTTGGGCGAGGTGCTCTTCCCAACTGCGAACGGCCATGAGCTCGGTGAACAGCGTCGGGTCCGACGTGGCACGGAACAGACGCCATCGATAGGCGCCGGTGCTCAGGCGGACTCTTCGCACGTCGTTCATCAGCGCCGTGAACTTGACGAGATCGGACTGGTCTATCTTCCAGGTGTTGAGGACTATCACCGGCCCGCCCTCGAGCGAGATGTCGTCATGCTGTGCGGAGGGCTCGAGACGCTCACTGAACTCGGGCATCACCACGTCGTCCACATGCGGGATCCCGAACCGCGGGGCGAGCATTCCGAGAATGACTGCTGTCGAGGAGAACACCAGCAGCGAGCCTGTGCTCTCGATCTGATCGGCGACCAGGCCGGAGGCGATCGAACCCAGGGGTAGGACCCCGGCAAAGGCCAGCGTGTAGATCGACATCGCCCGTCCACGGATCCACCCCGGCGACAACAACTGCGCGGTCGCGTTGAGGGTGGCCAGGGTCAGGAGCCAGAACAGACCCGCGCCGAACATGGCCACACCCGCAACCCAGACGTTGGGAGCCAGGCCGAGCAGGATTCCGGCTCCTCCAAAGAGCGAGATCGTGTAAGGGACCCACGATCGATCCAGTCGCTCGGCGATACGAGGACGAAGCACGGCGCCGGTGAGCGCCCCGGCACCCATGGCCCCGTAGAGCAAGCCAAACACGGCTGCACCGCCCCCCAGATGATCGGTGTGAACCGGAAGCACCGCTTGTACCACGGCCGAGTTGAAGGCGAACAACGCCACCAGCGCCATCAAGTTGCGAAAGACCGGGGTGAATCGGGCGAACCTGAGGCCAGCCGAGATAGCTGAGCCCATCGATGTCGTGCCTTCACGCTCAACGACCTCGAGGTGGGGCCCGATGGCGATTAGGGCCACGATGATCGCCACGTAGGAGAGGGCGTTGACCGCAAACCCGGCTTCGGCTCCATAGGCGACGACGAGAGCACCGCCAAATGCGGGGCCGATGGCCCGTGCCGCATTGAAAGCCGCCGAGTTGAGGGCGACTGCGGAGGCGATGAGTCCTCGGGGAACGAGGTCGGGCACCAAGGCCTGCCAAGCCGGGAGGTTGAGTGCGAGACCGGTTCCCAACACCAGCCCTAGACCGAGCAGGAGTCCGGGCGTTATGAGGTCGACAAAGGTGAGGATCGCCATTGAGGCAGCGGCACCGCCCATGATTCCCTGGGCGATGAGCATGAGCTTGGCCCGATCGAACATGTCGGCGAGGGCGCCGGCGGCCAGCGAGAAGAACAAGAGGGGCAGCGTGGCCGATGCCACCATCAGGCCCACCCAGGTGCTGGAGCTCGTCAGCTCGAACATGAGCCAAGAGCCGGCAACCGCCTGGATGAATGTGCCCGAAGCAGAAAAGACGTTACCCGCCCAGAGCCAGCGGAAGTGGGGGTACCTGAGTGGCTCGACCGCCGAATTCATTCGCGCAGGGTAGGCGGCGCGTAAGTTGGAACTCGTGGTCCGCGACCTCGCCTACTTCGTGCAGTCCGACGAGGGTCCGGGTCCGGGGGTCCTCGTGCTGCACTCCTTCTGGGGATTGACTTCATCCGTGAAAGATCTATGTGACGGTCTGGCCGACCACGGTTATACGGTGTTGGCGCCGGACATCAACTTCGGTGAGCTTCCGAGGACGGAACAGGAGGGGATCGACCACCTCGGGGAAGCAAACCCCGACCGGCTCGCCTCACTGGTTCTCTCGTCGGCCCGACTGCTGGGTGATCAGTCGACCGAGGGCCCAATCGGGATCATCGGCTTTGGCATGGGTGGATCTCTCGGGCTCTGGGCCTCGGTGCGACTCAGTGAACTGGTCAGGGCCGTGGTCTCCTTCTATGGCACCCAACAGATCGACTTCGCCGGCTCACGGTCTTCCTATCTCATCCATTTTGCCGAGGAGGACGACTACATAACCGACGATGAGGCGGCGTTCATGGAGGCCACGATGGGCTTGGAGTCGCTACCGGTCGAGATGCTCACCTATCGCGGGACGAAACACGGGTTCTGTGAGCCCGATGGGGAGAGTTTCGACCCCGAGGCCTTCGATCGAGCGTGGCAGCGGACGTTGGAGTTTCTCGAGGGAGAGCTAACTGGCTCCTAGGGACGGCGCTGGTCGGGACGGATGCCGATCGGGGAGTGGAAATGGCGAAGGCGACTCGAGTGAGCGGGCTACGAGGGTGGTCCTTTCAGGTCGATCGTTCCCGAGATGGGCGCTTGCTCGGTCACGTCACGCACCATCACTCGGTTGAAGACGAACTCCTCGCTTGCACCGAACTGGTCGACGATCAGGGTTTCCCGAGAACTCACTCCATCCCAGTCGGTCGTAGTAGTCGATGAGCGGTGGGTCACAGACGAGCAGCCCGAAGTGAGCATCTCGCTCCTCCATGAACTCGGTGGCT
>CAZSOF010000007.1:3005-27402 GCA_964607685.1 uncultured Acidimicrobiaceae bacterium | reverse complement strand
CCAGGGCCATGCCAAATGCAGCACCCACGATCCCCGACTCGGCCACCGGGGTGTCAAATACGCGATCGGCGCCGTATCGCTCCAAGAGCCCATCGGTGACCCGGAAGACCCCACCGATACGACCTATGTCCTCACCCAGGAGGACCACCCGTTCATCGGCACCCAATGCCGCATCCAGCGCTCGGTTCATGGCCTGTGCCAGGTTCACCTCAGTCACGGACGGGTCCCTCCATGAGCTGCTCGCGTAGAGGGTCGGTGGGCTCGGCGTACATTCGATTGAGCATCTCCTCGAAGCCGGGTTGGGGAATGGACTCCGCCCACTTCACAGCGCTCTCAATCGTCTCAGCCGCTTGCTCCTCGAGCTGGGCTTGCCACTCCTCACTCCACGAGCCTTGAAGCTCCAGCAACCGCTGGACACGCAGGAGTGGGTCCTTCTCTACCCACTCCTCATCCTCCATCTCCTCACGGTATAGGGTTGGGTCGTCGGCGGTGGTATGAGGGCCGAATCGATATGTGACCGCCTCGATCAGAGACGGGCCATTGCCCGACCGGGCTCGCGAGGCAGCCCCGCGCACCGCCATCAACACAGCCACGACATCGTTTCCGTCCACTCTCACCCCTGGCATCCCATATGCATCCGCCTTGATCGAGATCGACTCCGACTTGGTCTGCTCGGCCGTCGGGTACGAGATCGCATATCCGTTGTTCTGACAGAAGAAGACAGTTGGTGTGTTGAATACCGCTGCGAAGTTCATCGCCTCATGGAAGTCACCCTCCGACGTGGCGCCGTCGCCAAAGGACGTGAGGGCGATCCTGTCTGTCCCCATCAGCTTCTCGGCCCAGGAGAGGCCAACCGCATGGATCATGTGACCGCCGACGGTGATCGACGGTGGCAGCACGTTCAGCCCCTCGGGGACTTGGCCGCCTCGCTCGTCGCCGGTTCGCCCCAGGACCAGCAGCCCCCAGGGGTATCCGGCACGCCAGTTGAGGGCGGCATCCCGGTATGTGCCGGCTCCCCAGTCGTCATCATGGAGTGCGGCGGCGGCTCCGATCTGGGCTGCCTCCTGCCCGCGAAACGGGGCATAGGTGGCAAGCCGGCCTTGACGCTGCAGTGCGATCGATTTGGTGTCGAATGCCCTGGCCTCCACCATGTCGGCATACAGGGCTCGCATCTCGTCGAGTGTGAGCGGAAGTCGATCGCGGAGCGTCCCGTCGAGGTTTATCAGACCGAGCATCGACCCGCCATGGGTTTGAGTTTGCCTCATTGCGGTGCCCGTTGTCGTTTCGGCCTGCGTGAGATCAGAGCGCCCAGCCCTCGCCCCAGCCCCGACCTGCGTGAGCTCACGCCAATCTCCTCGTGACTATCAACAGAAAGACGCGAGCTTAGATCCGGCCCCAGGAGGTCAAACCGAGGCCGACTCCGACTGGAGTATGGCCTCCAGCTCCTCCACCGTCATCAGCACATCGCGTGCCTTGCTCCCCACCGATGGGCCGACAACACCCTTCCTCTCCAGCGCGTCCATCACCCGACCGGCCCTGGCGAAACCGATCCGGAGTTTCCTCTGCAACATCGATGTCGACCCCAACTGTGATCGGACCACGAGGTCCATGGCTTCCCGGATCAGGTCGGCGTCGTCATCCTCATCATCGTCGGCTTTGGCTGCCGAGGCTGCGGCGGCTACCTCGAGCACCTGTTTGTCCTGGTACTGGACGTCCCGCTGCCTCTTCACCCAGTCCACGACCGCATGCACCTCCGGCTCTCGCACCCAGGCGCCCTGGATGCGCTGGGGCCTGGGCTCTTTGGCCGTGACCACCAGCATGTCCCCCATCCCGACCAGCTTCTCAGCGCCGGCACCATCGATGATCACCCTGCTGTCAGTCTGAGAGGCAACACTGAAGGCGAGACGACTGGGGATGTTGGCTTTGATCACCCCGGTGATCACGTCCACGGACGGCCGTTGGGTGGCGACGACCAGATGGATCCCAACCGCCCTCGCCATCTGGGCGATCCGAACGATCGATTCCTCCACCTCGCGGCCGGCCACCATCATCAGATCGTTGAGCTCGTCGATGAGCACGACGACGAACGGGAACCGATCGAAACCCTCCGGGTCGAGACCCCCTGCGTCCCATTTCTCGCGGTAGCCCTCGATGTCACGGACCTTGGCGTCGGCGAGCAGGTCGTAGCGACGATCCATCTCGGCAACGGCCCACTTCAGGGCCTCGTTGGCCTTCTTCGGGTTGATTATCACCCGGGTCAACAGGTGGGGCACACCATTGTATTGCCCGAGCTCGACGCGTTTGGGGTCGACCATGATCAGGCGGACGTCATCGGGATGTGTTCGCATGAGAAGCGAGGTGACGACCGAGTTGATGCATGAGGACTTCCCGGCCCCGGTGGCTCCTGCGATCAGAAGGTGAGGAAGCTCGGCGAGATTGAGAAGTCGGGGCTGTCCGGAGATGTCCATTCCGAGGCCGACGGTGAGGGGCGGCGCCGGGCGCGCAGCCTCGGGGCTGGAGAGGATGTCACCGAGAGACACCAATCTGCGCTTGACGTTGGGCACCTCGACACCAATCGCCGACTTGCCCGGTATGGGGACGAGCAGACGGACATCCGGGGTTGCCAGGGCGTAGGCGATGTCATGAGACAGGTTCGACACCCGGTTGACCTTCACTCCAGGGGCTAGCTCGATCTCGTACCGGGTGACTGTCGGCCCGGGAACGATCTTGGTGAGCGTGGCGTCCACGCCATGTTGCAGAAGGGTGTCCTCGAGCTGACGGGCCGTCTCCTCGAGCGATCTCTTGTCGACCTCACCTCCGGTGCCTCCGTCGAGCAGGGAGAGCGGTGGCAGTCGATAGTCGGTGTTGGATAGGTCGAGTGTCACCTCGACCGGGGCCGGTTCATGCTTCTTCTCGATGACGGGCTCTTCTTCGGGTCTTTGTCGGGATGGCCGCGGGTCACCTGGCCTCTGATGCTTGCCCGGCAGCTTCTGTTGAGCGAGCGGAACCATCCCCACGATATGGGCACCACGTCGTCGAGGATCGCCTGTGAACGCGCTGCGGGCCATCCTCCGCAGACTTTTCCACATCTCAACGATGCCCCGGAACAGCTCACGGACCGAGGTGCGGGTCATGATCAGCACTCCCATCCCTATCGTGGATGCCAGTACCACGAACGCCCCCCACTGACCGAGGATCCGCCGTGCCGGGAAGGCGATGAGGGCGCCGACCGCTCCTCCGCGCTCTTGGACGAGGTCGACGCTGGATCGGAAGGCGACAGCCCCGGTGAGGAGATGGAAGAGAGCCAGGGTTCCTATGAACGTCGTGATGCCGCCGACGACAAGACGACGCGCGCCGTCGCGGGGCTTGCCAACGATGAGTGTGATCCCGATGCCGGCCAGAGCAACCGGGATCGCGAACCGCCAAACGCCAAAGAGGAAGCGTGATCCGGATTCGAACACATCCCCGAACGGGCCCGCCATCTCGAGGAAAGCGAGGATGACCAGAGCCGCCAGAACCAGCAGCACCAGACCCCAGACGTCTTCCGTTTGCCGTCCGAGGGTGTTCCTCACCGAGTCACGAATCGCGGCCAGCTTCTGTGTAAGCGTGCCTCGTTGAGGTTTCCTGCTGGATCTTGAGGACACCCGTCTCCGCCCGGAGCCCTTGCGGGTGGATGTCCGGGATGGCATGTGACAGGCAACACTACCCACAGTCACGGCTATTACGGTGAATTCGTGCCGGTGACCATGATCCCCCTCGAGTTCGAACGACTGTCGGAAGACGAACAGCGACGTCGTGCCGACGACTTCTATGTTGAGATGAACGCCCGACGGTCCGTCAGGTTCTTCTCCGACGACCCGGTTCCGCGTCATCTCGTGGAGCAAGCGATTCGCACGGCTTCCACGGCACCGTCGGGTGCCCACCGCCAACCGTGGACTTTCGTCCTGACCGGGAATCCCGAGGTCAAACATCAGATCCGGGAGGCTGCTGAGGAGGAGGAGCGGATCAACTATGAGGGCGGCCGCCTACCCGAGCACTGGCGGAAGGCCATCGAGCCGCTCGGAACCGACTGGCGAAAGGAGTTTCTCGAAGTCGTCCCCTGGATAGTGGTGCTGTTCGAGCAACGATATGGGGTCGGCGAGAAGGCCGAGAAGCTCCACCACTTCTATGTGAAGGAGTCGTGTGGCATCGCAGCCGGGCTCTTCATTGCCGCTCTCCACCACATGGGGCTGGCCACACTGACTCATACCCCTTCGCCGATGGCGTTTCTGACCCGCTTGTTGGAGCGACCGGAGAACGAACGTCCGTTCTGCATGTTCCCCGTCGGGTATCCGGCGGAGAATTGTGTCGTCCCCGAGCTTCGTCGCAAGGGATTGGGTGAGGTGATGGTGGAAGTTGGCGGGACCTAGTGGCCCATCTCACTGTCTCAGGAGGCGGATCACATCTCCATGATGATGGGGAGGATGACCGGGCGGCGAGCGGTTTCGGCGCGGATCACCTTTCCGGCGGCTTGACGGACCGTCCGCTGTAGTTCGGCGTTGTCGGTGCGCCCTGGCCGGTGAGACTCGAGTGCGGCGCGTACATCGTCGGCCGCCTTCTGCAACACGGCACTGGGGTCGTCCATCACCCCATGGCTGTCCAGGTCGGGCCCGTAGATGATCTCCCCGGTGTCGTGGTCGATGCCCACCGTGACCACCACGACCCCCTCGTCGGCGAGATGGGAGCGGTCACGTATGACCGCATCCTGGACGTCTCCCACCGCAGACCCGTCGAGATAGACATACCCCGCGGGTACGGCTCGCCTCTCGACCGTGGTCTTCTTGCCCTCGACCACCACCCGGTCTCCGTCCTCCAGAACCTCCACGTGCCGGATCCCCATGGTGCGGGCCAGCTCGGCGTGGGCCGCCAGATGCCGGTATTCACCGTGGACGGGCACAAATGCCATGGGTCGGACCAGATTCATGAAGGTCAACAACTCCTCACGGGCGGCATGACCCGACACATGGACGTGTGAGTTGCGTCCGTGGATGACGGTCGCTCCCCGACGTATGAGGTTGGAGATCACCTTGGACACCGCGGTCTCATTGCCAGGGATAGGCCGAGCCGAGATCAGGACGGTGTCCGTCTCGTCTAGCTCCACGAACTTGTGCCGGCCTTGTGACATCAGGGACAGAGCCGCAAAGGGCTCACCTTGAGAACCGGTGGTGATCAGCAGCTGCTCATCGCCGGGTAGCTCACCCAGCTCCTTGATGTCGACCAGTGAGCCCTCCGGGATCTCCAGGGCCCCGAGTTCGACCGCAACCGACGTGTTGCGGTGCATGGACCTGCCGAAGAACGCGATCTTGCGCCCGGACGCCACGCCGGCGTCGGCGATCTGCTGCACGCGGTGGACGTGTGATGAGAAGCAGGCAGCTATCACCCTGCCGGGCGCATCGCGTATCACGTCGGCGATCGGCTGGCCAACAGAGCTCTCCGAAGGCTCGAAGCCCTGCTTCTCCGCATTTGTCGAGTCGGCCAGAAGGAGACGCACCCCGCGGTTGCCCAACGAGGCAAAGGCAGGCAGGTCGGTTGGCTTGCCATCGATTGGCGTCGGGTCGAGCTTGAAATCTCCCGAATGAAGGAGCATCCCCTCGGGGGTATCGAATACCACCGCCGACGCCTCCGGAACCGAATGACTGACCGGGAGGAGCATGAACTTGAACGGCCCGTGCGAGATCCACTTCTTCTGCCTGACCACCCTGAAGTCGGAGTCGACTCCGAGCTCTTCCACCTTGCCCCGGGCCAGTTCCAGTGTCAGCTCGGTTCCGTAGACGGGTGTCTGAATGTCACGGAGGAAGTAGGCCAGGGCACCCATGTGATCCTCATGGCCGTGGGTTATCACCACCAGCGAGACGTCCTGGCTGCCCTCCACCAGCCAGGACCAGTCGGGGAACACGAGATCGACGCCGAGCATGTCCTCTTCGGGGAACATGAGCCCCACGTCGATGAGCGCCAGCTTGCCCTCGACTTCCAACGCAGCGCAATTGCGGCCGATCTCCCCCAGGCCACCCAGAAATGTTATGGAGACACTCACGAGGGTTGAATCGCCCCCATTGCCTTCTCGATTGCGGCGAGTGTGTCCTCCCCGGCCGGCACCAATGGCAATCGAACGTCTCCTACCGGCTCCCAGAACTTGCCCAACGCACCCTTCACCGGCGCCGGATTGGGCTCCAAGAAGCACGCATGGCAAAGCGGCAGGAGCTGATGGTGGAGTCGCCGGGCATCGTCGTAGTCACCGGCATGGGCAGACTTGAGCATGGCTTTGATGGCGGGGCCTGCAAGGTGAGACACGACCGAGACCACGCCCACCGCTCCCACGGAGATCATGGGCAGCGTGTGGCTGTCCTGTCCCGAATAGACGGGGAGACTGGGGACACGGTTGACAGTCGAGGACGTGAAATCGACGTTCTCGACGGCGTCCTTGACCGCCACGATGTTGGGGTGATCGGCCAGCACCGCCAGGGTCTCGACGTCGATGAGTCGGGCGGTGCGGCCAGGGATGTTGTACAACATCACCGGGACTCCCACGTCCGCGATGGCGGTGAAATGCTTCACCAAGCCGGTCTGGGTCGGCTTGTTGTAATAGGGAGTGACCGCCAGGACACCGTCCACACCCAACTCCGCGGCCTTCGCGGTCATCTCCATCGAATGCGCCGTGTCGTAGGTCCCGGTGCCAGCGATGACTCTTGTCTTCTTTTCGGCAACTGCGTCTATCACGGTCTTGAACAGGGCGAGCTTCTCCTGATCGGACATCGTCGGTGACTCGCCTGTGGTTCCGGCCACTACCAGGGTGTCGCTGCCCTGGTCGACGAGATATCGAGCCAGGTCCCAGGTCTTCTGATGATCGATGTCCCCGGACTGGGAGAACGGTGTGACCATGGCGGTGACCAGGAGGCCGAAGGGGGCGGGGAGAGTGTCAGTCACGCTGGCAAGGTTACCGATCGAACGGCTAGAAACCCACCGATGGAGCTCAAACTTCCCTCACCGGCCCTGGTCGTGCTCATCGGGCCCAGTGCTTCGGGCAAGTCGACGTGGGCATCGGAGCACTTCGAGAGAAACGAAATCGTCTCCTCCGACGCGCTACGGGCGACCGTAGGTGCCGGGGAGGACGATCAGGTGGTGGGAACCCTCGCTTTCGATCTGCTCGATCGATTACTCACCGAGCGTCTGCGTCGTGGAATGACCACGGTGGTGGACGCCCTCGGGTTCGACGCCGATCTACGACGTGGGTGGATAGCAACCGCGGCCACACATGATATCCCGGCTCATGCTGTTGTGTCCGAGACCCCACGAGACCTCTGCGAGGAGCGCAACGCCGAACGGTTACGACCGATACCGGCGACCGTCCTTCGCAAACAGCTCTCCCGATTCAAGACCGTGCAGTCTGAGTTGCACCACGACGGCTTCGACACCGTCCACCGGGTGATCAGTGAGCCCCGGATGGTCCCCATCATGGGCGAGATGAGACGTGAGCGCCATGCCGCACCCCGCCAAGCCGGCCACACCTTCGGGCTCATCGTCTCCCGTTTCGACTGAGAGACCGAGGATCTCGGGGCTCAGCTGGTGTCGATCGCGCGGTGGGCCGAGGCTGTCGGGTTCCGTGACGTGTGGGTGATGGACCACTTTCGTCAGATCCCGCAAGTGGGAAGGGCATGGGAGGACATCCCTGAGGCCTACACAGCGCTGGCATTCGTCGCCGCTGCCACCGAGCGGATCCGCGTCGGCACCCTGGTCACCGGGATCACCCACCGGCATCCTGTGGTACTCGGACACATGCTGGCTTCTCTCGACGTGCTATCCGGTGGCCGGGCCATCGCCGGCCTCGGGGTGGCCTGGGACGAAGACGAGCACTCCAGCTACGGAATCGAGTTCCCGTCGACGGGGGACCGATATGGTCTGCTGGAGGAGGCGCTGCAAATGCTGCCTCTCCTGTGGGGCAAGGGATCGCCCTCATTCGAGGGTCGATACATCAAGGCTCCAGAGCTGACGTGCTACCCGCGACCCATCCAAGACCCGATCCCGATCATGATCGGAGGATCGGGCGAGAACAAGACGCTGCGACTCGTTGCCCGGTACGCCGACATGTGCAACCTCTTCGGCGATCCCGACGCGATCAGAGCCAAGGTGGAGATCCTCCAGCGTCATTGTGCCGACGTCGACCGAAGCCGTGCCGAGATCGAGGTCAGCCATCTCACCGAGGTGTTGGCCTCCTCCGATCGAAAGGCCCTGAGGGAGCGGGTGGAACAGCTTCGAGATCGCAACACGCCGGCCGAGACCTTCATGTTGCGGACCAACGCCGGCACCGTGGATGACCTCACCGAGTGGGTCGGTCGATATGCCGATGCAGGCGCCCAGCACACCATTGTCTCGATGCCCGACGTGGCACTTGATGGATCGATCGAGGCTTTTGGCGATGTAATCGCAAGATTCGAGCCCCCTTAGACTCGGGAGCACGCGCCGGCCCGGCGTTGCTCAGACCGCTGTGGCGCAATCCCGCTCAGAACGAAAGGACCCAATGACCAAGCAATACGATTCCGCTCCCGAGCTGACCATCGACTCTGCCAGGTCGTACCAAGCCACACTCGACACCAATCACGGTGAGATCGTCATCGAGTTCGACCCGGCTCGCTCACCCCTGACAGTCAACAACTTCGTATTCCTGGCCCGCGACGGTTTCTACGACGGCGTGGTGTTCCATCGTGTCATCGAGAACTTCATGATCCAGGGCGGCGACCCAACCGGAACCGGCCGGGGTGGGCCCGGCTACCGGTTCCGTGACGAGATCGAAGGTCAAGGGACTTACTCGCGGGGCACCGTGGCCATGGCCAATGCCGGGCCCAACACCAACGGGAGCCAGTTCTTCATCTGTCATGCGGACGTCGGACTCCCCCACAGTTACACGATCTTCGGTCAAGTGACCTCAGGCATGGAGACGGTCGACTCCATAGCCACCCAAGACACCGATGACAGCGACCGACCACGCTCCGACGCGGTGATCAACAGGGTGACGGTCGCGGAGAGCTGAGCCCCTAGCCCACCAGCCGCGGGTTCTGGGTGTACGTCCCCTCCAACGAGGCCTCCCCCAGGACATGGCCCTCGATAGCCGCCCGGACGTCGTGGCCGGTGAAGTCACCCGAGACGTCGACCGCGTCGACGTCCAGGGCATAGACGGTGAAGACATAGTGGTGCACCAGTGAATCATTCCACGGTGGGGCGCATCCGTCGTAGCCGTAGTAGTTACCCGCCATGTCGGGATCAGCGGCGAACCAACCGGTGAAGTCGTTGAGACCCTGTCGGGTTCCACCTGGTCCCTTGGCCACTTGCTGACCTCTGGCAACCACTCCATCGGCGAACTCCCCCTCGGTGATGGAATGCTTGTCAGGTGGGATGTCGACCAGCACCCAATGGAAGAAGTGAACCCGGGGCAGGTCTTCAGGGATTTCGCGATCGGGCTGGTTGACATCGTCGCCTTTGCTGGGCACGTCGTAGTCGTGACAGATCAAGGCGAACGACTTCGTCCCCTGCGGCACGTCCGACCACTCCAGATGTGGGTTGGTGTTGCCGGCCAACGTCACCCGGTCCTCGGGATGGGGCTTGGCGAAGGCGTATTTCTCGGGTATCGGATCTCCGTCCTCGAAGCTGTTCGATCTGAGTCTCATGCCCCTCAACCCTAGAGATCTCCCAACTCGCCGAGTCGGGCGACCTCGGCCAGCTCCTCGACACCCGGAACGTCGATGGGGTCGAGCACCACCTGGATGTGGTCGATCCCCACGGGCTGGAAAGCCTGTAGCGATCTGGCGATCTCCTCGTGCGACCCGGTGATTGCGGGGGCCTCGGGACGCTCCTCACTTCCGGCGCGCCGCCCGGATCCACGAGCCAGCTGAACGTAGACGGCCGCGGTCCTCTCGATCGTGGCCGGATCGCGGGCCGAGTCCAGGCACGCCGACTCCAGCTCCTCGAGCAGCGGGGCGAGCCCCTGGGGACGGTTGCCAAACCAGACGTGCCAGGTGTTCCACATGTCTATGTGAGGACAGGCAATACGGAGCATCCGGGGGCCATTGGATCCAACCATCAGCTTCATGTCGGGACGCGCCGGAGGCAACAACTCCATCTCACGCAGGGTGTAGTACGCGCCGTGGAAATCGATCGACCCCTCACGAACGAGCGAGTTGATGATCGCGAAGGCCTCCTCGAATCGCGAGACGCGGTGGTCATGTGGGAATCCGAAAGCGTCGTACTCGACCTTGTTCCAGCCTGCGCCCAAGCCGAGCACCAGCCGGCCACCGCTTATCTCGTCGACCGTGACCGCCATCTTGGCGATCATCGCCGGGGCGTGAAACGATGTGGCCGCGACCAACGGCCCCAACTGGACCCGGGTGGTGGCTTCGGCCAGTCCGGCCAACGAGGTCCATGCCTCCCAAGGCCCGGCTGACCCCTGTTGATCGCGGTAGAGCAGGTGATCGCCAACCCAGATGGAGTCGAATCCGCAGTCTTCGACGGCCTGGGCGATGTCTCTCACCTCCAGCCAACTCACCTCGCGCTCGACCTCGGGGAGTTGAACACCGATCTTCACCTTCGCGATCGTAAGGTGTTCCGGTGTTACCTGTCGACGACGTCTCGGCGCTGAATGCTCATCAACGTCGGGATCATCTCGCCCGGATGCAATCCGAGCGCCTCGACGTGTTGGTCATCGGTGGTGGGGTCACGGGAGCGGGAGCGGCACTCGACGCGGCGGCCCGTGGCCTGCGAGTGGGTCTTCTCGAGCAGCGGGACTACGCCTCCGGGACTTCAAGCCGCTCCTCGAAGATGTTTCACGGTGGAATCCGCTACCTGGAGCAGTTCGAGTTCGGGCTGGTGCGAGAGGCCCTTCGGGAGCGCAATCTGATGCTCAACACCCTGTGCCCGCATCTGGTCCGGCCGACCTCATTCGTCTATCCCTTGCGACATCGACTCTGGGAGCGCTGGTATGTGGGCGTGGGAGTGCTCCTCTACGAGGTGCTGGCCCGACTCGCCCACAATCCCCTCCCCTGGCACCAACACCTCGGAAGCACACGTCTCGCCGAACTGGCCCCCGCCCTCGACGCTGGTGGCGGCGTTCGCTTCTGGGACACAGTCGTCGACGATGCTCGGCACACCATGACTCTCGCCCGGACAGCAGCAGCCCGGGGTGCCTTGCTCGCCAGTAGCACGAGGGTGACGGGTATGACCGGTGTGCCGAGCCGGATCGATGGTGTGATTGCCCTCGACCTCGAGACCGGTGCCGAGATCGCCGTCTCCGCCCGTTCGGTGATCAACGCCACGGGCGTATGGACCGACGACGTTGAAAACCTCGCCGGTGATCACGGCATAGACGTGCAGGCATCCAAGGGAGTCCACGTGCTGGTCCCCAGACACAGCATCGACTCCCAGACCGGGATCATCCTTCGCACCGAGGTGAGCGTGCTCTTCGTGGTCCCGTGGGGTGATCACTGGATCGTGGGAACCACGGACACACCCTGGTCGTTGGGCAGGGCCCATCCCGCAGCCAGTCACTCCGACATCGAGTACCTGCTGACCTGGGTCAACACGGCGTTGAAGAAACCCATCCTGGCGGCGGACATCGTGGGCGTGTATGCCGGGCTCCGCCCGTTGCTCAAGGGGGAGTCAGAGGAGACTTCGAGACTGAGCCGGGAGCATGCGGTCATGGATCGAGACAACGGGATGGTGAGCGTCGCCGGAGGCAAGTACACCACCTATCGGTTGATGGCAGCCGACGCCGTGGATGCCGTCTCCCGCTATCTGGAGCGACCGCCGCCACCGTCCAGAACGAACTCGCTGCCCCTGGTGGGAGCGGCTCCTCATCGTAACGATCGCCTCCACGCGCGTTATGGGTCACTGGTCACCGATCTGCACTCCCTGATAGCAGACAGCCGGGAGATGGGAGACCGGGTGGTGGATGATGCCCC
Organism: uncultured Acidimicrobiaceae bacterium; assembly: GCA_964607685.1. Lineage (GTDB taxonomy): Bacteria > Actinomycetota > Acidimicrobiia > Spongiisociales > ZC4RG35 > JANQRA01. The sequence continues at coordinate 15,418 of CAZSOF010000007.1, read as the reverse complement.
ATACCTGCGAGCCGAGATCGCATATGCGGTCACGCATGAAGGGGCGCTCCATCTCGACGACGTGATCACGCGACGCACCCGGCTCTCCATCGAGACGAGTGACCGCGGCGCGCGGGCGGCTCCGCTCATCGCGCGAATCATGGGAGACCTGTTGGGCTGGGACCTGGAGATCACCGAGCGTGAGATCGAGCACTACATGGCCAGAGTCGAGGCGGAGCTCGATTCGCAGTCCCAACCCGACGACCGCACAGCCGACGCGGCGCGCATGGGTGCCCCGGACGTCAGGACGGGCACTGCCGAGTGAGCCTTCCTAGGGAAGAGACACCTCGTCGTCAGACGGCAGCGCAGACTGGTCGAAGTTGCTGCGCACGTTCCACAGAATCCATCCCAGCCCACTGTCCTCAGCGGCCTGGATGGAGCTACGGATCTGGTCGTTCGTCCACCAGAAGGCTTGCAGCCAGGGGCGAAGTTGGGACCCTCGCTCCATCCGTGGCAGAGCATCCGCGATGGCACGCGCAGTGACGTCGTAGGGGTGGTCGTTTGGTTCAGCGAGACCGAGCCAGCCGTCCGAGTAGTGGCTGGGATACACCATCGGGCTGAGCGTGTCTATCTCGGTCGACAGCTCCTCGGGCCGCTGGCCGAGACCCTGGTCATCCGGAGTCGAGACGATGATCCCGAACACTGCCGCACTGACCGCACAACCCAGCGGATGGAGGAGCCCTCTCGCCTCCGCCAGGAAGGATTTGATAGCCGACACGCGCTCGTCTTGAGTCATATCGAGCTGCCCGGTGACCGCCGCAGTGCGACCCGAGGGATAGCGGAGATAATCGAACTGGATCTCGTCGAAACCCAACTCACATGCCTCGACTGCCAACGCCAGGTTGTAGTCCCTGGCGCCTCGAGCCAAGGGGTCCACCCATGGACCGGCCAGCTTCTCCTCGGGGAACGCATTCACCCGGTGTCGGTCCTCGAAGGCGACAATCCGGGTGATGGTATAGAGACCGTTGGCATGGGCTTGCTGGAGACGCCGCCCTGGGTCGTACCACACCTCGACAGCACCAATGTCATGGGCCACCTGCACTTCCGTGTCGTAGAGCACGTTGCCGCCCTCCTGCTTGGTGTCGAAGACGAAGGCATTGACCGCCGTCGTATTGGCCAAGTGCACCAGATAGTCATAGACCGCATCGTCACCAGCGGCTCCAGCCGCGACGCGGAGCCCGCGGACCCTCTCCGGTGAGATCGTCGCCTCGAAGAAAGAGGCGGACCCGTCCCAGGCGAGAGTCACCGACGACCAGCCGGGTTTGGACACCTTCATCGCGGTGGGGGTGGCAGTTTCGAAGGCGAACCACCCGTCGGGCCCGGTTATCGACCGCGAGCCGCCCATGTCCACGAAAGCCCGGGCAACGGGAGTCCCATCCGGCTGGGTCACCTTGCCCGACACATGGATGGAGGGCAGAGAGGTGGTCGTGGTGCTGAATGCTGTGGTGGTACTGGCGGGCGTGGTGGTGGGCAAGGCACCCACTACCGGGGCCTGCTCCCTTACCCTCCCACTGCAAGCACCCGCCACCACGATGAGGACGACGACCGCCAGATGCCGTCTCACCCAGATGAGCAGGGTCTCATGTCCAGCGCAGCACCATCACTGTGATCGTCAGCAGGAGAAGCACCGTGTCGAGAAGCCCGAACCGGGTGAGTCGACCGACCGAGGCCCGTATGGCGGGCTCGTCGCCACTCTCGACGGCATCGGCGGCGGCCTCTCCCCCGGGACCGAACACAAACTGACCGAGAAGAAGGCCGATCACGATCATGCCGAGGCCCACGGCCACGAAGGGGCTGCCGAACCCGTAGGAATCATTCTCGAGAACCAGGAACACACCTGTGACCAGCACCAGAATCGCTGCCTGGATGTAGATGCGCAGCATCCCGGAGGTGATCCGATACCAGCTGGCCAGCGTGCTGGTGCCTCCCCTGGCGGCCATGGGAGGCACCACGGCCTGAACGACGTTGCTGCCGAACCAGGTGCCGGCCCCGGCTATGTGCAGAACCAGGAGAACGTCGCGAAAAGTCAAAACGCTCCTTCGGGTAGTCGCCGTCAAACTAGTGGGGGGCGAGACGAGGACTACCGATTCGGTGAGTCCGGGTCATACGATCCCCCACCGTGCCCACCAAGCCCGAGCCACCGGGTTGTCGCAGCGCGGCCCTGGCCACCGCCTTCTTGGTCGGTCTCGCCCTGGCCTTCATGGCCGTGGGGTTGACCCTGGTCAACCTGGCCTCATGTGTTGCAGCTTGTGAGACTCTTGCCCTGACGCTGCTGTACGCAGGTCTTCCCATCTCGGCGATCTTCGGTGTCATCTTCGGAGACCTGGTTGTCGCCTGGCCTCTGGACATCACGTTCTGGGTCGTCATCGGATTCCTCCTCGCCCGGTTTACCGATAGTCGTCAGCGAAGCGTCCTCGGTCCCTCCCTGGTTCTGGTCATGGTCGCTCTGGGATATGGACTAGTCCTTTCGCAACTTGTCGAGATGGCCATTTAGCCCTCCCTTCCAACCACCTAACGTGATATTCGCATGCAGAGAGTGATTTCGAATCGTCTCGCCGGGTTGGGATTGGTCGCGATGGCCACATTGACAGCAGCTGGGGGCGCTGTTGCGGTCTTCGCGTCGGGGGGACCCGGCGAGCACCTCGCTCCGGTCGATGGTGCCGACCTGCTGGTTTCGCTCACTCAGTCACACAACTCCATTCTCTGGTCTTCGCTCGCCGGGAACGTCGCGGTGATCGAGACGGTCGGCTGGCCCACCAGCGACGGAACTCACGAACTCGGGGGGGCGTTGGTCATGGAACGTCCCCGCAACCCTTTGGCCGGCACCATCGACATCGGCGAGAAGCCGATGTCGATGACCTTCCAGTTCGACTAGGCCCTCGTCACGCTGACACGTTGCGGTTCGCCGTGCAGCAAGCGCGTCTAGGAGAGCTCGAGGTAGTCGTCGAGCTCGCCGTCATCGAACGGGCCCACGGCTCCCATGACCCGTGATCGACCTCCGAACACCTCGCCGGCCACTGCCTTGACGGCAGCCAGATCGACCTCTTCGACCTTCTGCAAACGCTCGTCCACGGAGAGGTGGGGCATGCCTGCCAGCTCATCTCGCCCGAGGCGGACCATGCGGCTGTTGGCGTCCTCCAACGAGAGGGCAAGGCCCCCACGCATCGAGCCCTTGGCCCTCTCCAGCTCCTCGGCCGTGATCCCGTTCTCAACCACCTTGGCCAGCTCCTCGCGGATGACGTTGAGTGCCGTGTCGGTTTGGTGCGGTGTGGTCCCGACGTGGACCCCCCAGGCACCGTTGTCGGCGTAGGCGAGCTTGAAGCCATAGATGGCGTACGCCAAACCACGCTCTTCCCGGACTTCCCGGAACAAGCGTGAGGACATGCCCGAGCCCATCACATGGTTGAGCACCTCGAACGCCCAGCGACGCTCGTCGCTGCGGGTGAGACCGGGACCTCCGATCACCAGATGCGCTTGCTCTGTCTCGCGCCTCGTGAGATTCACCCGAGGAGTGACGATGGCGTGCCCGGTTTGATGCTCGACCGTGTCGCCCGCCCAATCCCCGAAGCGCTCAGCGACCATGTCCACGACGGCCCCATGGTCCACCGACCCGGCGGCCGCGACCACAAGGGACCCGGCCCCATAACGGCGCTTCCAGTAGCCATGGATGTCATCACGGGTCATGGCGCGTATCGAATCACGCGTGCCGAGGACCGGAGCTTCGAGAGGGTGTCCGGCGAACACCGCAGAACTGAAGTTCTCAAACACGACATCGGTCGGATCGTCATCGTTCATGTTGATCTCCTCCACGACCACCTGGCGCTCGGAGTCGATCTCATTGGGTCGGAAGGCCGGACGCTGGATGATCTCGGAGAGGACATCCATCCCGACTGCGAGATCTTGATCGAGGAGACGGGTCCAGTAGCAGGTGGCCTCTTTCGAGGTGAAAGCGTTGGACTCGGCACCAATCGCATCCAGGGTCTCGTTCACTTCCCGGGCTGAGAGCTTCTCCGAGCCTTTGAACAGGAGGTGCTCGAGAAAATGGGAGACACCGGCTTCATTGTCGTTCTCGTCCCGGGTGCCCGTCTCGATCCAGCAACCCATGGCGACAGACCTGAGTGATGGCATGGGCTCGGTCAGCACGCGGAGACCGTTGGGGAGACGGGTGAAGTCGTAATGCACGCGGGGAAGGGTAAAGCCGCTGGGCGGCGAACGTGGAGTCGGTGGTGACGACAGCTTGACAAGACATGAGACAATGGACGGCTTGTGCGCGCACGTGAACAGACATTCCTGACCGACCTGATCGGGCCAGAGGATCAGGCCATCGAGGCCGTGGTCGGCCGATACCAGCGAGTTGCACCCGCCGTGACCCGTCTGGCGCGAAGTCTTGCCGAGAACCCCAACCTGCAGGTGCGCCTGGGACCGGAATCGTCGGCCTCGTCGGACGAAATCGTATGTGACCCCCGAATCTTCCAGGCCGCGTACCACCGCAACGCGCCGGTCACTCCTGACGAGGTCGCTCTGGCATCGGCGCTGCACGAGGTGCTCCATCTGGTGTCGACCAACCTCGACGACGTCCGTTCCCTCCCCGATGACTGGCCGATCGAGAGCGACACGGAAACCGACGTCGAGCTCGATCTGCTCACGGCACTGGAGAGGACCGAGAAACCAGTTGCCGAGCTCCTCTTCTTCTCCCTCGAGGATGCACGTCAGGAGGCACAGGGTCTGTCGATCTACCCCGGAGCGCGCTCGGTCCTACAGGACCTCTACTTGTCGTCCCTGGGGCAAGCGATCGCACGATCGGGGGCACTCAGTCAGTTCGTTCTCGGCTGCTTTCTCCTCACCGCCGGCTATGTGGAGCAGGGGCTTCTCGAACGACGCTTCGAAGCCCGGGCAGCCGTTGCGCTCGACGATGCCACCAAGCATTGCCGCGAGGCCGCCGAATCCACCGATCCTTGGTATGTGGCCCGGTTGGCGTTGGAACTGGAGGCCATAGCCAGGGCCAATGGCCTGATCACCGAGGCGCCGGAGGCGGCGTCCAACTCGCAGCGCAAGGCCCTGGAGAAGATCGACGCCGAGAAGGCTGCAGAAGGTGTCGATGCCGTGCGTGTGGCGTCCCCCATAATCGCCGACACCGATTCCTATCAGAGCACACGACGGGCCGCCGACTCCCGATCGGCGGCGTCAGATCAGAAGGGTGCCTCGGACATCGCAGACGAAGAGTCGACGGACCAACTTCTGAGGGTGAGTCTGGCTCCCGACGTCTTTCTCCCCACCGGGCAGGGGGGCAAACTGGTGGTGACGCCAATCCCTGCGGCCTTCTCCGGGTTCGGCAATGAGGGCGTCGCCGCCATCGCCGAAGCCTCCAAGCGCTGGTCGGTGGACCAACGCCATGTGTCCGGTGAGTTGTTCCCCCTGTTCGCCGCCAACCAGCGACGTGGGCTGCGCTCGGGATTCGATCAAGGAGACGTGTCTCCACACGCCGCACTGTTCATCGGCGCCGGGCTCTACCAGCGTCTCTACGAGCGACGAGCCTCCCGCACTCGACGTCGTTACGCAGTCTCTCTTCTCGTGGATGGCTCGGCGTCCATGCTGAGCCCCGGTCGAAGGGTGACAGCCACCACACAGTGGGCGATGCCGGCGGCACTGCTCGGCGCCTGGAGCATGGCCCGTCTCTGCGACGAGCTGCAGATCGACTTCGAGGTAGCGCTGTTCAACCGGGGATATGCCGCTCGACCGGACGACTCCGAGGACAGCTACGTGCGAGCCAGGGCGGCGGCAACGGCGGGTCTGAAACGCTCACAGGGCTCGGCCGCCGACCGGCTCACCTCGACTGTGAACCACTACATCGTCAAGCCATTCGACCGTCGATGGCGGGATGCACAGGACACGCTCGCCGGCCTCTTCTTCACCGCCATGAACCCACGTCGCGCCTCCACCCTGGCACGCAGGGACGCTCGCTCGGCCCCACCGGTCTCTCTGTTCGAGAAGGCGGCCAATGTCGACGAGTTCAATGTGATCCACGCCGCGGACCGGATGGGGAGACTGGGCGCCGAGGTCCGAATATTGATGGTGCTGGCCGACGGGATGACCAGAGGATCGGTCGAGGCCCTCACCCAGTCGGTCCAGGCGGTGGAGGACACCGGCACCACGGTGATCGGGATCGGGATAGGTGATCACACGGTAGACCTCGCCTATCGGCGTCATGAGGTGGTGGAGGAACCAGACCAGCTGGCAACCGGGATGATCGACGGCGTCCGTGGCGCCCTGAGACGCAGTCTCGCCTACACGGGCATGGACTCCTGGTGGCTCCGAGCATCCGGATATCAAGACAAGGAGAAGTCAATTGCCTGAGACAGCGACGTTCGAGGACCCGACGGGAGAGGGAGCACCCATCGACCTGCAGAGGTTCGAGGTCGGTGACGATCTTCTCGACGCCGAACTCCGCCATCGCAAGATACCCGAGCCTGATCCGCACTACGTCGACCTGGGCATGCTCTATCGCTTTGCTCAAGTGGAGCAGGCGCGCCGTGCCGAGGCGGAAGGCCTCGTACCTCTACACGTGGCGGTCAGGGGGCACATGGGAACCGGCAAGGATCACGACATCGAGCAGTTCGCCGCGGCAATGGGGCTCCCCTACTTCCGGATCCCGCTCACCGGGGAAGTGCGCGACGTGACGCTGATCGGCTCCACCCATCTCCACGGAGATGGCAAGGGTGGCACCGAGAGTCGCTGGGAGGATGGCGACATCACCCGCGCCCTGCGGGGACCGGCTCTGTTGAACCTGTCCGAGCTCAATGCTGCCGGTGCCGAGACACTCTTTGCCCTGCACGGGTTGCTCGACCGCTATGCGGCACTCGACCTGCCCAACGGGGAGACGGTCAGCCTGCGAGATGATGTCCGGGTGTTCGGAACGATGAACCCGACCGACATTCGTGACTATGCCGGGACCCAGACCTTGAACAAGGCGTTTGCCGACCGCTGGGTGATATGGGAGAAGCGCTTCCCGGCCGAGGACCAGGTGAAGGCGATGTTGGACAAACGATATCCAAGCCTCGGGGACGTCTATGTCGAGGCCATTGCACGGCTGACCGTGGAGATCAATGCCTCCTTCGACGCCTCCGACACCGGTACCCGGGTGGAGACGCCGCTGTCACTGAGGTCGGTGCTCGACCGTCTGCCCACGGGCCTGCTCATCTATGAAGACCGGGATGATCCCCTGCGCAAGGCTTGGGAGGAGTTCGTGCTTCCCCAGGTCGACCGTTTCGACCGTGATCACTACGAAACGGTGTGGAACGCGGTGGTGCGCAAGGGCCCGACGCAGAAGCCCTTCTGAAGAGGCACGACCTACGGGTACGCTCGAATCATGACGCTCCAAGTCGCTCGCACCGACGATTCACGGTTCGAGGACCTCCCAGACTGGCCTTACCGACCCCGTTATGTCGGGGACCTGCGGGGCTACGAGGGTCTTCGGATGCACTACGTGGACGAAGGGCCTCGAAGCGCGCCCGTGTACTTGTGTCTTCACGGCGAGCCGACCTGGGCATACCTCTACCGGAAGATGATCCCGGCTTTCCTCGAAACGGGAGCGCGAGTCGTGGCCCCCGACTTCTACGGCTTCGGTCGCTCCGACAAACCACTCGAGGACTCCGATTACAACTGGGACTTTCACCGTCAATCCCTCCTGGCGCTGATCGCTCGCCTGGACCTCGGCGAAGTGACGCTGGTGGTGCACGATTGGGGCGGGCTGCTGGGGCTCACCATCCCCGTCGACATGCCCGATCGCATATCGGGCCTGTTGATCATGAACACGACCTTCGCCTCCGGCGGCGAGCCAACCGAGGGTTTCATCGCCTGGCGCGACTATGTGGCCCGAACGCCCGACCTCGCCGTGGACCGGCTCCTCAGGCGATCGTGCGCGCATCTCAGCGACAGAGAAGTCGGTGCCTACGCAGCCCCCTTCCCAGGAGCCGCCTACAAGGCAGGTGTGCGGTCATTCCCTCGACTGGTGCCAACCTCGACCGACATGGACGGCGTCGAGGTGTCCCGACGGGCGGAGGAATGGTGGTCCACGGAGTTCGACGGCCACTCCTTCATGGCGATCGGAACCGCAGACCCGGTGCTTGGGTCTGTCATGCCAACCGTCCACAGGCGCATAAGAGCCTGTCCCACTCCACTCGTACTCCCACACGCCGGGCATTTCGTCCCGGAGTGGGGAGACGAGGTCGCATCCGCGGCGCTGGCCGCATGGGGATGATCGCGAATGGCATATGACCTGGGCAACCCGAAGTTGGACGAGCGTCTCCGCCAGCTCGTGGCCGACGCCTCGGAAAACAACAACCAGGATTTGATAGTCGAGTTGGTGACCACGGTGCTCAAGATGCACCGCGACAGCGCCACCCGCGGCGACCTCAAGTTGATCAACACCGCGGTCAAGGAGATGAGGTACTCCAACCTCGTCTTCAGCCGCCACGAAGAGCCCAAGGTGACCATCTACGGGTCGGCGAGGGTCTCCGAAGACGACCCCAACTACCAGCTGACGGTGGCTTTCGCCGCCACCATGGCTCGTCACGGCTGGGGCATCATCACCGGGGCCGGGCCCGGGATCATGGAGGCCGGCAGCAAGGGGGCAGGGGTCGAGAACTCCTATGGGGTCAATATCAGGCTTCCGTTCGAAGCCGACGGAAACCCCTACATCTCAGACCAGCGAACGGTCAACTTCAAATACTTCTTCACCCGCAAGCTCGGGTTCGTCAAGGAGTCTCACGCCTTCGTGATCTTGCCCGGCGGATTCGGCACCCTGGACGAGGCATTCGAGTTGATCACCTTGATCCAAACCGGCAAGTCCGACCTGCACCCCATCGTGTTGCTGGAGGCCGAAGGCACCGGCTACTGGGGGCAACTGGTCGACTTCATGCGGAACGTCCTCCTCGCCAAGGGCATGATCTCGGAGTCGGACCTGTCTCTCTTCCACCTCACCTCCGACGCCCAGGAGGCCTGCGACCACATCTTCAGGTTCTACACCAACTACCACTCCGAGCGATTCACAGGCGGCAAGCTGATACTCCGTCTGCGCAAGGCTCCGGATGATGACGAGTTGGCGGCACTCAACGCAGAGTTCGCCGATATCGTGACCGAGGGGAGGATCGTACGAACCCAGCCCAACCAAGCAGAGATCGACGACGACGATGCTCTGGACTTGGACCGGATCACGTTCTACTTCGATCGGCGCCATTTCGGGAGGCTCAGAGAGCTGATCGATCGTCTCAACGAGCTTGCCAGTCTCCCCGAAACCACCGACATTCCACCGAGTTTGCGCGAGGAGCAGGCGGAAAGACCCTGGTGACGGAGGTTCCGCCTTGGTCCTACCCCCAGATTGGCTACTAGAATTGCCGGGTGCGCGACATCCTCTCAGACCTAGTAGCGGAACAGCAGTTCCTGGATCAGTCCCTGCAGCGGATCCCTATCAAAGTCTGGGATCTGGTCACCCCCAACAGACCATGGACCGTGCGCGACACCATTGCCCACCTCGCCGATTTCGAGGACCTGGGCGCCGATGCACTCAACGGTGGTGATCGGATCAAGGAATGGCAGGCCGCTTCTGACATCGAGCCCCTGCGTCAGCAGCCGATCAAGAAGGGCCGGGCCATGCGACCCCAGGACGTGATCGAATGGTGGCGTGGTGGCAGGGCCAAGGTCGTCGAACCCTTGTCCCACATGAGTGCCCACGACCGCCTCTCCTGGATCGCGGGAGACATGAGCGCCCGCACGTTTGCCACCTACCGTCTCACCGAGACCTGGATGCACGGTCTCGACATATATGAGACGCTGGGCATCGAGGTGGAGGACACTCCCCGGATCCGGCACGTCTGTTGGTTCGGGTGGAAGACACTCCCCTACGCTTTCAAGCAGTCGGGAGAGCATTACGAGCCGGTGCGCATCGAGGTCATCGGCCCCGGATACTCCAAGTGGATCTACGGCCCGGAGGACACCGACCAGCTGATCAAGGGCTCTGCCTCCGACTGGGCACGTATCGCAGTTCGCCGGATCCGGGTCAAGGACACACGTCTCAAGGTCACTGGCGACCACGCCGAGAAGGCAATCGAGCTGGCACAGACATTCCTGTGACCCGGCCCATCCCCAACCTGGTGGGGATGGTTCACCTGCTCGCACTCCCCGGATCACCCGGTTACGGGGGATCGATGGAGGACGTGATCGAGACCGCCCGATCCGATGCCACCATCCTCGCAGACGCCGGGTTTCCGGCACTCCTGGTCGAGAACTTCCGTGATGTCCCGTATTACGCCGACAGCGTCCCTGCCGAGACCGTGGCTGCGATGACACTGGCGGTCGGCGCCGTCAGCCAGGCGGGAGTCACCGTGGGAGTGAACGTGTTGCGCAATGACGCCATGGCCGCGCTGGGAATAGCGGCCGCGACGTCCTGCAGTTTCATAAGGGTGAATGTCCTCACCGGTGTGATGTACGCCGACCAGGGACCTCTCACCGGACGAGCAGCCGACGTCCTGCGGCGGCGGTCGACACTGGCACCCGAGGTGGAGATTTGGGCCGATGTCATGGTCAAACACGCCACCGCCCCCGCGGGTGCGGACGCCCGTCAGGCCGCCTCCGACACCGTCGAGCGCGGACTTGCCGACGCCGTCATCGTCTCGGGCTCAGGTACCGGGGCCGAGCCCGACCTCCAGGTGGCCAGTATCGTCAAGGATGCAGTGCCGGCGGGCACCAGGGTGGTGATCGGGTCCGGAGCCACCGGCGACAACCTCGACCGACTGCTGAGCGTGGCGGACACCATCATCGTTGGCAGCGCGATCAAGGTGGCCGGAGAGGCCGGTAACCGACCGGATCCGGTTCGAGCCGCCGACTTTGCCCAGATGGCAGCCGAGAGGGGACTCAAGTGAGTGCGATCAAGACACGGACCGAAGACGGAGTGACCGTGATCACGCTGGCACAGCCCGAGATCAGGAATGCGATCACCGGAGAGGGGATGCTCGAGGAGCTGTTGGACGCCCTGGACGAGGCGGAGACCGATCCAGGCATCAGGGTGGTGGTGTTCGAGGCCGAAGGGCCGGCATTCAGCGCCGGTGGGAACATCAAGGACATGGCAGCCCGGCAAGGCCTCTTCGCCGGCCATCCGGCCGACATGACCGAGAAGTATCGGGAAACGATTCAGCAGCTCACTCGATTCATGGCGACCACCGACCTGGTGACCATCGCCTCAGTCGACGGTCCGGCGGTAGGGGCCGGGTTCGACCTGGTACTCGGGTGTGATATGCGCCTCGGCTCCAGAAACGCTCGCTTCGCCCACACCTTCATTGAAATGGGAATCATCCCCGGTGACGGCGGTGCCTGGCTGCTGCCACGAGTGGTGGGGTGGCAGCGAGCCACCGAGATGGCGTTGACCGCCAGATTCATCACGTCCGCGGAGGCCGAGAGCTACGGCGTGCTGCTGGAGGTGGTCCCCGAGGACAAGTTGACAGCTCGTGTGATGGATCTGGCGAGGACCGTCGCATCCAAACCGGCTCCGGCGGTCGTGATGGCGAAGAGGTTGCTGCGTCAAGCGCGCTCCATGGAGCTCGATGGGTTCCTGGAGCTCTCGGCGGCATTGCAGGCCATCGCTCATTCCACACCGGAGCATGAGGTCGCCGTCGCCGACTATCTGAGACGTCTAGACGATGGCGACTGAGCGGAAGAGGCAACGCTAACGGTCGTTCCCACCCTCCGAATGGGCCCGGCGACTCATTCGCAGATCAAATGGGACTGACGACTTATCCACAATGTGAAGGCCGCTGACAGACTTGTGCCGGTGGTGTTGGTATGAAGGAACTCCCCGACGACTTCCTGATCAAGGTGATGGAGGACGTGATCGAAGACCTACACGGGCACGTTCACCGCGTCTCCAATCTCTCGGTTGACCTCGGACGCGGCATAGGGCTGGGCGGGGACGATCTCGATCGCCTCGCACTGGCCGGTGTGCTCCACGATGTCGGGAAGATCCACCTCGATCCGGGGATCCTCGGCAAGCCCGGCCCACTCAGTGAGACAGAGCGCGATCTCATGGAGAGACACCCCGAATTGGGCTTCGCCATGACCAGGAACCGGCTCGACCCCAAGATCGCCGAGGCCATTCTCTATCACCATGAGCGTTTCGACGGCGGGGGTTATCCATTCGGCCTCGGCGCCGACGCCATCCCGATCCTGAGCCGGATCGTGCTCGTAGCCGATGCCTTCGACGCCATGACGTCGCCGCGGGCCTATCAGCCGGCACTGCCCGTGGAGTTCGCAGTTCACGAGATCAGGAAGAACTCCGGCACCCAGTTCGATCCCCAGATCGTCGAGGTCTTCCTCGAGCTGGCTGC
>CAZSOF010000007.1:0-2905 GCA_964607685.1 uncultured Acidimicrobiaceae bacterium | reverse complement strand
CCATCGCCAACGGCGAGCACACCCTCATCCACGCCCCAACCGGTTCCGGCAAGACCCTGGCCGCCTTCCTGTGGACCCTCGACCGTCTCCTCGCCGAGCCTCAGCCCGAGCGCTCCGAGCGATGTCGCGTGCTCTATGTCTCACCGCTCAAGGCCCTTGCCCACGACGTCGACCGCAATCTCCGGGCTCCGCTGGCAGGGATTCGCCACGCCGCCGAGAGGCTCGGTGGCGACCCGCTGCCCGCGCTCACCACATTTCTCCGCACCGGCGACACCCCCCAGGAGGACCGGCGTCGGATGGAGCGTCACCCACCGGACATCCTCATCACCACGCCCGAATCGCTCTATCTGATGCTCACATCGGCCGTCAGATCCGTCTTGCGGACAGTGCGCTGGGTCATCGTCGACGAGGTCCATGCCGTGGCCGGGACGAAACGGGGCGCGCACCTCGCCCTCTCCCTGGAGCGATTGGAGGAGATCACAGACCAACCGCCACAGCGAATCGGGCTCTCAGCAACACAACGGCCGCTGGAGGCCATAGCCCGGTTCCTGGGAGGAGGCACCGCCTCCGGTGATGAGTGGGTCCCGCGGCCGGTCACCATCGTCGATGTTCCCCAAGACCGTGGCCTGGACCTGGAGATCGTGGTGCCCGTCGCCGACATGAACGAGCCGGGGGATCCGGATCCGCTGGATCCGGACCGGACGCCGACCCGCTCCATCTGGCCCGCTGTCTACCCCGAGCTCCTCGACCAGATCGAAGCTCACAATTCCACGATCGTCTTCGCCAACTCCCGTCGATTGGCGGAGAGGGTCTGCGCCGAGATCAACAACCTGGCCGGCTCCGAGATCGCCAGAGCGCATCATGGATCGGTCGCCCGGGAGCACCGCCTCGAGATCGAGGAGGCGTTGAAGCGGGGCGATCTCAAGGCCGTGGTGGCGACTTCCTCGCTGGAGCTGGGGATAGACATGGGCTCGGTCGACCTGGTTCTTCAGATCGAGTCACCGACCTCGGTGGCCTCGGGCCTGCAACGGGTGGGCCGCTCCGGGCATCAGGTGGGTGGCGTCTCCCGGGCCAAGTTGTTCCCCAAATATCGTGGCGATCTCTTGGTGTCCACGGTGCTGGCGCACCAGATGATGGTTCGCGAGGTGGAGGCCACGACCATCCCTTCCAACCCGATAGACGTCCTGTCCCAACAGTTGGTGGCCCATGTCGTGGGGGGTGACACCACCGCCGACCACCTCTTCGACATGACCCGTCGGTCCGCCCCTTACTCGGATCTGAGTCGGTCGGTGTTCGACGAGACGTTGGACATGCTCTCCGGCCGCTACCCGTCCGATCTCTTCGCCGAGCTCCGGCCCCGCATAACCTGGAACCGGGCCAACGGTGAGGTGACGCCCCGCCCCGGGGCCCGTCAGTTGGCGGTGACCAACCCCGGGACCATTCCCGACCGCGGGTTGTTCCGGGTGACGCTGCCCGACGGGAGTCGGGTTGGGGAGCTCGATGAGGAGATGGTCTACGAGTCACGAGAGGGTGACGTCTTCCTCCTCGGGTCCAGCGCATGGCGGATCGATCGGATCGGTCACGACACGGTCGAGGTGGTGCCGGCTCCCGCGGCGTTGGGGGCTCGGATGCCTTTCTGGCACGGCGACATGTTGGGCCGGGGGGTGGAGACGGGCAAGGCAGTGGGCCGATTCGTCCGGGAGACCGCAGCCATGGACCCGGCGTTCGCCGCGGCCACTCTACGTAATGACTATGCCCTCGATGAATGGGCCGCCAACAACCTCATCGCCTACCTGTCCGAGGAGATGGAGGCCACAGGTGTGCTGCCAACCGACAGGACGATCGTGGTGGAGAGGTTCCAGGACGAGATCGGCGATTGGCGCGTGGTCCTCCTCTCCCCCATGGGCGCTCGAGTACACGCCCCGTGGGCCATGGCGTTGCGCCACCGTTTCCGGGATCGTTTTGGGACCGACGTCGACGTCATCTGGTCCGATGACGGAATCGCCTTCCGTTTTCCCGACTCCGACGACCCACCGGAGGCAGATGACCTTCTTCTCGACCCCGAAGAGGTGGAAGGCATCCTGATAGACCACCTGGCCGACACCGCCCTGTTCGCAGCGCGCTTTCGAGAGGCCGCCGGTCGGGCGCTGCTGCTTCCCCGCCGACGCCCCGGGGAGCGGACCCCGCTGTGGCTGCAACGAAGACGCTCGGCCGATCTGCTTGGAGTGGCCAAGCAGTTCGGCACATTCCCCATCTTGTTGGAGGTGTACCGGGAGATCCTCCAGGATGACTTCGACCTTCCGGCGCTGCAGGGCGTTCTGGGAGATATCAGATCCCGGAGGATCCGTGTCTCTTCGGTGGATACCCACAGCCCGAGTCCCTTCGCCTCCTCACTGCTGTTCTCATTCATAGCTGCCTACATGTACGAGGCCGACACCCCCCTCGCCGAACGACGTGCCGCCGCCCTCTCGCTCGATCGCGACCTCCTCCGCGAGCTCCTGGGTGAGGGTGAGCTCCGCGAGCTGATCGATCCGGAGGTCGTGGCCGCCATCGAACTCGAGCTGCAGCATCTCACCGAGGCCCGGCGAGCCAGGAGCGTAGACGCCGTCCACGATCTGCTTCGTGATCTAGGTCCGTTGAGCTCCGAGGACATCGAGGTGCGAGCCGAGAGCGTCGACGTGGAGTCGGCCATTCAACAGCTCGTTGACACGCGTCGCGTGGTAGCTGTGGTCATGGGCGGCGTAGAGCGGTGGTCGGCGATCGAGGACACAGCCCGGCTCCGCGATGCACTCGGTGTCCAGCCGCCTCCAGGCACGCCACATGTGTTCCTCCAGCCGGTGGATGATCCCGTGGGTGACGTGGTGGGGCGTTATGCCCGCACCCACGGCCCATTTCTCAGCTCCGA
>CAZSOF010000006.1:0-27509 GCA_964607685.1 uncultured Acidimicrobiaceae bacterium | reverse complement strand
CGATCATGAACGAGAAGCTCGACCGGGTGATCGCCTCGGGGGCGGACACGGTCGTTGGTGGCGATATCTCGTGTCTCCTTCACATCGCTGGTGGTCTCCATCGTCGGGGGTCCGACATAGAGGTCAAGCACATCGCTCAGCTCATCGGTGGTGACCAATGAGCCAGCCAGTGTCGTTCCTCACTCGTGCCGAGGCTCTCATCGGCTCCAGCGAGGCTGTCGCTGCCGAACACGGGATGCGAATGCTGCACGACAAGAGAACGGCAGCGGTTGCCGAATTCCCGTTGATGGACGAGTTCCGCGATAGAACCCGTGCCATCCGTCTTCACTCCCTCGGCAACCTCGATCGCCTGCTGGCTCACTTTGCCGATCGTGTCGAGGCCGTCGGTGGGCATGTCCACTGGGCGGCCGACGCCGATGAGGCCAATGAAGCTGTGTCCGGGATCCTGGAGCACACCGGATCGACGCTCGTGGTCAAATCCAAATCGATGGTCTCCGAGGAGATAGCGGTCAACCACTATCTCGAGAGCCGGGGCATGACCGTAGTGGAGACCGACTTGGGGGAGTTCATCATCCAGCTGGCAGGCGACACGCCATCTCACATAATCGCTCCGGTCCTCCACATGACACGTCAGGATGTGGGCCTTCTCTTCACCGACAGACTGGGTGTCCCCTATACCGACCACCCGTCCGAGCTCAACCGGATAGCCCGTGAGCATCTCCGGGAGGTCTTCCTGAGAGCCGACGCCGGCATCTCCGGGGTCAACCTGGCAGTTGCCGAGTCAGGCTCACTGATCCTGGTCACCAATGAGGGGAACGGTCGACTCGCCACCACGGCACCTCGGGTGCATATCGCACTGATGGGCATGGAGCGGATTGCGTCACGCTGGGAGGACGCTGCCGTCGTGCTGGAAACACTGTCCCGGTCGGCTACCGGGCAGCGTCTCTCGGTGTACACCAACGTCATTAGCGGGCCGCGACGACCGGACGACCCGGACGGGCCGCAGGAGCTCCATGTCGTCATACTCGACAATGGCAGGTCCGACATCCTGGCCGGGGAGACCGCCGAGATCTTGGCCTGCATCCGATGCGGAGCCTGTCTCAACGTGTGCCCGGTCTACCGGACGGCTGGTGGCCACGCCTATGGGACCGTGTATTCGGGGCCGGTGGGCTCGGTGGTCACTCCCGGGTTGGCGGGCATGGAGCCGTGGTGGGAGCTGCCCTACGCATCGACCTTGTGTGGGGCCTGTGAGGAAGTCTGCCCGGTACGCATCGAGATTCCCCGGATGCTCCTCAAGCTTCGTGAGCAGGCGGCTTCCCAGGGCCGGCTGCCGGCTTGGCTGGAGAGGGGCATGGCCGGGTACGCGAGGACATCCACGAATCCAGGAAGATGGGCCAGGGCCAAGAAGTGGGCCTCCCGTCTCTCCGCCCTGATCTCCACACGGGGGTGGATCCGCACGATGCCGGGACCGGGTCGGGGTTGGACCATGAGCCGTGACTTCCCGCGTCCGGCGAAGCAATCGTTCGGCGAGTGGTGGAGGACGAGTCGTGGATCGTGACGTATTTCTCACGAGAGTGGGTCAGGCTGCGCTCACCAGTCGACTCCCCCCTCCACCACCGGTCTCGTTGCGTCTCCCCGAGCTCGAGCCGACCGATCTGGTGAATCTGTTTCGGGCTCAGGTTCAGCGTCTCAACGCCGTTGTCCACGGACCGGTCAGCAGACACGGCGTGCCGCGCGTCGTTGTTGGCATCGCCGCCGGCCACGAAGCCAGGAGCTTCCTGGCCTGGGACGACCTCCCCGCATCCGGCGTGGCCTCTGCATTGATCTCTGCAGGGATGGAGCGCGTCGACCACACCCTCCCCGACGATGATCGTCTGCAGCACAACCTCTCATACCTCGATCTCGACGTTGGGATCACCGGGTCGCTGGTAGCCCTCGCTGAGACCGGAAGCCTGGTCTTGTCACACGGCAAGGGACGCCCCCGGATGGCCAGTCTCATCGCCGAGGTCCACATAGCTCTGGTGGAGCTCTCGTCCTTGGAGCGGAGTATCTCCGACTGGGCTCACAAGAACCCGAAGGCGGTCAGTCAAACGACGAATCTGGTCGTCATCACCGGACCGAGCCGTACCGCCGACATCGAGCAGGAACTGAACCTCGGTGTCCACGGGCCGAGACACCTCCACGTCGTGATGATCAAGTAAGGGGCTGCGTCAGCCTCCGAGACAAGACACATCCAGTCGTCTCGCGGCCCGTGACCACCCATCAGGCTCATCTCGAGGATACGGCGACGATCGTCTCCGCGCTACAGGCTGTCGACCGGTCCTGACACGGGGCATTCGGACGTCGTGGGGCCCGCCCTGCGATCAGCATCAGGGGGCGATCAACACCTTCCCAGTCGTCTTCCTGCCCTCCAGGGCCTCATGAGCCGCTGGGGCCTCGGCGAGCGGGAACACGGCACTGATCAGAACCTGCAGATCACCGCTTGCCACCAAGCCCATGACTTCGTTCGCCCGTCCGAGCCGTTCCTCTCTGGTCCGGAGATAGTGGGCCAATGTGGGTCGAGTGAGGAACAGCGATCCCTTTTCGGCGAGGACGAGTGGCGAGATGTCCGGCGGTGGCCCGGAGGCGTTGCCGAACGCAACCATCATCCCGCGTGGCCGCAGCAGATCCATGCTTCGTTCGAACGTGGTCCGACCCACCCCGTCGTAGACGACGTCCAATTCGTGGGGCCCCACCAACTCTTCGACGGCTTCCTTGAAGTCGGTGCTGGTGTAGTCGATCACCTCGTCCGCTCCGGCCCCACGGCTCAACTCCACCTTCTCCTCGCTTCCCACGGTGGTGATCACGTAGGCACCTTTGCCCCTGGCGATCTGGGTCAGTAGCAGCCCCACTCCTCCGGCGCCGGCGTGGATGAGACATCGGTCGGACGCAGACAGGGGGAAGGTGTCCGTCGCCAGGTATTGAGCGGTGATCCCTTGAAGCAGCACGGCTGCCGCGGTGTCGCTCCCGATCTCATCGGGAATGGGTATGGCCACGCTGGCGGGCACCAGATGACGGGTCGCATAGCTGCCTATGAGACCCGTCCACCCGACACGGTCACCGACTACGAAATCATCGACACGCTCACCAACCTCGATGACCACACCGGCTCCCTCGACTCCGGGAATGATCGGGAATTCCATCGGGTACAGCCCACCGCGGTGATAGGTGTCGATGTAGTTGAGCCCGGCCCTCTCCACGGCTACCAGAAGGTCACCCACACCCGGAGTTGGGTCGGGGACCTCCTCGAGCCGCAGGTTCTCCGGTCCACCGGCCTCGTGGACGACGATGGCTTTCATGTGCTTTCCACCTTCCATCCTCGCAAACGGAGCTCATCCACCAGTATCTGGTCCGGCAACCGACTCAGGTCGACGGGGGCTCGTTCCATTCCGAGTAGTCGCTCGATGTTGTCACGTAGAGTTCGCGCCCACGCTCGCCCCTTTGCCTCCGCCTCGAAGGTGAGGGTTGCATCGGCGTTGACGGTGTAGACCCGGGCCGTGCTCTGCGGGTTGACTCGGGAACCGCGCTCGCCGTACACCAGGAGGACCGCTCCGGCGGGCACGTCCTGTATCCCACCGGTTGCCACGAATGCGCCATCGAATGCCCAGCCGGAGGACTTGGAGGTGTCGACGGAATCGACGATCTTCGCCCAATTCTTGTGTCTCTCATCGCCCACCTGGGGAATGTCCACCGCCACCAGGACCCGTTTGCTCATGGCGAGAGAGTAGGCATCAAGCCGCACGCCAGGTCCGACAACCTTTACCCTGGGGGTCGTGGCCAAGCTTCGACTCTTCGCCAATCTGCGGGAGATAGCCGGGACATCTCGTCTGGAGATGCCGGCTCGGACCGTGGGAGAGATCATCGACGCAGCAAACGAGAAATTCGGTCCCGACTTCGCACGGGGAGTGGAGACTTCACGAGTCTGGGTGAACGGCGTCGAAGCCACGTCGGGGGACTCGGTTGGCGAGAGTGACGAGGTGGTGATCCTGCCTCCGGTCTCGGGTGGAAGCCAGCCGGCGACACTGGTGCCGACCGACCTTGCCGGCTTTCTGCCTCTGGTCATCGCCCTCGTGGCCGTCCTCGCCAATCTTCAAGGCCAGGAGATCTGGGCCGCGGCTCTGGTCGCCATAGCTGCGGTGTGGGCCATCGACGTCGGTTCGGCCTTCACTGCCAGGGGAAAGGAGTTTGCCCCGTTGGCAGTAACCGCGGTCGCGGCATCCTCGACCTTGGCCGCCCACATCCTGGGCCCGACCGGCTATGGCATCACCATGGCGTTGGCAGTGGCCATAGTGCTGGGATGGGCCGTGGCGTTCCGGCGTTATCGGGCTGTCGACGTGTTCGCCCCCACCCTGCTCGTGGGTCTGCTGGCCGGGCTGGGGTCGGCATCGCTGATTCTCACCAGGTCCTCGTTCACTCCCGATCCCGACGCAGCGGATGTGTTTCTGGCGGCCACCGTCGTCGGTGTTGCGCTCGGCGCCTTGGTGGCGCGTCTTCCCGCAGTCCCGTTTGTCGACAGGTTCTCCGCGACCGCCATTGGGTCCGTGCTGGCGGCGATAGGTGCCGCCGCCCTGTGGGACCTCGACGTCGTTGGTTATCTCCTGGTCGGTCTCGGCGTGTCGGTTGCCTTGGTGGCCGGTCAAGGTCTGTCATCGATGCTCCGCTCGGGACGGGTCGCCCTCACCGAGCGCCCACCTGGATTCCTGGCCTCTGTCGACGGTGTCGTGCTGGCGGCGGCGATCTACTTCCCGCTGATCAGACTGGTCCTCTGACCCTTCGTCACAGGGCACCACTGCGATCTCGTCGGAATCACCAGGGGGTCGGGGCAGCCTTCGACTGACTACTGCAAGCAATGTCACGTGGGTAGCATTCGCGCCTCATGGCTGCCCAGAGGACGCACTGGCGCGTCTTTCTCGTCATAACCCTCGCTGCCCTGGTCGGATCCCTGTTTCCCATGCCATCGAGCGCTGTCACCAAATCACAGGTCGACGCAGCGTGCGAGGACTCACGCGAACAGCTCGCCGAGTATCGCGCCGCCCAATCCGCCTTCGAGGAGGCCGCGCTCGACTACGAGGCGGCCCTCAACGAGGTGGAGCGGATCGAGCGCAAGCAGGGCCGGATTCAGAGCTCGGTCGACTCCAACTCGGAAGACCTTCTCATAATCCAGGACAAGTTGGAAGAGCAAGCCGTTCAGATGTACATGATGGGTGGGTTCAACAGTCCCGGGATCTTCTTCTCCGCGTCATCGGTGGACCAGGTCCTGATGACCTCCGAGTTCCTCAACTCCGCCACGCTCGGTGGGCAAGAGTCGATCAACGACATCATTGCCGCCAAGGGGGAGCTCATCCGCTTTCAGGACGATCTCGACGTGGTCCACGGTGAGTTGAAGGTTGCCGAGGAGGAGTCCCTCGAGGTCCTCAATCGTCAGCAGGAGGCGATGGAGGCCGAGCAGGCCGCCTATGCCAAGCTGAGCGGCCGCTGCAAGGAGCTGACCGCCCAGTACGACAAGGAGCAGGCACTGCTGGCGGCGAGAAGGAGGGGATCCGTCCAGGTCGGGAACTTCATCTGCCCCATGACCCCGGGAAGCACCTCGTTCATCGACTCATGGGGGTTTCCCAGATCAGGTGGGCGAAGGCACAAGGGGGTGGACATGTTCGCCCGCCGTGGCGAGCCGGTCTACGCAGTTCAGTCAGGTGTTGCGATCGCGTCGAGGAATTCGCTGGGAGGGACCACCGTGCACCTCAGGGCCGACTCCGGGTTCATCTACTACTACGCCCACCTCGACAGTCGTACCTTCTCTGGCTCGGTACGCGTGGCGCAGGGCGAGACGCTGGCATACAACGGGAATAGCGGAAACGCGGTCACCACGAGCCCGCATCTTCATTTCGAGATACGACCGGGGGGCGGGGGACCGGTGAACCCCTATCCCACGGTCCGGGCCGCCTGTTATTAACCTGTTCGCCGTGAACGACAAGCGTCGCCGCATAGACATAGTCCTCGAGCCCGAGTACGTCGAGGGGCTCTCCGAGCTCGAACTCAACGACGTGCGTCGACGTCGCGACGCCGCCGAGGACGTCGAGTCCCAGGTCTCGTACTACCGAAGGCTGCTCCATGGTCGCATGGACCTGCTCGATTACGAGCTGCGGCGCCGTCGCGGCGAGGACACACGCTCCATCCTGGAGGCGCTTCCCGAGATCCTCGCCGCAGGGATGATCCGAGGCTCAGAGCCCAACCTCAGACACCTCGAGACCATGCCCCCTCTGCCCTCTGTCACCGGGCGCCGGCTCATCGACAAGATCATGGACGACGGTGTCCTGGCCAATCTCCCCGACTTGTCCGATGCGGAGATCGGCGAAGCGATCGATCGTCTCCGCGAAGTCGAAACCCATCTCTCGGAGCAGCGTCGGCAACTTCACCAGGTGATCGACACCCTCCAGGACGAAGTCGTCTCCAGGTATCGGAGCCAGCAGGACGAGGCGCCTGTAAGCGGCTGACGTTGCTCGCCGAGGAGGTCAGATCCGGGCTTGTCGAGACCACGCACGAGGGCACGGTTGCCGTCGTCGCGCCAGATCGGACCCTTCTGGCCTCGTGTGGGGACATCGATCGCCCATTCTTCCTCCGATCGGCGGCCAAGCCGTTTCAAGCGCTGGTTTCCCAGGAGTGTGGCGCCGGCTTGGAGCCGCTCGAGCTGGCGATGGCCTGTGCCTCCCATCGCGGGTTCCCTGTGCAGGTGTCACTGGTCAAGTCGATTCTCGCCAGGGCCGAGCTCAGGGAGATGGCCTTGCGCTGCCCGAAGACTTGGCCGCTGTCGCCGGTGGCGGCCAGGGCGGCTCTGGGCGCCGGTGAGCGGTCACCACGGAGAATCTGGCACAACTGCTCTGGAAAACACGCCGGCTTCCTGAGGGCATGTGTCGCCCGGGGTTGGGATCCCGTGTCCTATGCCAGCCTCGATCACCCGCTTCAGCGGAAGGTGATCTCCTATGTGAGCGAGCTCGGCGAGCTGTCGGTTGAGCCGGTGGGGGTCGATGGGTGTGGTGTCCCAGCTCTGCGCACCACGGCGCGGGCTATGGCCTTGATGTATGCCCGCCTTGCCACCGAGCCATCATTGGGCGACGTGTTTCAGACGATGCGTCGCTATCCGGCATTGATTGGTGCCAACCGCGAAGGCGACACCGAGATTGCAATAGCCATCAACGTGGCGGCCAAAGGTGGCGCCGCCGGTTGCATCGGCGTGGCGGTCGACGGCCGATTCGGGTTGGCAGCCAAGAGCTGGGACGGCAACGGGATGATCGCCAGCCTGGCCGCCGGCACGGCGCTGGACCAGCTCGGAGCCCTACCGGATGTCGCAGTCACGGCCCTCGATCCGTTGCTTCATCCTGCGGTCATGGGTGGTGGGGATTTAGTAGGCAGATTCGAGCCGAGACTGGTGCTGGAGTGAGAGAGACACTCCGGCTTCGGATCCGCCTCTGGCTCGATGACGACGGCTCGGCGGTCGAGTATGCCGAGGAGGTCGAAGGCCGGTGGGCGGTCCGGATGCGTCAGGAAACGCGGGATGCCACCACCGTCTGGTTCGATGTCGGAGAACGAAGTCTGTGGTACGAGGCGTACGTGATGCCGGCACCGGTCACACCGGCCGAGGTCCATCGCCAGGCACTCGTGAGGAACGCCGGAAGCTGGCGTTGCTTCTTTGCACTGGATGGTGAGGAGGCGATTGTGCTTCGGGGTCGTCTCGGCAAGGACCTGGTGACGGTCGAGGAGCTCGATCGAGTGCTTGGTGAGATCTATGAGATGATCGAGTTGGCCTTCCGACCGATGGTCCGGGCCGGGTTCCCGGGTCGCGAAAAATCGGGTTAGAAACTTGTGAACAAACCCATGTGGACAAACTCTGTGGATAACCCCGATTGCTGTTGGTAACCCCGCTGTCGACAGGAGTCAGTGTTAGTTGATGGTATATGACACTCAGGGATCTCACTCGCGTGGTCGTTGATATCGATGACGCAGACGCGTACATTCGCACCGAGGCGAACGCCCCAGAGGCAAGCCGGAGCAGCGTCCGTTCGGGGAAGTGCGGAGGAAGCTCCGGAGGGTCACTGGGGCGTTCCGCCGTGCTCTATGGCCTCAGCCCACGCCTATCCGGATGGCTGAGATCGCGTCCATAGGTTCAGCCGGTGTCACCGGCATCACAGGCCTGGGGGGGCTCAGCAGAGCCCAGCATCTAGTCGTGACATGTCCACCCATAACGGGTGGCCACGATGCATGACTCGCCGGGAGTGACCGGCTTGTCAGGGCCCACGATCAAGGTGGTGGTCGTCGTGTTTGCCAGGGTGGTAGCGGTGGAGAGAGGCGCCGTGGTGGTAGTGGTGGGAGCAGAAGTCGTGGTGGGCAGGGTGGTCGTCGTGGTGGGCAGGGTGGTGGCCGTGGTGGGCTGGGGTTGGGGCTGGGTGGTCGTGGTGGGTCCCTCTGAGCCCCCTCCGCCGCCCGTGTCGGACTTCTTGAAGACGATCGTGACCCAGAGCTGTCCCGAGCCGGTGGCCGTGCCGATCCCCACATAGTTGTAGTCGCCGAGGATGTTGGCCCTGTGCCCCGGGGAGTCCATGAACGCTTGGTGAAGACTGGGGACGTCGCCGCCACGACCCACGTTCTCTCCTAGCCTGGACCAGTCACTCCCGGCGGCCGCTTGTAACTCGGCACTGGTCGAGTGGTAGATCTCCCCGCTGGCGATCATGTCCTGGGTGTGGTTGCGTGCGTGTGCACGAAGCCCGTCGTCCATCGTCAGGGAAGCCAGACCGGCCGCGCTCCGTTCGGCATTGATGGTGGAGAGGAAACGCTGCTCGGTCCCGGGGTCGGCGGACGCGCTGAAACCGATGGTCATCAGTGCGACCACCAGCGTCGTCGATAGCCATCGCGTCTTCCCCAGCATCCACCAGGTATCGACCCGACCGACGATTCTCTTAACGTGTCGCCCGACCTATTGCGTTGGGGGAGATCCCACCACTCATACGCCGAACATGAGCTCACGGAGGCTGATGACCGTGCCCTCGTAGGTCTCGGGGTCGATGCGCATCGAGCCCAATCGGAGCCCGGTCATTCCCTCGCCGACATTGGTCATGACACGCAGGGTGTCCGCTTCGACTTGGAGAATCCCCAAACCGAGGCAGCCACCCGTGGCATCCTGAACACCGACGAGGACCCTATCGAGCCGATCCAGGTTGAGACCCACCGGCAGCGTCGGTGCGAAGACGGTGGGTCGGACCTTCCATCTGTCCAAGGGCGGGCGTAACGCATCGGCGAACGCCTGGGACCTCCTCAAAGCGCGCTCGTCGGGTCCCAGCGGATTGAGGCCGGGATCGGTGGGTGCGGTGGTGACGTCGACGCCGAGAAACCGTCGCAGCATCCCAACCACCGGCTCCATCTCCTCACCCCGCTGCAGGGCCACCACCCGATCGGGGCGACAGAGCTCTGTCTTGTGGTACTTCAGGGTCTCCCCGGAGACTCCGGAAGCCACTGCCGTGGTGTCGACGATGATCACATCGCCCAAGCCCCGAGCTCGCTCGACCATCACCGCAGTGGCCACCACCTGTTGCAGGACAAGACGTGAAGGCGTGATGGTGCCTACGAAGTGCAGCGCGTGGGGCTTGGCGATCGTCTCCAGATCATCCTCGGATTCGAACACCTTGAGCCCGACGCAAGCCGGTGGCCCCACCGTGGAGATACCAACATCGGCGTCGACCAGGACCGGCCGATTACCGGCGCTCAAGGCGTGGCGGACCGCATCGATGGCCACCGTCGTCTTACCCGTGTCCAACCCACCGATGAGCATCGTCACCCCTGGGGCGGCGGCTCTTCGGGCCAAGGACTCGTGGGTTGGGTCGGCCATGCGCGCACTATATGTGGCACCCGATGTGGCACCCGCCGTCTGGCTCGGCCGCCGGTCTCACCTCGATCGCTAGCGTCGCCGACAATGACTCTGCCCATCAGTTTCCTCTCGGACTTCGGCTTGCACGATGAGTTCGTGGGGGTGGTTCATGGTGTCTGTGCCAAGCTCGCCCCAGCATCAACGGTCATCGATGTGGGCCATGGCTTTCCCCGCGGGAATGTCCGGGTGGCGGCCTTGGCGTTGACCCGCGCCATTCAATATCTGCCGGAGGGTGTGTGTCTCGCGGTTGTCGACCCCGGAGTCGGAACCGAGCGACGCGCGATCGCGGCAGAGACACCATGGGGGATCTTCGTCGGCCCCGACAACGGCCTGTTGTCGCCGGCGGTGGCGATGGTGGGCGGTGCCAGGCAGATCGTGTCCATCGAGAGCCCGGAGGCGATGATTCCCTCGCCAGGAGAGACCTTCCACGGGCGCGACGTGTTCGCCCCTGCGGCCGCTCTTCTGGCCGCAGGTGAGATGACGCTTGGAGATCTCGGTCCCCTCGTCGCCGGGGAGGATCTGGTTCCGTTATTGTTGCCCCTCACCGAGCGCAAGGGGTCGCTGGTCACCGGTGAAGCTTGGTGGGTGGATACCTTCGGGAACGTCCAGACCAATGTCTCACCGGAAGATCTGGCCGAGCTGAACCTCGCTCCGGGGCAGATCGTGACGGTGAAGGTGGGTTCAACGGTTCACTCTCTTCCCTGGGTGACCTCCTACGGCGATGTGGACGAGGGCGACCCTCTGATCCATGTCGACTCGGTGGGGCTGCTCGCCCTTGCGGTGAGGGGTGGTCGTGCCGACGAGCAATTGAGGGTCTCTGAGGGCACGGAGGTCACCCTGGCGGGGAGTAGATCAGCCACAGCTGAATGATGCCGACGACGATGATGATGGCCGCCAGGATCAGCAGGACGACGGCAGTGGCCGGGCGCACCCCACGATCGTATGCCGTCCCGGTGTCTTCCACCGATCATGTGAGCATCAGTCACGCGGCACTCGGTGCTGTTGCTCAGATAACGGCTGTAGGCCGGGCAGACACAATGTCGGGGCCCCCGAATGGTGGCGAGGGCCCCGACTACATGAAGGATGGTTCTCCACCGTGGGGCGGGCTGGGAGGCTATCCGTTCACACCTTGGGAACGTGCCCTAGGTGTGAGGGGAGGAACCAATCCTTCCTGCATGCACCGTGCATATCGGCCACGGAGAGTGATTGCTTGAGTGATTTTTCCATTCGATTCCTGACCAGGGAGGGATGTCATCTCTGTGATCAGGCACGGCCCCTGGTGGTCAGGGTGATGCGTGGTCTGGGGCTGGATTGGAGGGAGCTGGACATCGACCAGAGCGACGACCTGGTCGCCCGGTTCGGGCTTCGCGTGCCCGTCGTGATTGGGCCTGACGACGTGGTGGTTGCCGAAGGGATCATCGAAGACGAGATCGGCCTGCGCCGAGCCGTCCAGGCGGTTCTGGGCTAGGGCCCGTTGCCGGCAACCTCGGGAGCGGTCTCTCCGTCGGTCACGGTCCCCTCAGTGGCGTTCTCACCTTCGCTCCCCTCGGGTTCCACCAGCCCACAGTCGACCAGGGCGGTGTCCGTGTCCTCACCGCCAAAGCGGACTCTCTCGAAGGCGGCGACCGCCGCGATCTGCTCCGCGGTGAGGCTCCCCGAGAAGGATGGCATGGTGCCGAACCCGCCCACGGTCTTCCCGGTGTCGCCGTAGGTCGATCTCCCCGCCGCCTGAAACCCGGTCGTGCCCAGCGTCACCCACTCGGTGTGATCGGAGCAGGACCCGAATGTGGTGAGGACGCCGGTGAGCGGCGGGCCGGTGGCCGAGCCCTGACCGCCGGCACCGTGGCAACCGGAGCAATTGACGCCGGCGACTTCCGATCCGGCGAAGATCCCCGCGCCAAGTGTGACGAAGTCGGTGCCGCGGCCGCCGACCGCGCCGCCGGTGAACTCCGAGCCGTCACAGTTGACGATCTCTCCCGTGATGATGTCGCTGGCCAGCTCCGTGGCCTCCCCGCACGCACCGGTGGCCGATCCGCCGAGAGCGAACAACGCGAACAGGGGAGCGACGATCATCAGTCCAGTCAGCCAACGCGGGATCACGAAGTTGGTCCGTTCCCTGATGCCGGCCGTGGGCACGGTTGTCACTTCGGGCAAATGGGCGGCCTGGGCCGCGGTCACCTCGGCTGGGAGCGGCGCCCGCGTGGGGGCAGTGGGCGCGCCAGGCGCCGCGATCGGCTCGACCGATGCTGTCACCGGCTCCGGTGCCGGAACATCGGCTTCGGGGGTCGAAGGGGCCTGTTCCTCGGCCTTCGTCTCTTCCCCGTTCCGAGCGGTTGCCTGGGCTTCGGCAACGGCTTCCGCGCCGGCGGGAGCCGCCTCGCCACCGGCCCAAGCAGCCAGAATCTCGTCGACGGAGGCGCCGGTCTCGGCGGCACGGGCGGCCGCCGAACGCTCGACCAGCGCTTCGGGGAGACCCATCGCCGCGGCGGCTGCACTGAGGCTCACTGCTCTTCGTCTCCCGCCGAGGTCACAGACTCGCTCAAGTATGCCACCAGGTCTGCGAGGTCCTCACTGCTCAGACTGAGGCCAGGATGGTCCCCGAGCCCGGCGATGATTGCCTCCAGTTGTGAGACGCTGAGACGGCTTCCCACGTCGGAGAGGTCGGGCCCGAATCTCCGGGTGCCCAGGATCTGGTTGCTGTCGTTCAGGCTCACAGCGCCCAGACCCACGTCGGCGATGACCGGCCGCACCATCTGGGTGTGACATCCCGCACAACCCAGGCTGGCGTAGAGATCCTGGCCATCGAGGGCCGCCTCGGAGTACGGCAGCTCCGAAGACCGAGCTCCCGCGATGTCGGCGGGTATCGATGGGCCCACCAGCCCGACCAGGACCACGATGACGAACAGGCCCACGACGCCGGCCAAGACGGTCATGGGGTTGTCCTTGGTGCCGACCAGAACCGGCGGCTTGTAAGGCCCGGCCGGCACGTGGTACTCGGTCTTCACCGGCTGTGGGACGTCGACGATGATCTCGGGGGAGGGCGTGGGTCCCACCTCGGGCTCGACTTCCGGAGCGGGAGCTGTCTCCTCGGCCGGTGCCGGCGGGGGCGCCGACACTGAAGCCGCCTCACCTCCCGCCCACTCGGCGAGGATAGCCTCGACACTGGCACCGGTCTCGGCGGCACGGGCGGCGGCAGAGCGCTCGACGAGAGGTTCGGGGAGACCCATGGCCGCCGCCGCCGCGGAGAGCTGCTCACTCATCTTCGGTCTCCTTGGCCACCAGGACCTCCTGGGGTATCGCCTTGCCACGGGCGATGGTCCCGAACACGATGGAGACGTACCCGGCCATTCCCAAGAACAACACGATGCCAAACCCCAACGCCAGGAGAAGCAGGGTCTCATAACTCCCGGTGAGCCCTGCCCCCCAACCTTCACCGGCGTCGATATAAGCGGTGCTGTTGGATCCAGCGATCCACGAGTACCCGGCCAACAAGCCGGCCGCACCCATGGAGATGAGAACTCCCACTGCACCGGTCACCAGGATGCGGTGGTATCTCCGTGTCTTGACGATGTTCTCGATCTGACGGCCGACGATTCGGGGAAGAGCTGCGAAGGCGACGCTGGAAACCAACAGAGTGCCGAGACCGCCCAGTGCCACGTACTCCACTGCCTCCCAGAATGGGGTGTCTACTGCTACCGAGCCCACAGTTCGGAAGCCGGTGATGGACGCCACTGCCGCCAGCCCGACCGCCAGGTAGAGGCCGAGGACACCGGAGACGACCCCGGGCCGGTCCTCCAGGCCGGACCATGACCCTTCCAGCGTGATCGAGATGTTGGCTGCATTGGCCAACGCTCCTATGGGGAATGCCAGACCCAACGCTGCAGCCACCCCGGCTACCCAGTCGGGGCCGGGGCCAAACAAGAGTTGGGCGGCGCCCCACCAGGCAGCGGCGAAACCGAGAGACCAGAACCCGACCAGGGCCAGCTGACGACTGGCCAGGGGCACGTCCAACTCCTTGACCACCGTGTAGTAGACGAGCCCCGACCCGACCGCGACCATGAACATGGTGACGAACCCCGCGGAGAGAAAGGTCTCGGCGTAGGCCACGGCCACCGAACCAACACCGGGCAGTTCGGTGGCGAGATGAGCCAGATACAGCAACGGCAACCAGACCACACCTCCGAGAACGAACCAGAGTGTGACGAAACTGCGCTCCTCGACCCGGTGCCGAATCGTGGTCATGGTCACGAACGCGGGCCCGCCCAACACCAGGGCCAGTGGCAAGTCGAGCCACCACGGAAGACCCATGGGTTGGGAGCCGTCGCCAAACCCGAAGGAGATGGCCACAAGCCCCAGCACAGTCATGCCCGCCATCCCCAACAGGCCCAACCTGGCGCTGTCGATGTTGCGAAGATGGCTCCCGGTCAGTCGGGGTAGGACGTAATAGACGCCACCGACCAATGAGATGGCGAGGAATCCGATCATGAGCGTCAGGTTGGCCATCGGCTCCAGACGTCCGTACGAGACGGGGAACAGACCGGGGAACCGAAGCGCCACGAGTGAAAGGAGCTGAATGCCACTGCCCAGCACCCCGAAGACCGCACCGACCATGAAATGAGTTGCGGCGAGCCGGTCCTCTCGGGAGCCGCCGCCGAGAAGGGCTCTCAGATTTCCAGTTTGGGTGTCAACCAACCGACTTCCTCGCGCACGATGAGACGGCGGGAGCATAACTAGATCGATGATTCTGTCCGCCGAAAGGACTGCACGTAGGAGCGTGACCATCGGGCCGGTTCTCGAAGCGCACCTAACCTGTGGTAGAAACGGATCAGCAAACACCCGTCAACTCGTTTGGACTGCTCACTGAGATGTATCGCCTCGCCGAACTGAGCGACGCCCGCCGCAGATTGATCGGCGGCGCTCTCCTGATCGCAGGTCTCCTCGGCCTCGTGCTCGGCGTCATCTGGATCCATTGGTCGTCGATTCCCCAGACGGAGGTGGTCGACGGTGTGGAAGTTCCAGTGGTCGTCGACTATCTGAACTGGTGGCCACGGGGCACCTGGTGGAAGGCGCTCGGCTATCTGGTCGTCCTGGGAGCGACCACGGTCCTCCTGGCTGGTGCGATGTTCTCGTGGGT
This sequence comes from uncultured Acidimicrobiaceae bacterium, assembly GCA_964607685.1. Classification (GTDB taxonomy): domain Bacteria; phylum Actinomycetota; class Acidimicrobiia; order Spongiisociales; family ZC4RG35; genus JANQRA01. The sequence goes on along the minus strand of CAZSOF010000006.1, from coordinate 12,423 downwards.
GCTCAATCAGAAGATGACATGGTTTCGATCGGCGCTGGCGGCATTCATAACCTTCATTGCCCTCGTCTTCTACTTCGGGATGGTTCCGTCGGAGTGGTTGAACTTCGCCCAGACCGATCTCGACTGGTCTTCACAGCGGATTGCATTGACCATCCCATCCTTCCTGGTGCTGGGTAATGACGTCTCGGTCAGCTTTGCTGCCGTCAAGGACGCGATTCAGATGGGGTACAGCCTCGGCCTGCTGGGTTTTGCCGGGTTCTTCGCGATTCAGATCCAGAGGATGAAGGAAGGCCGGCCCAAAGGCGCGGCGCCGGCCGAGAAGAAGTCACCATACGGACGCCCATTGGTGAAGGGCAGCTGATGCCGAAGGGCGTTGTCGACGAGACTCCTCCGATTCGGGACGACTATCAGCTGGCCCTGGTCGAAGGTGACTACTTCACCGACAAGTTGAGGCCCAAGCAGTTCCTCCACATCGACCAGTCGGAGTGCATCCTGTGCGAAGGGTGTGTCGACATCTGCCCCTGGAAGTGCATCCACTATCTCTCCTTGAGCGCCATCGATGAGGCGATAAATGTCGATCACCCTGCCGATGACAGCCAGAACCTCGGCTTCTTCGTGGTCGACGAGGACGAGTGCACCCGCTGCGCGCTGTGCATCGACCGGTGTCCGACCAATGTGATCTCCCTGGGCAAGTTCGAAGGATCGCTGGCCGACCAGGCTGCCGAGCTCGGGCTGGATCGTCGCCCGTGGGACTTCGACACCGGGCAGAGAGATTTCAAGAACGGCTATAGCTACGGGATGCGCTGGTAGGGAGTGGCGAATGGCTAACAGCAACGGTCGGCTGGGTCTCCGAGACCGGATCAAGGAGGGGACGGACAAGCTGTGGAGCTCACAGCTGGCCGACTCCATCATGCGTCCGGGGTCGCCTTTCAGGCAGGGATACTCGGACAGCCCTCGAAACCGGTCCTATGTGGTGATGAACAACGTCCTCTACCACCTACACCCGGTCAAGGTGAAGAGACACGGCGTCAGGCTGTCTTACACCCTGTGTCTCGGTGGTCTCAGCTTTTTCCTCTTCATCCTATTGACCATCACCGGCATCTTCCTCATGTTCTATTACACCCCCACCGCCGAAGTGGCTTACGCGGACATGGAGGCTCTCTCCACGAGCGTCGCCTTTGGCTCCCTGGTTCGGAACCTGCACCGATGGGGTGCTCACCTCATGGTGCTGTCGGTGTTCCTCCACATGAGCCGGGTCTTCTACCACGGGGCCTACAAGCCCCCTCGCGAGTTCAACTGGGTCGTGGGGGTGGTGCTCCTCTTCCTGACCCTGTTCCTCTCGTTCTCCGGCTATCTGCTTCCGTGGGACCAGCTGGCTCTCTGGGCCGTCACGGTGGGCACCAACATGGCCGGTTTCTCGCCGGTCATCGGTGATCAGGTCAAGTTCGCTCTGCTCGCGGGTGTCGAGGTCACCGGAGCCACACTGCTGCGTTTCTACGTTCTGCATGTGCTGGCGTTCCCCTTCATCATCGTCATATTCATGGCTGTCCATTTCTGGCGGGTTCGCAAAGACGGCGGCATATCAGGGCCGCTGTGAGGTGTCCTGATGGTTGAGATCCCGGAAAGTCTGCTGAGAAGGTCGGCGGAGGCCAGGGCCAAGGCCTTGGGTGTTCCGGTCGAGGAGGTCCTGGCTGAGATGAGGGGCGAGGGGCCGCCTGTGGAGATCCCACAGCCGGAGCCGGAGGAGGTGGAGCCGAGCGAAGAGGTTCCCACACACGAGGGTGCCGAGGCGGAGACTCCCGAGGTGGAGGCGGCGGACATCGACATGGATGTGGCCCCTGCCCAGCCCAAGGAGGCAGAGGCCTTGCCACCCGAGGAGTCTCCGGCAGCCATGGTGGCCTCCGAACGGCCCGTCGCCGAGACCGCCATTCCGGAGATGGAAACCGCTCAGCCGGAGACGGCCCCGGTCGAAGAGCCAGAGAGCACGATCGCCGTCGAGGCCCCGACTCCTCTGGAATCCGATGGCTCAGGGAACGGAAGGGCGGCGTCTGTCGTCAGGCCACGACCCACGGTGCCGCCCGCCGGATTGCCGGAAGGGGTTCGCACCCAGCGTCTACTCACCGTGGTCAAGGCCCGTGCCATCCAGGACGTCAAGACGGAGCCGACGGACAAGGTCAACACCTGGCCGCACCTGATGCTCATGGAGTTCGGTGCACTCCTCGCCATCACCGGGATCCTGGTGATCATGTCGGTGATAATCCACTCCCCCCTTCTCGATCCTGCCAACTTCAACGCCACCCCCAACCCGTCGAAGGCACCGTGGTATTTCCTCGGTCTCCAGGAGCTCCTCAGCTACTTCGACCCGCAGATAGCCGGGGTCATGGTCCCGCTTTTCATTGGGATGATCGGGTTCATGATGATCCCCTACATCGACAAGAACCCATCGACCCGGCCCAGTGACCGCAAGTTCGCCATCATGCTCTACTCGATCTTCCTAGCCGGCTCGGGGACACTCACCATCTTCGGGGTGCTGTTTCGCGGCCAGGGCTTCAACTTCTCCTACCCCTGGATCGACGGTGTCTTCTTCGACGACCTCAAGGACTGGGTGCAGTTCGAATGAGCTTCACCAATTGGATCCTGATCGGGGTTGCCCTATTTGCCATCCTGGGCGCAGTCGGAGCTTTCACCATCGCCTTCCGGCGAACGCGAGCGGATCGGGTCGATCCGACGGCTGGTGTGTCGGCCGAGACCCGGAGGGCCGACCGTTCGATGGTGGGGGTTCGGGTTGCCCCGTCAGTCGAAGAGGTTGCGGTCGCTGACGAAACCGCCCCTGCGGATGTCGGCGAAGAGGTCGTCGGGGGAGTTGCCGAGTCGGTCGAGGTTCTCGAGCCGGCGGGCGTCGGCGTGGAGGTGGTGGAGACACAGAGGGTGGTGGAGGTCACGACCGAAGAATCCGGTGTTACCCGCCGTCAGTTCTTCAACCGAGCCTTGGCCACCACGTTCGGGTCGTTCCTGGCGTTGATGGGCCTCAACTCCCTGGCGTTCTTCTGGCCCAAGCTCTCCGGTGGATTCGGGTCGGATGTCGATGCCGGTGAGGTCGAGGCCCTCCTGGCACAGACTGTCGCATCCGACGGGTCGAAAGTCCCGGTCTTCGTTCCCGAGGCGCGGGCCTACGTGGTCCCGGCCCCGTCGTCGTTGTCGGAGCAGTTCGAGGGCAGGAGTGTGGCGGCGGGGGGGCTGATGGCTCTCTTTCAGCGTTGTGTGCATCTCGGTTGTCGGGTCCCCTGGTGTAGCACGTCGATTGGATTCGAGTGCCCCTGTCACGGGTCCAAGTACAACTCGGTGGGTGAGTACTTCGCCGGCCCGGCTCCGAGGAACCTGGATCGGTTCCAGGTCGAGGTGCGCGATGGGGATCGGTTCATAATTCGGACCGGGTCGATCATTCAGACGCCACGGGCCCCAACCCCAAGTGTGAACTACCCGCAGGGCCCCAGTTGCATCGGTGCCATCGCCAGTGAAGAGGCGTAGAGGGTGACAGCAGACATCATCACGGTTCTGGCGGTCGTCGCCGGGATCATCTGGCTCGGTGTGATGTTGGTGTCGGCGCTGAGAAGCCGGCGTGGTGCCGAAGAGGTGCCCCAGAACCTTCGTCCCGGCATCGATGACCAACGGCTGGAGACCCGGCGTCTGGAGACCGGCCAGAAGGCCGCTATTGCCTTCTCCGCATTCCTGGCCATCTCACTTCCGCTCTACTTCCTCGGCGAGACAAACCGTCAGGAAGGCTTCGTCGAGGAGTTCGACGAGGCGCAGGTGGAACGTGGCGAGCATCTGGCCGAGGAGTTCCAGTGCTTCAACTGCCACGGTCCTCTGGGTGTGGGTGGCACCGCTTCCTATGTGGAGAAGCGCTCCGGAGTGACGGTGACCTGGACGGCACCATCGTTGGACGACGTGCTCTATCGGTACGGCGAAGACGAGCTCACCTTCTGGATCACCTTTGGACGGGGAAACACACCTATGCCTGCTTGGGGTCTGGCCGGGGGTGGGCCCATGAACGAGAACCAGGTTGCGGATCTGGTGGCCTATCTGGCGACCATCCAGGTCAAACAGCAGGAGGCAGTCGACAAGACGGTAGGTGCCGTGTCGGCCCAGGTGGCCCGGCTCGAGGGTGGTGAGGCTGCGGTCGTCGCCGCCATCGTCAACCAGGAACAGGTCATCGCCGAGATCGACCAGGCACCGGCCGACCTGGTCGTGATCGAGCCCCTGACCGATCGCGCCACCGAGATCCTCGAGGAGGAGGATCAGGGCCTCGACACCGACGACGACGGTCTCTCCGATGCGGCAGAAGCGGAGCTGTCGGCCATCTCCGCACAGGCAGTCGGCCATTTCCGGGTGTTGGAGCCCGTGACCCTCGATCCTCAGGCGCCAGATGCCGACCTAGTCGATCAAGGTCTCGACGAGCTCGAGGTGGCTGCCGAGTCCGACCCAATCCTCTCCGTCAGCATCGTGGCAATCAACGCCGCTTTGGACCGGGACGAGATCAGTGAGGAGTCTCCCGACTCCGATGGTGACGGGATCTCCGATGGCGGGGAGGCCGCGATCTCGGGGCTGTTCGCCGAGGCCAGCGCAGCCACCATCCCTGATTCCTTGGCCGAGATCTCCCTCGACCCCACCAATCCCGAGTCTGTCACCGGTGTTCCCGACGCGAGCACTGCATCGAGCATGGTCGGTGGTCTGGACACGGTCACGATCAATATCCAGGTCACCGTTGAGAACGAGGAGGGAATCCGTGCCCAGCAGGAGGGCGGGCTGGCGTTTCTGCAGATGGCTCAGGAGGAGATGGCATGGCAGATCGACATCTCGGGTGTGGCGGAGGCAATGGAGACAAACGAAGAAGAGGCTCAACGCGCGGTGGCCCTGTTCAACGCCAACTGTGCTCGCTGTCACACCGCGGGGTTCAGCGCCGGAGTCCCCTACACCCAGGAAGCCGGGTCGGGCGGATTTGGACCTGCGCTCTGGGACGGGCGACCGGTCGTGCAGTTCGGGGAGGCGCCCCAGAGCGAAGAAGAGACGGATCTCCTCATCGACTTCCTCACCAAGGGCTCCGAGGCCGAGACACCCTACGGTCTCAACGGGTTCGGGACGGGGAGGATGCCGGCGTTCGGTGCCATTCTCGATCCGAGTGACCTAGAGCTGTTGGCTCGTTATCTTCGTGCCGGGAATATGGATGGGATCGAGTAGCCGTGTTCTTCCGTGAGCTCTTCAGGTCGTTGTTGTCGGCGAATCTATTCGTCACCGGGATCATTCTCACGTTGGCTGCCGTCGCCCTGTTCTACGGCTCTATCTATCTGCTCTCTTACACCAACCTGGGCAAACGTCTCGGTTTCCTGGTCACCGGGGCGGCGGTGTTCGGTTGGTTGAGCATCACCTCGATGTTGTTCGTGATCTACGCCCCCCGGGGGCCGAAGCCGGCCAACATCGAGGGTCTCAACGCCTTCGAGATCAGGATCATCCCCATCACCTATCTCCTGGTCTTCGTGGTCTTGTTACTCGTGTTCCTGGTGGCCCTCCATCAATATGAGGAGACCAAGGAGTCCGGCGGCTGACCTCCGGCACACAGCCCGTGACTCAGCCGTAATAGGAGAGGATCTGCAGTTCGGTGGAGAGATCAACCTGACGGACGGGGACGCTCTCAGGGACATTCACCCGCACCGGGGCGAAGTTGAGGATCGAGGAGACGCCCGCTCCCACCAGTTGATCCGCCACCTGCTGCGCCGACCCTGCGGGGACGGCGAGGATCGCCATGTCGAAGAGCCCCAAACGACAGTCGTCGGGGATCGAAGAGGCGTGGCTGACCTCGACGCCGCCGATCGGCTGCCCGAGTCGCTCGGGGTCGACGTCGTAGACGGCCACCACATCGAACCCTCGTTGACGCAGACCGCTGTAGCGGGCCAATGCGGTGCCCAGGTTCCCGGCGCCCACGATGGCCACCCTCCTTCTCCCCGAGATCCTCAGCTCCCTCTGGATTCGTGATCGGAGGTCGGACACCGAATACCCGACTCCACGGGTTCCCTGAAAACCGAGATCCGACAGATCACGCCGCACGTTGGCCGGGTTGACACCTGCGGCCTCGGCCAACTCACCCGAGCTGACAGTGCTCTGAGACTCACGCAGATCGTCGAGCAGCCGCAGATATCTCGGCATCCGGGAAACAGTGGCGCGAGAGAGCCCGGTCATCAGGGATCGACGATACCGGCGCACTTCGGCGTTTCCCCATTCGAGGATTTACGATCCCAGTCGCATGTCCACACCAAAGGTCCTGGTGGTCGGTGGTGGCCCCGCCGGCTCAGCTGCCGCCTACTGGCTGGCTCGTGAAGGAATCGAAGTCACCCTGGTCGAGAAGAAGGAGTTTCCGCGAGAGAAGACTTGTGGCGACGGCTTGACCCCCAGGGCCATCCTTCAGCTCCAGGAAATGGGCTTTGATTTCGACGTTCCCGAGTTCCACCGAATAACCGGGCTTCGGTCCTATGCCGGTGACGAGTTGATGATCGAGATGCCGTGGCCCGATCACAGCCGCTTCCCCAACTGGGGCGGTGTCATCAGGCGCAGGGATCTGGACCAACAGGTGGCCCGGCTGGCGGAGGACGAAGGCGCCCGAATCCTCCAGAGGACTGCCGCCACCCCCATCATCACCGGTGGGCTGCTCACCGAGGTTGCATTGGCCAACGGGGGCGGTTCGGAGCGGGTGACACCGGATGTGACCATCATCGCCGATGGCTCGATGAATCGCTTCGGGCGTGAGCTCGGCACCACGCGTCGCCGCGACTACCCCCTTGGGATGGCGGCTCGTGGCTACTACTCGTCGCCGCGCTCCAACGATCCCTTCCTGGAGAGTCAACTCGACCTCCGTGACTCCTCAGGGGCGACCATGCCCGGATATGGATGGGTGTTCCCACTGGGGGATGGGACAGTCAACGTGGGCGTTGGCTTGCTGTCCACCTTCAAGAGGTGGAAAGACGTGAACACGACACACATGATGGATGACTACGTCGCCGGCGCTCCCGATTACTGGGAGCTGAGCGAGGAGAGCCGGCTGAGCAGGCCGATGGGAGGCAAGCTCACGATGTCGTACTCGAAGAGCCCGCTGGTGGGTGGGAACTGGATCACGATCGGGGATGCTGCCGGGGCCATCAACCCATGGAACGGCGAAGGCATCGCATACGCATACGAGACGGGTCGTCTTGCTGCCGAGGTTGTGGGCCTAGCGTTGGCAAGTGATGACCCTGGTCTACTCCGGATGTATCCCCAGCGTCTCGACGACGAATACGGGCTCTACTTCAAGATGGCGCGGATCTTCGTGAAGCTGATCGGCCACCCATCCGTCATGCGGACATTGGCACACACCGGTCTTCGCAATCGCCCTCTCATGGAATGGACCCTCAAGGTGATGGCGAACCTCCTGGATGAGGATGACAAGCAGATGGGCGAGCGCGTCTATGACGCCCTGGCCGCCATAGTGCGTACCGTGCCAACTGAGTAGGGGAGGCCTACCATCCCGGTATGACGGCCCCCCGGCTCATCGTCTTCGACGTGAACGAGACCCTGCTGAGCCTCGAGCCCATTCGTCTCAGTCTCGAGGCGCGGTTTGGCGCCGATCCCCCGATCGGTGAGTGGTTCGCCCGCCTTCTCCACGGCTCGCTGGTAGCCAACACCCTCAACCAGCATCGCCCCTTCGATGACATCGGAGCAGAGGCACTGATCAACCTGGCGGCCCGGCGCGGCCTGTTGCTCCGCGCCGAGGACGCGCTCGAGACTTTGGCGCCGATGAGCGAGTTGCCGCCTCACCCGGAGGTGCTCGAGTGCATCGAGCGTCTCTTCGACGCCGGGTTTCCGATGATCGCCTTGACCAATGGCAGCACGACCGTTGCCAACTCCCAGATCAAGAACGCAGGGTTGGACACATTCTTGCGACGGGTGATCTCGGTGGATGAGGTGGGGGTCTTCAAGCCCGACGCGGCCACCTATCAGCATGCGGCGACCGTGATGGGCGTCGGGATGAAGCAGATGCTGATGGTGGCAGCACACGACTGGGATTGCGCCGGGGCGATGGCAGCGGGTGCGCGGGCCGTGTTCGTCAAGCGCCCGGGGGCGATCTGGGGTCTTCCCTCACCACCGCCCCAGCAGCAGGTGACCGATCTGGTCAAGCTGGCGGACGCCTTGGGCGCTTGAATACCGAGACGAGAGACGCATAGCAGCGCCGCCCGGCTGTGCTGGTGACTCCGAGTTTGCGAATTACCTCACAAGCGTCGACGCCCCTATTCTCCGGGCGCAGTGACGCTCGCCGACTACGCACCGATCTTCGTGATGGCCGTGCTGGCAGGCGGATTCGTGACCGTCTCGCTCCTGGTGTCCCGAAAGTTCAGCCCCAACCGCCCGACACCCGAGAAGCTCGAGCCCTATGAGTGCGGCATCATCCCGGAGGTAGAGCCCTCCCAGCGATTTCCGGTCAAGTTCTACCTGGTAGCGATGCTCTTTGTGATCTTCGACGTGGAGATCATCTTCCTGTTCTCCTGGGCCTCGATTTGGGACTCGCTGGGCTGGTATGGCGTCGCGGCCATCCTCATCTTCACTCTCTTCGTCATCGAGACGCTGGTCTACGTGTGGAAGCGTGGCGCCCTCGACTGGAACGTGAAGCGCCGGGCACGTTACGTACCACCCTCCGAGACCCGGGAGGCAGCCTGATGGCCACCACGGCTCCAGGGAACCTGCTGATGACCACGGTGGAGAGGGCGGCCAATTGGGCCCGAACCCGCTCCATGTTCCCCGCCACATTCGGACTCGCCTGTTGTGCCATCGAGATGATGGCCACCGGTGCCGCCCACTACGACCTCGCCCGATTTGGGATGGAGGTCTTTCGGGCGTCGCCCCGGCAGGCCGACCTGATGATCGTGGCGGGTCGGGTGAGCCAGAAGATGGCTCCGGTTCTTCGTCAGGTTTACGACCAGATGCCCGATCCGAAGTGGGTCATCTCAATGGGGGCCTGTGCCAGCACGGGCGGTATGTTCAACAACTATGCCCTGGTTCAGGGAGTCGACCAGGTGGTGCCGGTCGACATCTACGTGCCCGGTTGCCCACCGGGCCCACAGAGCCTCATGCACGGGATCCTCAACTTGCACGACAAGATCATGTCGGGGGAGATCGTCCGATGAACCCCGATGAGATCGGGTTGGAGAGCGATGAGATCGCCCCTCCTCCGGTGCTGGAGCAGCTGGCGGAGTCGTTCGAATCGGTGACCTGGGAAGAGTCCCACGGGCAGCAGGTTGCCCGCGTACCCCGAGACGACTGGGTCGAGTTCGCCGGCGCTGCCAGGGATGCCGGGTTCGATGTCTGTGTCGACGTCACCGCGGTGGATTGGGTGCGTCAGCGACCCGAGCGGTACGAGGTGGTGGCCAATCTATTGTCGATGAGCAGCCAGACCCGTCTGCGCATGGTCACCACGATCGATCGCCAGACCGCGCGACTGGGTTCGATCACCACACTCTGGCCAGGTGCCAACTTCGCCGAGCGAGAGGTGTATGACATGTTCGGCATCACCTTCGAAGGCCATCCCGATATGACCCGCATCCTGATGCCCGACGACTGGGAGGGCCATCCTCTGCGCAAGGACTTCGGTGTCGGGTCGGTCCCGGTCCAATTCAAGTCATCACATCAGGTGAGTTGAAGTGACGGACGAGAAGAGGCGTCAATCCCTCGATGTCTGGGTTGCCGGCACCGAGGAGTCTCAATTCCACCCCACCGACGAGGGGGAACAGGAACTGGGTCCCGACGAGTCCGAGGCCCGTCTCGCCGAGGAGTTCGGTCGGGTCGTCGTCGACGATTATCTCTTCGACGACGAGGCGGCCGAAGACGAGCGCACGGTGGTCAACATGGGCCCCCAGCACCCCTCCACCCACGGAGTGCTTCGTCTACAGCTGGAGCTGGAAGGTGAGGTGATCCGTCGCACCAAGCCAATCATCGGGTATCTCCACACCGGGATGGAGAAGACCGCCGAGCAGCTCACCTTCTCCCAGGGCCCGACCAACGTCACCCGCATGGACTACTTGGCCCCTCTGCACTGTGAGTTGGCCTACTCGCTGGCGGTGGAGCGGTTGCTCGGTGTCGAGGTGCCACCACGGGCGGCGGCAATCCGGGTATTGATGACCGAGCTCAACCGGGTGTCTTCGCATCTGGTGGCCCTGGCCACCAATGGCATGGACATCGGGGCCCTCTCGATGATGATCTACGGGTTTCGGGAGCGGGAATCGATCCTCGCCTTCTTCGAGAAGACCACCGGTCTTCGCATGAACCACAACTACATCCGTCCCGGCGGGGTGGCCGCTGATCTGCCTCCGGGTTGGAAGGACGACGTCGCGGCGATTCTCGACGACATTCCACGACGTGTGCAGCAGTACGACGACCTGCTGAAGGAGAACCCGATATGGCTGGCCCGAACCCAGGGTGTCGGAGTCATATCACCCGAGGAGGCGACCGCCTACTCGATCACCGGGCCAGCGCTGCGCGCCACCGGGGTCGACTGGGACATCCGCAAGGCCTTCCCCTATTCGGGGATCGAGCAGTACGAGTTCGACGTGCCCACAGGGACCAGGGGCGACGTATACGACCGCTACCGAGTCCGCATCGACGAGATGTGGGAGTCCCTCAAGATCGTGGAGCAGGTCATGGACACCATCCCCAGAGGCGACTACCGGATCGCCGACAGGAAGATCACTCCACCTCCCCGGGCTCGCATCGACGAATCGATGGAAGCGCTCATCCATCACTTCAAGCTGTTCACCGAGGGTTTCAAGGTACCCGCGGGGGAGACATACGTCGCCGTGGAGTCGCCTCGTGGCGAGCTGGGCTGCTATCTCGTCTCCGATGGGGGAGCGGCTCCCTACCGAATGCACACCAGGGCGCCGTCCTTCTACAACCTGCAGGCACTACCGATTGCCATGGCCGACAGCCTGGTTGCCGACACGATCGCCACCATCGCCTCCATGGACCCGGTCATGGGAGATGTGGATCGATGACGCCTGATGGGATCAGGTTGAAGAGCGATGAGATCGCTCTTCAACTCCACCTCGACCGCGCTGCAATACGTCTCGGAATCCGCCACGCCGTGCAGCGCAGACCAGGCGGGCAGCGCGGAGGAGGGGGTGGCTACCGATGAGTCGCTGGTCGGAGGCCACCCAGGAGCGCGCCCGTCACCTCATCTCGCTGTACCCGGAGAAGCGGTCGGCGGTGATGCCCCTGCTGTACCTGGCGATGGTGGAGGAAGGCCATCTGACCAACGAGGGCATGGAGGAGGTAGCCGAATGGTGTGGCATCACCCCGGCCCAGGTCCGGTCGGTGGCCAGCTTCTACACGATGTACAAACGGGAGAGGACGGGTAGGTACCTGATCTCCTGTTGCACGTCGATCTCGTGCATGCTCGTTGGCGGTGACGAAGTCCTGCATGCGGTCGAGGACGAGTCGGGCGTTCCTCACGGCGAGACCGATGAGGAAGGGCTGCTTTCGGTCGAGCACGTCGAATGCATCGGAGCCTGTGGGGGCGCACCCGCGGTCCAGGTCAACTACGAGCTCATCGAAGGGGTGGCACCGGAGAAGGCCAGGGAGCTCGTCGCCTGGCTCAAGGCGGCTCGACCCCGAGTGGTCAACACCGACGAGATGCAGCAGCTGTTCGGGGGCAAGCCGAGTTTCGACTGGGCCATCGCCGAGGATCGCGGGGCGGTGGGACCCTATCCCGCTTTTCAGCTCCTGGGCACCGTGGGGAAAGAGGCAGCCGGGTCGTGACCACCTCACCGCTCCTCACCAGGCGGATGATGGAACATCCCGCCGACTCCCACACCATCGACCGCTACGAGGCCACCGGTGGGTACACCGAGGCCAGGAGGGCCCTGGAGCTGGGCCGTGACCAGTTGGTCGAAGAGGTGAAGAGCTCGGGTCTTCTCGGTCGCGGTGGAGCGGCCTTCTCCGCCGGTCTCAAATGGAGCTTCCTCGCCCCGGCACGACCCTCCTATCTCGTGGTAAACGCCGACGAGTCCGAGCCGGGCACCTTCAAGGACCGGCAGCTGCTGGAACGAGACCCCCATCAGATGATCGAGGGGATCATCATCACCGCCATCGCCAACGAGGTGCACCACGCCTTCATCTACGTCCGTGGCGAGTACCCCAAGCCGGCACGCCGGGTGCAGGCGGCCATCGACGATGCCTACGAGCAGGGTTACCTGGGCAAGGGGATCTTCGGCTCCGACTACGACCTGGAACTCGTCGTCCATCTCGGGGGTGGTGCATACATCTGTGGCGAGGAGACCGCGCTGATCAACTCCCTGGAGGGTCTGCGTGGCGAGCCCAGGCTCAAACCCCCCTACTTCCCGGCCGCCAAGG
>CAZSOF010000005.1:0-28801 GCA_964607685.1 uncultured Acidimicrobiaceae bacterium | reverse complement strand
TTCAGCCCGTTGTACTCGGGTGGGTTGTGGGAGGCGGTGATGATGGCCCCGGGCATCCCGTTGGCACCCGAGTAGTAGTAGACGAGGTCAGTGGGCACCTCCCCGAGGTCGACCACATCGGCACCCGCTGCCCGTACGCCGTCGGAGAGAGCCTCGAAGAACCCCGGCGATGTGACACGGCAGTCTCGTCCGATGGCCACCGACGAGGCGTCGAGCAGATCGACCAAAGCGACGCCGACACGGCGATAGAGCTCGGAGTCCAACTGACCGGTATCGGTGCGGCCCCTCACGTCGTAGGCCTTGAACACGGCATCGGGATCCACGGGGACGGGAGTGTAGGGGTGGCCACCGGGGACGTCGGAGTGGAAGACGTATCACACCTCCGACACACCCTGCTCGCAGACATGTCCCGTGGAGGGTGTCCTACGCCCGGCCGGTTTCTACACTCCCCCCGCTTCCCCATGTCCACGTCATTCACCATCGTCGTGCCGGTCTACAACGAGGCCTCGTTCGTTCCCCAGGCGCTGCCCAAGCTGATTGCAGCCGTGGAGGAGGTCGGCGAGCCCTACCAGATCCACCTGGTGGAGAATGGCTCGACCGACCGCACCGCATCGGTGGCCCGGGCAGCTGCCGGGGACGGCAAAGTGGTGGTCGACTCCCTCCCCGAGCCCGACTACGGCGCTGCCATGCGGCACGGCTTTCTCGGCGCCGACGGCGACTGGGTCGTCAACTTCGACATCGACTACTTCTCCGGCGACTTCCTGCGCCGGCTTCTCACCCAGCCCGATGACGTTGACCTGGTCATCGGGTCGAAACGCGACCCCGATTCGGAGGACCGTAGACCCTTCATACGGCGACTCGCCACCTGGGTGTTCAACCTCCTGCTCACGGTGATCCTCGGATCCGCGGTCTCCGACACCCACGGGATGAAGGGGTTCCGCCGGGGCCTGGTGGCCGACATCGCCCCCCGAGTGGTGAGCACCCAGGATCTCTACGACACCGAGCTGGTGGTGCGGGCGGAGCGGGCCGGCTACAAGATCGTCGAGGTGCCGGTCGTGGTCTCCGAGATCCGGACCGCCAGGTCCTCGCTGATTCGACGTGCGCCCCGAACCATCGTCGGGCTGATCAGGATGCGGAGAATTCTCCGGGAGGGGTAGCCGATTTCTGGCGTCGTCGCCACCAGAACATCGCTCCCACCATCACCAGGGCACCCAAGCCGCCCATGCTCAGTATCTTCCCCCCGCTCTCGGCCCACGTGTCCCGGAACTCGATGACCACTTCGTTCTCGGTTGGCACCACCACCATGAGGGACGGTGAGGCGCGCCACGGGCCGTCGGCCCCGGTCGCTGTCCAGTTGGGGAAGTAAGAGACCTTCACCATGTGGGGTACTCCCACCGCTGCAGTGGTGAACGAGATGCGATGGTTCTCGATGTCGATGTCTGACACGGCGTCCTGGGGGACCGTGAGCTCTACGTCGGGTCTTTCGTCGAGAGCCTCGATCCGTGGCCACTCCTCCGGACCGTCGGCAACCACCCAGCGGTGCATGTTCTCGACGTCCTCGTACCAGTCGAGTGAGAGGTCGTGAAAACTGGGGAGGGGCTCTCCGTCCGAGCCGGTGACCGTCCCCGAGCCGGTCATCGAGGACAGCAGACCTCGCTCCGGCACGTCGTAGACCGCGGGCACATGGGTGGCGGTGACCACGAGCTCGGTTTCGGGAAGCTCGAAGATGTGAAACGGTTCGGTGGCCACCAGCTCCTCGAGACCGATCTCCCGGGCCTTGGTGGCGGCGTCCTCGGTGAACGAGACGTAGTAGTCGACGCCGTAGATGTCCATGTGGTGTAGCCCCCGCTCCATGTCGAAGGTGTGATAGCGCAGCCCCGGTATCGGATTGGAGGGTTGGAAGGACATCTCGGAATGGTTGATGAAATGAAACGGTGTGGTCAGGGAGGACTCGAAATAGACGCCTTCCATCGACTGATGTGATCCCTCGGTCCAATAGGGGATGAGCATGGGGGACATCGGTGTGCCGTACTTGTTCAGCTCGCTGCTCGACTCCCACTGGACACGCCCGTCGGGCAAGGCGTCCAGCTCGGTCATCAGCGCCTCATACTCGGGCCAGGGCTCCTTGCCCTCGTATCCCTCGTAGTTCCATTTCGACCATCCGTCCACGAAGGTCACACCGGCGGCGGCACCCAGGACGACAACCGCCGCCGCGGTGGTGGTCAGGAGGTTCCTGGTGTTCACGGTGGACGTGAACAAATAGGTGACCGCCAGTGCGATCAGACCGACGCCCATGACGACGATCCATGACCAATCAGGGAACTCGGCCGAGTCGGCGACCAGGCCGGCCGCCACGGCGAAGGCAATGGCGAGGATGAGACGGGTCCAGTGGGTGGGTAGACGGCTGGGCAGCCGTCGGGAGAGCCACATGACGCCGGCACCGAGACCGAGCGCAGCGAAGAACGCCACTCCGAAGTACCAGTAGGGCAGGAGTCGCCCATTCCACAGCTTCCATCTCTCGCCATCGAACAGGTCCGGCAACAGCTCCGGCAGCACCCCCGGCAACGGGTAGTAGACGAGGGGCAGCAACGTGGCGGCCAGTAGCGGGATCGCCCTCGTCGTCTTCCGCACCGCCCAGATGGCAGCCGGGATGGCAACCGGGAGCAACAGCCACAACTCCACCGGGAAGATCTCTTCCCAGCGGCTCAGCGGGGTCCATGCCATGTCGGACGTGAGCCCGATCCTCACTATCAGAGGCAGAGCCCAGAAAGCGGCGATGGCAAAGCCCCAGAGCCAGCTGAGCAGGGTGCGGGACAGCCCCTTTCTCGCCGCCAGAACGAACAGCGAGGCGAAGACGACCACAATCGTGGTCAGGACATGTGACAGGGCGGTCAGCGCCAGGGTGAGAGCAGCCCACTTGGTGTACTTGGCGTCTTCTCGCACTGCTTTGATCAGGAAGCCGAGATAGATCAGGGAGAGGGCGAAGGACCAGGAGTAGGAGAATTCACCGGCCAGGGTCGAGGCGATATTGCCCCCGTAGATCGAGAAGCTCTCATAGAAGGCGAAGACCGCCCCCGACCCAGCGGCGATGAGAGCGATGTGGCGACCGAACCTGAGGGCTCGAGCGTGGAAGTAGATGGCAGGTGCCATGGCCAGCAATCCCATGACAGTGACGATCTTGAAGGCCACGCCATAGGGAATGAAGAGGTCGAGGGCCACGATCACCAACGAGGGCAGAGGGAAGTAGAAGTAGAAGGCCGGAAACCCGGCGAACCAGTCGTTGGACCAACCGAGCACGCGCCACTCCGGCAGCAGGGAGTCACGAAGGTATGCGGGGCCAAACACGTGGGCGCCGGTATCACCACCTGTGGGTGTGGTAGCCGAGAAGACCAACCCCGGATTCATCACGATGAAGATGACCAGGGACGTGCCCACCAGGATGATCGCAGGCAGGGGTGGGATCCGCCGCAGCGCATCCCGGATTTGGGTCACTGTCGGTTTTGGCGGACTATCTCGAGAACCTGCGACACGTCGATGTCGACGCCCTCCCTGTTCCACCACTTCTCCTCACAGTTGTGGCACCAGAAGAACACCACTTCGGTTCCGTCGGGTAGGACGTGCTCTATCTCGAGCACGTCGCTCTGGGAGCAGCGGGGGCAATCCATCGGCGTCGTCATGCTAAGTCTGAGACGTGGTTAGGACAACGACTCGTCCAGGAGCCGCCCGATGTAACGGCTCCTCCTCTTGCCGTCTTCGGTCCAGTACGCATACCAATACGGCCCGTGTGGGCAACGGTTGCAGGCGCTCTTCCCACATCGGACCATCTGCTTGCGCAGGCTCACGTTGGGCTCGGCGGTGGGGTCGACGGCCCCGGCACGGTCCAGTTGGGCCCTGGCGAGTATCTGGAGACGACGGAGGTCATGCGCATCCAGGTCCCTGACCGCGTCCAACAGATCGCGGTCGAGTGGCATCAGGCCACGTGCACCGGGGCGAACAGTCGCGTCACCGTGCGGCGATCGGTGAGCGTCCACCCATGGGGCGGGGTCATCCGGTCAGCATGGTCGGCGCAGAGGAGATATGACATGTGGTCGAGCTCGACTATGTCGTCGAGCCAAACTGCGCCGTCTGCATATTCGAAGGTCATCATGGCCGCGGCCGGGGCGCCGCATCTGGTACAGCTGACTGTCATTGGCGTCACGGTAGGGGTCGCCAAAAACGCATTCAAGGACCCAAGACCGCCAGCGCCCGATCCGGTTGGCCGGGGAACAGCCGACCCCGGCCACCGTCGTCGACCAGGGCCACGGCGGGCACCTCGTGAATGCCCAATTCGTCGAACAGTCGAGGATCATCCTCCCAGGTGTGCTCGACGTAACCATCGGCTCCCAGCACCGAGCTCAGCTTGCCTCTCGCCGATGAGCAGGTAGAGCAGCTTTGCGACGAGAAGAAGTGGATTCCGGGCCCTAGCCGTGATACGTCCAAGCGACGCGGCGTGGTCCGTGCCCGATACCGCAACAGGGCGACGACCACGCCGGCGGTCGCCAGAAGGCCGAAGACAACCGCCGCTCTCGCCCAGATCTCATCCATCCTGGACCGGAATTCCGATGGCAGCCGAGCGGCCACCGGCTACATGTGACGTCCACAGGGCGACGACGGGTCCTGTTGCCTCCACGAGGTAGCCATCGGCCGGGATGAGTCCCACGGTGAGGAGGTCCTCGGGGGCGATCTCGAAGTCTCCCACCCGTGAGTCCTCCGCGAGCGATCGCACCCTCACAGCAACGGGCTCGATCCCGGAGTTGAGAACCACGAGGGATCCCTCTCCACCGGGTGGCCCGCTGGCACCGGGCAGAAGCCAAGCCGGCGAGTCGATGGTGCTGCCCGTGGTGGCAGCCAGACCACCTTCCTCCGAAGAAATCCAGAGCGCTGCCACGACCGGCCCGGTTGATATCACCCGAACACCGATCGCCTCGCTGGTCACGACGGAGAGGGGGATGCCAACCCTGCCTCTGGCCGGCAGCACCCCGGACTCCATGGCCTCCTCCAGACCCTGTGGGCCGTAGAGGTCGACCTGATATTGGATCTCGGAGTTGGTTGGGGAGACGATGAGGAGTTCCCTGGCCTCGTCCCCGGCCGGTACCGGAAGCCACCAGTCCTGGTCGGGAGCCACCGCACGTAGGATCGCAATCTCGCCGCCGCTGATCTGACGTCCCACCGACAGGACCGAGCCGCGAGACGTCTCGATGTTGACCGAGATCCATTCGCGTCCGGGGATGATCTGGCTCAGATCCATGGTGATAGAGGTGAGAGCGGGGACGACCACCGCGTCGAACCGGGAGTCCGACTCGATGCCCGCCTCGGTGGTCACCGTCATGTCGACCACCGCCTCACCGGCGTACGGGTTCATCAGTTGCATCTCGAAAGTGGACTCACCGGCGGTGGATCCTCCTGAGATGAACGACTGAGTCGGTGCACTATCCGCACACGACTCGGCCGCCACCGAGGTCGGAGAACTGGTGACCACACCGGCGGCCGTGGTCTCGGTGGGCTTTTCGATGAGCGCGGCCGCGGCGCCCACCGCCCCGGTCTCGCTGGCGGGGACGGTCACAGAGCCCGAGCCTCCGGTGCGGAAGTCGAGAGCGCCGACCTCGGCTCCGGCAACGAAGGTGGTGATGCGCCCCACTCCGTCCACCGAGGAGAGCACGGACACGTTGGTCTCCCGGCCGCCCCCCTCCACGACGGGGCAGATGGAGACCGGTGGCACCGCAGCGCTCGGTTCCGGTCCCGGTTCGGGCTGATCCGGCGTGGGCAGCAGAGATGCCGAGACGGCGAGGCCGATCATGACGATGAGGGCGACATATCTCACGAGCGTCGCCTCCCCAGAGCGATGAGCAGCAGGGCAACCAGGGCAAGGGCGGCGGTGCCGATCGCCAGCGACATGTGGAGCGTCGACGGTGAGTAGGACGCCTCACCCGAGACACCGATCACCGACACCGCCCAATCATCAGCTCTGGCGTCCGGCTGCCAGCCATCGTCGAAGTTGACCGCCAGCCTGACCTCCGAATCGGTGCTCACGCCGGCGAACCCGGTACCCGCGCGCACCCAGGGTCCCTCTGCGCTCTGGGCGATGGCGAAGCTGCCATGGTTCTCGAAGACCCTCGCCTCCGGATCGAAAGGTGTGGGCACCAGATCGAGCTGGGTAACCAGCACCTCATCGAGGAGGAACGACGGGCCCTCCAGAACCACCCACTCGATGCCGAACGAGGCCAGCCGCTGCCCCGGCCGCAGCTCTGCCCCCGCCGAGATCTCGGTCAAGGCGGCGTCCAGCTCGGAGTCTCCACCCTGGGCCTCGGGAAGCCAGATCTCGTCGTGTGTGGTGCCCGCCCCGTCCAGCACGCGATACCAGTATCCGGGCCCCGGCCTGACTTCCCCGGGTAGCGAGACGGGGTCCAGCGAAGCGTGCAGTATCCGCCCCGGGTCTTCTCCATCCGCGAGAGCCCGTGCGAACGAGAGACGCTCGTTGATGTCACCTTCAGGAAGTCCGAGACGACCGTTGCCCACAGCGGTCAGAGAGATCAGAAGGATTCCAATCGATGCGCCCGCCGCCACCAGGCGGGTGGCCCTCCTGGAGAAGTGGTCCAGCCCGGCGGCAACGACCAAGCCGGCCCCGAAGGAGGCCAGGACCAGCAGCCCTTCCTCGACACCGGGACCGAAACCTGGTGAGCGAAGTGCGGCCATGCCCACCAACGAGAGGATCCCCCCGGTGAGGGCCAGTGTCCGCAACGGTCCTTCGCTGGAGACCATCGATCCCGCTCCCACAACCACGAGCACCGGCCACAGCACCTCGGCTGACAACCCGAGACTCCTCGCACCGTCCGTCAGCCATCCCGGGTCACCGATGAGAAACCCGGCACCGACACTGCCGCCCACGGCCACCGTCACGCCGAGGAGAACACCGGCACCTCTCCCGCCCAAAAGCTTCCAGATCACGACGGTCAGCAGGGGAACCAAGGCAAGAGTTGGCGAGAATGCCGCAACCAGCATCCCCGTGAGTAGGGCCCAACCATGGAAGCTGAGCCTGGACTTGCCCTCCTCATGTGGGTGGCGGTAGACCGACCGGGCCGCCCAGGGCAGGGTGGCGGCGGCGGCCAGCGCGAGCCAGGACCCGCTCTGGGTGAGCACGGCGGTACCAGGCCCGGCCATGAGCACCAGGCCGGCGAGATAGCGTCCCGGCCCACGAAGCCCGATGCGACCGGCGAGTCGGCCCATGCCCACCACACCAACGAAGGAGAGGGCAACCGTCATCAGGGTCCGGGCCGCCCCCTCGGCTCCAAACCAGAGGGAGGAGACAACACCGGTGAGCCCGACCGAGGGGTGAACCTGAGCCGCCGATCCCAGACCCGAGTCGTTCCAACCACCCATCCAGCGCTCCAGGGCAATGGTCGGCGGCTCGAAGGGGAACGCGAACCCGATGTTGGGCATGCCCGTCAGCAATATGTCCCGCGCCCCGACCAGGGCCACCACGCCGGCCAGGACGGCACCCCAGATCCCGGGTGACCCCCAGAGTCTGCGCGTGCTCCTGGACAGGGCCTGGTCTTCGTCGAACAAGGAGAGCGCCCGTCCGCTCAACTCCTCCCCTACGGCCCGCAGCCGAATCGATCCTTTGGCGTGGAATCGGAACAGCTCCTCGTCGCTCTCCGAACGCACCGATCGCAGCCGTCTGCGCTGGCTGATCGTGGATGGCACGTGGTAGAGGTTCCATGCCCAGGAGAACAGGTGTCGTGCCAAAGGTCTCCAGCGAAGAAGCAGCAGACTGCCTATGGAGTCGAGGACACCCACCAGGATGTCGTAGGGGATGATCCAGAGCAGGGTGAGTGGGCTGTACGCGATGAGCATGGCCCGAAGACGGCCGGCCTGCTCCCTCCATCCCTCACCGCGTTGCCCACACCTCGCCTGGTGATACACCTCGGACGAGGGGACGCTGATGACCCTTCCCCCGGCGAGCCGCGTCCGTTGTGAGAAGTCGAGACCCGCCGCCACCGGTGGCAACAGCGGATCGAGACCACGCAGACCCTGGGCGAGGTCCCGTCGGATGAGCATCGACGCCGACTGGACGAATGCCACCTCTCTCACCACGTCGTATTGCTGGAGGTCGATCTCACCCTCGTCGAGACCCGAGTACGGCTCACCGAAGACATCGGTGGCACCACCGACAGACTCCAACTCGTCCATCGTCCCCGCCTTGAGGAGTTTCGACCCCGCCAGCGATGCTTCGTTCCGCTCGATCTCGGCAACCAGCGCTGCCAACGCATCCGGACGTGGCCGGGCGTCGGCGTGGAGCAGCCAGAGATAGTCGACCGAGGGGTCAGTGGAGCTGATCGCCTCTTCGAGGCTGGTTGCAGTGGCGACATCCGGGCCCACATCGAGGCCCTCACCCACCACCAGCACGTCTGGCGCCGGCTCGTAGACTTGGCGCCCGACAACAGCGAGGGCAGCTTCGAGATCGGCGTCGGCCACCCAGGTGATGAGCACTCTCACCCGGGGAGCGTCGGAAGAACTCACGGTCGTTGCCGCGTCCGTGACTTCCGGACTGATTTGGGACATGCGGGCGATCATTGTGATGGGGTGCCCGACGCTGAGCAATATCGAGAATGTGAAATGAAGATCGTCGAGCTCTCCGGCGGAGTGGGCGGCGCCCGTCTGGCGCGTGGCCTGTATGCCCATGATGAAATCGAGTTGACCGTGGTGGTGAATGTTGGTGACGACGCGCAGAACCACGGCCTGCACATATCTCCAGATGTGGACACCGTGGTCTACACCCTCGCCGGGGTCGAGGGCCCTCGCGGGTGGGGCCGATCGGGGGACACATTCCACTTCAACACCGAGCTCGGCCGCTTCGGGGTAGACAACACCTTTCAGCTTGGCGACCGCGACCTGGCCCTCAAGGTGTTCAGGACGATTGAGATGAGTCGGGGTTTGCCTCTGTCCAAGGTCACCGATGCCGTTGCCCGGAGCTTCGACATCGGTGCGACGGTCTTTCCGGTGACCGACGATCCACTGCGCACCGAGGTGAGGATCTCCGAGGGCTGGATCAGCTTCCAGGAGTACTTCGTCGCTCGGAAGCATGCCGACGAGGTGCTCGAGCTCCGGTTTGTGGGCTCCGAGGCGGCCCGGCCTGCGCCAGGGGTCGTGGAAGCCATCGACGCATCGGACCTGGTCGTCATCGGGCCCTCCAATCCTCCCCTGTCGATCTGGCCGATGCTGGCCCTGCCCGAGGTGCGCGCCGCGGTCGCCAAGCACCCTTCGATTACCGCGGTGAGCCCGCTCATAGGGGGTAAGGCGTTGAAGGGACCTGCAGATCGAGTGCTCGCTTCCCTGGGCCTGCCTCCGGGTAACAAAGGCGTCCTCGCTGCCTACGAGGGGCTGGTCGACCGGTTGGTCATCGATAGCACCGACGCCCAGGACGCCGAATCGATCGAAGCCGTCGAAGTGATGGTGACCGACACGCTGATCGCGGACATCGTGCCCGCCGCCAGGCTGGCCGCCGAGCTGGCGGGGCTGTGAGCCTCCAGGTTCATCCGCTCGTCGACGTCGGCTCCGTGGAAGCCGGGGATGACGTGGCTTCGGTGCTCGAGCCGGCGCTGTCGAGTATCGGGCCGGAGGATGGCGATGTGGTCGTCGTCACCCACAAGATCGTCTCCAAGGCCGAGGGCGCCGTCCGGCGAGTGGTGGGGGATGAGGAGGAGTTCAAGAAGCGCCTGGTCGAAGAGGTGGCGACGTCGATCATCCGTCGCAGAGGCGACCTGATCATCGCCGAGACGAAGCATGGATTCGTGTGCGCCAATGCCGGGATCGACCGATCCAACACCACCGAGGGAACGATGATCCTCTTGCCGGACGATCCCGACCGCTCCGCTCATCGCATCCGGACACGTCTCCGGCAACGATTCGACGTGGAGCTGGCGGTGATCGTGTCCGACACGTTTGGTCGTCCTTGGCGGCGCGGGCTGGCAGACGTCGCCATTGGAGTCTCCGGCCTGCTGCCCATCCTCGACCTGAAAGGGACCAGAGACTGGTCGGGCCGTGAGCTCCATGCCACCGAGGTTGCGGTGGCCGACGAGCTGGCGTCAGCCGCCGACTTGGTGATGGGCAAGGCGTCGGGCATCCCCGCCGCGTTGATAAGGGGCTACGAGGGCCCTCGGGGGGAGGGTCGGGCCAGTGACCTGGTACGCCCCGTCGACGAAGACCTGTTCCGCTGAGGGTGCGAGTCAGGCGCCGGGACGCCCCAGGCCCCAGTAGTCGAGGCCGGCGGCGCGGACGGTGATCGGATCGAGGAGGTTGCGGGCGTCGACCACCCGGTGGCCCTTCATCGCCCGGGCCACCTGGGTCATGTCGATGGTCATGAACTCCGGCCACTCGGTGGCCACCAGGAGGACGTCGGCATCGGTGACCGCGGCGATGGGATCGGTGGCCATTGTCAGCTCATGGGAGTGGGCCTCGGGGTCGTAGGCCACCACATCGGCCCCATCCTCCTGGAGGAGCCGGGCGATGCGCAAAGCAGGAGACTCACGCACGTCGTCGGTCCCCGCCTTGAAGGCGACACCCCACATCGCCACCCGACGCCGGTGCAATCCGCCACCGGCGGCCTGACGGACCTTCTCTGCGACCCGTCTTCGCTGCTCGTGGTCGGCCTCAATGACCGATCGCAGGAGTTGAAAGTCGTAGCCGGCATCCTCGGCCACCGCGATGAGCGCCGCAGTGTCTTTGGGGAAGCACGAACCTCCATAGCCGGGACCCGGCTGGAGGAAGTGAGGCCCGATACGGTGATCGAGGCCGATCCCGGTGACCACGTCGATGACATCGGCACCGACCGCCTCGCAAACGTTCGCCAGGGCATTGGCAAAGGTGAGCCTCGCCGCCAGATATGCGTTGTTGGCGTACTTGATCATCTCCGCCGAGGTGGGATCGGTTACGACCACCTCGGTGTCCAGGCCGCGATAGAGCGAGGCCACCAGCTCGGCGTCTTCCCGGTCGTAGGCACCGACCACGATCCTGTCCGGCTCCATGAAATCCTCTACCGCCTTGCCCTCACGCAGGAACTCGGGGTGGGAAACCACCCGTGCCCCGCTGCCAAGGTCGGCGAGACGCTTGCGCAGGCTGGCCACGGTCCCCGGGGGCACGGTCGACTTGACCGCGAACAAAGTGTCCTCGGCAACCTCGTTCCCAAGCTCGTCGATTACGGTGTGGACGAAGCTGAGGTCGGCACGCCCATCGGGGGACTCGGGCGTGGGGAGCGAGAGAATGACCAGGCGCGCACCCGTGACGGCTTCCACGTTGGAAGTGTGAAAACTGATCAGTTGCCGCTCGGCCGCCCGTCCCAGGAGATCGGGCAGACCCTGTTCGTAGATCGGGACCTGTCCGGAGCGCAGAGCATGGACCCGTTCCGGGTCGGCCTCCCCGATTCGAACCCGGTGGCCGAGATTGGCCAGGCCGGCGCCCGTGACCAGACCGACATAGCCGGCTCCGATGATTGCTATATCCACGTGAACATCATCCTATTGCGGGGTCGCCGGGTCTATGAGGCGTCTGACCCCACGATCACCACGGCGTCGTACCCGTTATCGACAGCTCCGAACTGAACTACACCAAAACCGAGGGCGTCGGTGATGGCGGTCCCCGTGTCACTGCCTTCGGGGATGATCACCGTGGTCTGCGAGTAGGCGCTGGACCCGGAGTTGCCGATCGACTCCACCTGAAACCCCAACGACTCCAGCGTCCGGGACATATCTACGGCGGCACCCCTGGTCCCGTTCCCGTTTAGAACCTGGAGACGGATGGGTTGACTGGCAAGTGCGTTGCCTGCCCGAAAGTTGGCCAGCATCGCTCCGGCCTCCGGCTCCTTGGCCATCTGCACCGAGGCCCCATTGACGGTACGGGTGGTCGATGGCAAGGTCGCCCCTTCGATGGCCCCGGCCAGGATCCCCTTGAAATCCCAGACCATCGAGGCGACTGAAGCCGATGCGAGCCTGGAGTCGATGGTCAGATGTTGGGCCATCGCGGCGGCGATGTCCCCGGCCTCGGTCAGCGTGCCGGGACGTTTCATCCGGGCGAGAATGGCCCTGATCACTTCTTGTTGGCGAGCGGTGCGCCCTATGTCGTTGGCATCGACAGATACCCACGATCCGTTCTGCCGCTCCTGATAGGAGCGTGACCTGGCGTAGGCAAGGGCCTGGGCACCGTCGAGGATCTGGGTCCCGGCATCGACGTCGAGGCCCGACTTGAGATCACGGGCGTCGTAGGGGAAGGCGAGTTCGATCCCGCCCACCTCATCGACCAGCGCCTGAAACCCGAGGAAATCGATCTCGACGTAGTGGTTGATCTCCACGCCCAGGTTCGTCTTGATCGTCTCCACCAGATGTGACGGGCCACCGATGGTGTACGCCGCGTTGATCTTGCCCTTTCCCGACCCTGGGATGTCGACATAGAGGTCCCTGGGAATGCTCAGCATCTGTGCGGTCGAGGTGTCGGGGTCCAGCCGCACCAGCATCACCACATCACCGCGCGCGCCACCGAAGTCTCCAAAGTTGGTGAGATCGTCGAGACCGGCCCTGGAATCGGAGCCCACGATCAGGAAGGTCAGGTGCTCACCACTGGCCTCGTCGAGAGCGCCGGTCACCTCCTCGTTGGTATCCGCACCGGCGAGGATCGTGTTGCCGGTCTGGACGGCCCAGATCAGGACGAGCATGGCCAGATTGGCCACCACGAGAACGGTCAGGATGGTGACCTTCAGCCATTTGGGCAGCCCGGAATGAGCAGAGGGGGTTGATGACTTCGCCATCGGAGAGTTTGACGCCGTCACGTTAGCCCTGGTTCCCGGCTTACAGGTGATGCGAATCGGAGTAGTTAATCTGCCGCCAACCGAGCGGAGGTCTGCGTTTGGCTGTGCTGTCCCACGAGGGGACGTACCCGATCATGTACGGCTCGTGGCCGATTCCTGTGGGAGCGGCGCACCGTGCCGGTTACATCTCCCGACCCGACGAGGCAGGGCGGATGCCGGTGGTCCTCGTGCTCCCCGAGCTCGCCGGGATGGGCAGCTTCGAGAAGGACCTGTGCCGGAGGTTGGCCCGTGAGGGCTTCGCCGCATTGACCATCGACATGTACGGCCAGAGCGGGGACCCGCTCGATCTCTACCACGCCCTGACCGACGACGCGGCCATCTCGGTCGTCGATGAGATGCATCAGTTCGTCATCTCCGATGATGTGGAGTGGAACATAGGGAGAGACGTGGGGATCCTCGGGCTCGACGTCGGGGGACGATTTGGGCTGATCGAGGCGGCGACCCGCGACTGGGTCCGGTCACTCGCAGTCTGTTCCACGCCGCTCACCGGGGACGAGGAACGCGAACACCAGGTCGCCGACTATCTGGACCACCTCCCGGTGCCGGTGCTGGGGCTGTACGGGGCATCGGACGAGCTGATCGACGCCTCCACCGTCGATGAGGCACAACGCCGCAACGCCCACGGACAGTGGCTGCTGTACGAGGGAGTAGGGCACGGTTTCATGGACATCGACAGCGAAGAGTTCGACCAGGCGGCCGCCGACGACGCCTTCTCCCGTCTCCTGGCGTTCTTCAAGGCCACCCTGGACGAGCCCCAGATCGAGGAGTTGGGCTGAATCCGGGTCAGTCGCGGATGTGGTGCACGGCACCGGAATGGAGCCGTTCCTCGCCCGTGGCGGTGTGCACGACGAGACTCCCGTCCTCGGCCACCTCGACCGCGGTGCCCGACCCCTCAGGCTCCCAGGTGATATCCCGGCCCAGCGTCTCGCAGGCGTCCCGGTACTCCCCCGCCGGCCAACCATCCCCGTCGACGAGTCGCATCAACTCGGCGCCCCACAGGGCCCCGATCTCCGCGTGCTTCTCCTGACCGGGGTCATCGTCGAACAGCGCTCCGGCCCCCTCGGGGGGATTCGGCCACCACAGATTGAGACCGAGGCCCACCACCGCCACCCCTTCGCTCATCTCCACCAGGATCCCACCTGCCTTCAGGTGATCCTTGAGCACGTCGTTGGGCCACTTGAGGCGGGTTTCCGGGATGGCGCGCACTGCGGCCACGCCCGCCATCAGGGAGAGGGGACGGTTGTCGTCTGCGTTCGGGCGGAAGGCGAGGGACGCCGCCAATGCTCGATCGGCCGTGAGCCACTCCGACCCCGACCTTCCCCGACCACTGGTCTGACGGGCAGCGATGACCAGCAGCGGCAGGTCCTCCATCTCCGCTCGCGCCACATCCTGGGTCGATGGCACACTGTCGCGCCGTATTTGGAAATATGGTGTAGCCAACTTGTCTCCCGGCGAGTCTGATTGAGGTTACGGAGGAGTCTTGGGCACCGAGGCGCGTATCGATCAACTTAGGGCACTCAGAGACGAGGCTCTCCACGCCGGAACCCAACGTGCGGTTGCCCGTCAGCACGAGGCAGGCAAGCTGACCGCGCGCGAGCGGATAGACACCCTCCTCGATCGAGGGTCGTTCAACGAGATCGACCAGTTCGTCAAACACCAGTCGACCGGGTTCGGAATCGAGGACAAGAAGCCGCCGGGAGACGCCGTGGTGACCGGACATGGGACCATCGACGGGCGCCCGGTGTTCGTCTTCGCCGAGGACTTCACGGTGTTCGGTGGCAGCCTCGGCGAAGTCGTCGCCAACAAGATCTGCAAGATCTTCGACCTGGCCATCGACACCGGCGCCCCGATCATCGGGCTCAAAGATTCGGGTGGGGCGAGGATTCAAGAGGGTGTGTCCTCTTTGGACGGGTACGGGAGGATCTTCGAGCGCAACGTCCGCGCCAGCGGGGTCATACCCCAGATCTCGGTGATCATGGGCCCCTGCGCCGGCGGTGCGGTCTACTCCCCGGCACTGACCGACTTCGTTTTCCAGGTCGACCGCACCTCCCACATGTTCATAACCGGCCCCGACGTCATCAAGGCGGTCACCGGTGAAGAGGTGACCATGGAGGAGCTAGGCGGTGCGGGTGCTCACTCCACCAAGTCCGGTGTGACCCACTTCGTCTATCCCACAGGGGCCGATGCGCTGGAGGCGGTCCGCTATCTCATGTCCTATCTCCCCCGCAACAACATGGAGATGCCCCCCTACTACGCCCCCAGCGATCGCAGCGACCGCTCCGACGACACGCTGGACTCGATCATCCCCGATGAGTCGAACCACCCATACGACATGCGCACCGTCGTAGAGATCATCCTCGACTCAGAGGAGTTCTTCGAGGTCCACCAACAGTGGGCGAGGAACATCATCGTGGGATTCGGACGGCTCGATGGTCATGCCGTCGGCATCGTCGCCAACCAACCCGCCGTCCTCGCCGGGACTCTCGACATCACCGCTTCGGAGAAGGCGGCCCGGTTCGTCCGCTTCTGCGACGCTTTCAACATCCCCATCCTCACCTTCGTCGACGTGCCCGGCTTCCTCCCCGGTGTGGATCAGGAGCATGGAGGGATCATCCGGCACGGGGCCAAGCTCCTGTATGCCTACTGCGAGGCCACCGTGCCCCGGATCTCGGTCATCACCCGGAAGGCCTACGGAGGGGCGTATCTGGTGATGAACGCCCGGGGGATACGCGCCGATCTCGTCTTCGCCTGGCCCTCTGCCGAGATCGCGGTGATGGGCGCCCAGGGGGCGGTCAACATCATCCATCGCCGCGAGCTGGCCTCGGCAGACGACCCCGAGTCGCGAAGGACGGAGCTGATCGCCGATTACGAAAGACGGTTCAACAACCCCTACGTGGCGGCCGAACTCGGTCTGGTCGACGAGATCATCGAACCCCGGGAAACCCGCGTGAAGCTGATTCGGGCCATGGAGATGCTGCGCACCAAACGGGAGACTCTGCCACCGAAGAAACACGGCAACGGACCGCAGTGAAGAGCCTCCTCGTCGCCAACCGGGGCGAGATCGCGGTGCGGATCATTCGCACCGCCCAAGAGATGGGGATCAGAGCGATCGCCATCTTCTCCGAGCTCGACCGTGACGCCCTTCATGTCGACATCGCCGACGAGGCATGGAATGTCGGCGGGGCTCCGGCGGCGGAGAGCTACCTCAACCAGGAGGCGATCCTCCGCGTGGCCCACGAGTCGGGGGCCGAGGCCATCCATCCCGGCTACGGGTTTCTCTCCGAGAACGCCGGTTTCGCCGCGGCGGTCGAGGAGTCAGGCATCACCTGGGTCGGGCCGCCGCCAGAGGCTATCGCCGCCATGGCCGACAAGATCACCTCGCGACGGAATGCGGAGAAGTTCGGAGTGCCGACGGTGCCCGGGATCACCGATCCGGTGGCCAGTGTGGAGGAGGTCACCGGCCTGGCCGAGAAGTTCGGCTACCCGGTCGCCATCAAGGCAGCCCATGGCGGTGGGGGAAAGGGGCTGCGGGTTGTCCGTCGCCCCGATCAAGTCACCCAGGCCTTCGAGGGTGCCCGCCGTGAGGCCGACGCCTACTTCGGCAATCCCGACGTCTATGTGGAGAAGTACCTGGATAAGTCGCGACACGTCGAAGCCCAGGTGCTGTTCGATCAGCACGGAAATGGGATGTTCCTGGGTGAGCGTGATTGCTCGGTGCAGCGTCGCCATCAGAAGCTCATAGAAGAGACGCCTTCGCCCGGGCTGTCGACCAGACAGAGGAGGGCTCTGGCCAAGGCAGCCATCGACGCCGCCCGATCGTGTGGCTATGTCAATGCGGGGACGGTGGAGTTCCTCATGGACCAGGAGGGCGACTTCTATTTCCTGGAGATGAACACCCGGCTACAGGTGGAGCACACCGTCACCGAGATGGTCACCGGTATCGACCTCGTCGAGTGGCAGCTGCTCATCGCATCGGGAGAGAAGCTCGACCTGGGTGAGGTGGAGATGAGAGGTCACGCCATCCAGTTCCGGATCAACGCCGAGGATCCGTTTCAGGAATTCCTGCCCTCGCCGGGTCAGGTCGTGGAGTGGCAAGAGCCCGCAGGGCCAGGGGTGCGTGTCGACTCCTGGATCCGTCCCGGTACGTCGGTCTCCCAATATTACGACAACCTCATGGCCAAGCTGGTGGTCTGGGGCCACGACCGACAAGCTGCCATCAACAAGGGTCGGCGTGCCCTCAAGGAGTTCACTGTCAGAGGCGTCTCCACCACGATTCCCGCCCACATCGCGGTCCTGGAGCACGAGGACTTCGTCGAGGGCCGACACCACACCAAGTGGGTGGAAGAGAGCCTCGTCCTGACAGGGTCCAGCCCCGCTCCGGCACCCGCCCTGCCCGAGGACGAGGAGCTGTCCAAGCGGGACATAACCGTCGAGATCGGAGGTCGGAGGTTCCGCGTCTCCTACTGGGCTCCGGAGCCGGCCGTGGGAGGCCAGATCCGGCGTCGACCGCCCAAGCTGGCTTCATCGGGGCCCGGTGGCACCCCGGACGGGGTGATCACCTCTCCCATGCAGGGCACCATCGTCAAGGTGCACGTCAGGGCGGGTGAGCCGGTGGAGGTGGGCCAGCCGATCTGCGTGCTGGAGGCGATGAAGATGGAGAATGAGGTGACCTCGCCCTCGGGTGGAGAGGTGGTCGACCTCAGGGTGGAGCCCGGTGACACCGTGGCCGCCGGCCAGGTGATCGCCATCGTCAAGTAAGGGCGTCCTCAGACCGTTCTGAGCGGGGGTCAGAGCTCGAGGTCGTAGAACCGCCACAGGTCGTTCTCGATGGGAAGCACCGACACGCCGCTGAACCCGGCCTCCCGGGCGTACTCGGCCAGCTTGGCGGGGCGCATCACGGTCCCCGTGCCGACACTGTGGGGGTGGGACATCCCGTCGGGGAGACACACGAACAGCGAGAACCCATACATGAGACGCTCCACCTCGTCGGTGCGCTCGCCGAAGGCGTTCCCCACGGCCTCATCCATGACCATCACCTTTCCGTCGGGCTTGACCAGACGTCGGGCCGTGGAGAGGACGTCGACCGGGTAGGGCATGTCATGCACGCACTCGAACATGGTCACCAGGTCGAAGTGTCCATCGCCGTCGACCGTGGACCCGTCGACATGGTGAAACCGAACCCGGTCGGCAACACCCTCCTCTCTCGCATGCTCACGGGCGGCGATGATCGAGGCCTCGTCGATGTCGAAACCGTCCACGGTCGACCCGGGATAGGCCTTGGCGATGGCAATCGTCGACCAGCCCTCGCCACAGCCTATGTCGGCGGCCCTGGACCCGGGTCGCTGCAGGCGTTCCTCGACCTCCGGGGCAGACGGCAGCCACTCGCTGCCCAGGGCGTTGATGAACCAGGGACGATTCATCTCGGCCTGTCCCGTTCTCATGTCGGCGCCGAATTGCTCCCAGGCGACGCCGCCACCCGTCTTGTAGGCCTCGATGAGAGCGGGGAGCTGGATGCCGCCGGCGGTCACCAGACGGATGAACGGAGTCAGGTAGTTGAGACTGTCCCTCTCACACAGGACTTCCCGATGAGCAGCCGGCAGCGAGTACCGCCGGGAGTCGTGACCCGCGGTCGGGTCGTCGACGTCGAGTATTCCAGTCGTCACCTGCTGTTCCAGCCACTCGGTCACGTATCGCCAGTGGGTCCCGGTCTCGTCGACCAGGTCGTCACGGGTGAGCCATTCCGCCCCGGCCAGTGCGTCGTAGAGACCCAGCTTGTCTCCGAGGTAGATGGACCAGGCATCGGCCATGCCCAGCACTGCCTCGAATATCCGGCCGGCGAAGACCTCCACCGCCTGGGCATCGGGCCTCTCTTGCGTCGTTGTCATCACTCATCTCCTTCCTGGTCGATTTGGAACTCACGAATGTATTTGATCAGGAGTCGGTGATGTCGCCCGGCGGTCGACGCGGCCCGGCTACTCGGCGGCGTCGCTGATCGCCTCCACCATCGACGGGTGGACGAAGAGGGTCTCAACGAGGGTCTGAGTGGTCACCCGAGCCTGGACGGCCAGGGCGACGGCACCTATCAGCTCTGAGGCGCGATGCCCGACGATGGTCCCGCCCAGCA
The DNA here is from genome assembly GCA_964607685.1 of uncultured Acidimicrobiaceae bacterium. GTDB lineage: Bacteria > Actinomycetota > Acidimicrobiia > Spongiisociales > ZC4RG35 > JANQRA01. Next base: position 9,785 of record CAZSOF010000005.1, on the reverse strand, counting down.
CCACCCCGGTGGCCGGGTCGGAGGTCAGCTTGACGAAACCCGTGGTGAAATCCTGGAGCACAGACCGTGCGTTGGAGGCGAAAGGGACCTTCGTGGTCCGCACCTTTCTGCCCTGGGCCGCAGCGTCGACTTCGGCCAGACCCACCGAGGCGATCTCCGGCTCGGTGAAGATTGCCTCCGAGACCTTGCCGTAGTCGATGGGCTGGACGGGGAGCTGCAGGGCGTGCAGCGCGATCTTGCGCCCCTGCATCGCGGCTACCGAGCTGAGAAGCATCTGACCGGTGATGTCGCCGGCGGCATAGATGTGCGCTGCTGACGACCGCTGGAACTCGTCAACGGGGATGAAGCCGCGCTCGGTGGTGACACCCGCAGCATCGAGGCCGAGCCCTTCGGTCAAGGGAATCGATCCCACGGCCAGCAGGGCATGGGAGCCGTCGATGACCCGGCCATCGTTGCAGCGGACCGAAACCACGTCTCCGTGCAGATCGATCCCTTCGGCTCGAGCACCGATCACCAGGTGGACGCCTCGCTCGATGAAGCTCTCCTCGAGCACCGCAGCCACTTCGGCATCACGGTGAGGGAGGATCTGTTGGCGGGAGACCACCAAACTGACCTCCGACCCCATCGCCTCGAAGATGTGGGTGAACTCGACACCGGTCACACCGGAACCGATGACGACGAGGTGCTCCGGCACCTCCTCGAGGTCGTAGCAGTCACGGGTGGTGAGCACCTTCTTGTGGTCCACCGGGGCCCAATCCGGGATTCGTGGCGCCGATCCGGTGGAGATGAGGGCCTTGTCGAAGCTGAGCCTGCGTTCTCCGTCGATGGTGTCGACCACCACCTCATTGGGGCCGATGAGCCGGCCCGATCCCACGATCATCTCCACTTTCTGGTCGGTGAGGAGCTCCACCCAGTTCTCGTTGATGTCGGAGGTGATCTCATGGATGCGACCGGCAAGCACGCGCGGGTCGATCTGACCCGGGTCGTTGACCAGACCCAGTTTCACCGCGTTGCGCACCGACGTGTGACGGATGGCACTGGCCGCCATGGTCTTGGAGGGAATGCAATCCCAGAGATGGGCCGCCCCGCCGACGATGTCCTTCTCCACCAGTGTCACCCGAGCCCCCTTGGAGGCGGCGGTGGTGGCGGCTTGGGTGCCGGCGGGACCACCACCGATGATGAGGAGATGGGTCTGTGCGTCGGTCATCAGATGGCGGTGAAGCTACCCGGTGGCTCGATGGACCCCGAATACTTGGCGTAGAGCGTCGGACACCTCACCGATGGTGGCTCCTGCGGCCAAGGCGTCACGCATGGGATCCATGAGATTGCTGGTGCCGGCAGCCGATTCCGACACCTCCTCCAACAATGCATCCACGCTCTCTTGATCACGGTCGGCGCGCCGTTCCACCAGGGCCTCCCTCTGCGCCGACTCGAGGGCCGGATCCACCTCCAGCAGCGGGATCGGCCCACTCCCGTCGACGTCGAATCGGTTGACGCCGACCACCACCGACTCTCCCGAGGCCTGGCGCTTCGCCTCCCGGTAGGCCGAGTCTTCTATCTGGGCCTGCATCCAGCCTTCCTCGATGGCGGCCACCGCGCCCCCCATGGCCGCGATCGTCTCCAGCAACTCCTCTGCATGCTCCTCGAGTTGGTCGGTGAGCCGCTCCACGAAGTAGGAGCCGGCCAGAGGGTCGACGGTGTTGGCCACTCCCGACTCATAGGCGATCACCTGCTGGGTGCGGAGAGCGAGGACTGCCGACTCGTCGGTGGGGAGACCCAGCGCCTCGTCGTAGGAGTTGGTGTGCAGTGACTGGGTACCTCCCAGCACCGCCGCCAGGGCCTGCAGCGTGGTCCTGACCACGTTGTTCAACGGTTGTTGAGCGGTGAGTGTGGAGCCCGCCGTCTGGGTGTGGAAACGCATGGCCCACGATTTCGGGTCCTTGGCTCCCACCTCCTCTCGCATGTGGCGGGCCCAGACCCGTCGTGCCGCCCGGAACTTGGCCACTTCCTCGAAGAAGTCGTTGTGCCCGTTCCAGAAGAACGAGAGCCGGGGAGCGAGTCGGTCCACATCGAGCCCGGCGTCGACCGCGGCGCCCACATAGGCCAGCCCGTTGGCGACGGTGAACGCCAGCTCCTGGGCGGCGGTGGCTCCCGCCTCCCGGATGTGATATCCGCTGATCGAGATGGTGTTCCACTGCGGGGTGGTCCGATCTGCGTATTCGAAGACGTCGGTTACCAGACGCATGGAGGGTTGCGGTGGGTAGATATAGGTTCCCCTCGCCACGTACTCCTTCAGGATGTCGTTTTGGATGGTGCCCCGGATCCGATCGCCGGGCACACCCTGTTCCTCGGCCACCAGCTGATAGAGAAGGAGGAGCAGAGGGCCGGTGGCGTTGATGGTCATGCTGGTGGAGACCTCATCGAGGGGAATGCCGTGGAACAGGCGTCGCATGTCCTCGACGCTGTCGATGGCGACGCCCACCTTGCCCACCTCTCCCTCCGCCAGCGGATGGTCGGAGTCGAGACCCATCTGCGTCGGCAGGTCGAAGGCGACGCTCAGCCCGGTCTGTCCCGCACCCAACAGGTCATGAAAACGGCGGTTGGTCGCCTCTGCCGTCCCAAAGCCGGCGTATTGGCGCATGGTCCACAGCCGGCCCCGGTACATCGAGGGGTAGGGGCCTCGGGTGAACGGGTACTCACCGGGGCGACCGATTCTCTCCGGATCGGCAGGTGTGTCGTAGACGACCTCGACCTCGATATCGCTCGAGGTGCGCCGGGTTTCCGTCATATCACCTGTATCCTGTCACCTGTCCGGGATCGTAGGCGGGAACTACTCGGCACTCCGGATCGTCCAATACCCGTAGCGCCCCGACTCGTAGACATCAAAAGCACCTAGATGGCCAGGAAAGCCCTCATTCACCAGATCGAGGCGCGGGAACGGCGAGGCCGCTGGTTCGGCGCCTTGGCCACTCTCCTCTCCATATCACTCCTCCTCTCCGGTTGGGTGGGTCTCTTCGCGTTCCTGGGAGCCAACTCGGCGTATGGGACCTTCGAGGATCTCGCCGACGAGTGGGTACCCGACACCCGGGCCATGGAGCTCAACCTCCCCGACCTGAGCCGTGTCAGCCGGGTCTATGCCGCCTCCGGCGAGGTGTTGGCCGAGTTGCACGATGGCCGCAACTCGGAGCCGATTCCCTATGACGAGGTCCCCGAGGTGATGGTCAACGCCATCCTCGCCGCCGAGGACGCCAAGTTCTTCGAGCATGAGGGGGTCGACTTCTCGGCGATCGCCTCCGCCGCCATCGACAACATCATCTACGACACCACCCGTGGTGGCTCCACCATCACCCAACAGGTGGTGAAGAACGCCTTCGTGGGCAACGAGATCACCATACGCCGCAAGATCAACGAGGCCTTCGTAGCCGCCGAGTTGGAGCGCCGCTTCCCCAAGGAGCGGGTCCTCGAGTTCTACATGAACTCGGTCTACTTCGGGTCCGGTGCCTACGGGGTGAAGGCCGCCTCCGAGGAGTTCTTCGACAAAGACCTCGACGGTCTCCAGATACACGAGGCCGCGGCGCTGGCGGTCCTGGTCCGCAACCCTTCCCTCTACAACCCGCGGCGTCGCCCCGAGATCACTCTGGAGCGTCGTGACGACGTCATCGCCCAGATGAGGGAGGAGGGCTGGATCACCGAGGCGCAGGCCCGGTATGCCATCAATCAGCCGCTGGGCGTGGTCGACACCCCGCCCCGTCGTGGCGAAGCGGACCACGTGGTGGCCGAGGTTCGCCGTGAACTGCTGAACAATCCCGAATTCGCCTTCTTGGGTGACACCAACGAGGAGCGGAAGAAGGCGATCTTCGGCTGCCCCGCCGACGACACCGCCTGTGAGGGTGGTGGCGGCTTGCAGATCCTCACCACGATCGACCTGGGCCTGCAGCAGGAGGCCAACCGCGTCCTCCAAGAGTGGCTGCCCCTGTTGCCCTATGAGGAGAACTTCAACGCCTGCGCCTCGGTGTTTCCCGACTTCGAGGAGAACCAGGACTACTACGCCACCTACGCAGAGACCCATTCCTGCAAGCCGACAGGTGCCATCGCCATGGTGGACAATCACACCGGGGCGGTGAAGGTGATGGCCTCCGGGCTCGACTTCGAGTTCAGCCAGTTCGACCTGGCGGTGCAAGGACGACGCAACCCGGGCTCGTCGTTCAAGCCGATCGGCCTGGCGGCGGCCCTGGAACAGGGCATAACGATGGGTAATCGCTATGCGGGAACCAGCCCCATCGAGATCGAGTGCCCTTTCATCTGCTCCCCCAACGGATCAAACATCTGGACTGTGTCCAACGCCTCGGGCAGCTCCACCGGTGTGATCAGCGTCGAGGAGGCCACATATCGCTCGGTCAATGCGGTGTACGCGCAGATCTCCCTGGACACCGGTCCGGAGAACGTCGTCGACATGGCACGACGGATGGGAATCACCGAGGCCGCCCTGGATCCGGTGCTCTCCATCGTACTCGGGTCATCCGCCGTCTCACCGTTGGAGATGGCCTCGGCGTACTCCAACTTCGCCACCAACGGGCTTCACGCCGATGACTACATCGTCGCCCGGATCGTGAACCACGAGGGTGAGGTCATCTACGAACGGGACTCGGAGGCGGTCCAGGTCGCCGACCCGGCCATCTTCGCCGCGGCCCGGCGGGCCCTGGTCAAGGTGCCCACGGGTTCGGGCACCGCCCCCCGGGCCAACATCGGGCGCACCCAGGGTGGCAAGACCGGAACCCATCAGAGCTACCTCGACGCCTGGTTCGTCGGCTTCACTCCCGAGTATTCGACCGCGGTGTGGGTCGGGTACGAGGCGGAGCAGATCCCACTGCGCAACGTGGTGATCCACGGACAGCAGTACTCCCGCGTGTTCGGTGGGTCGGTCCCGGCTCCCATCTGGGCCGAGTTCATGACCACCGTCACCGAGGATCTGCCCGAGACACAGTTCCCAGCCGAGCCTGCCAACATCGAGGACTACCTGGTGCCGCCCTACACCCAGGTCCCGGTGGTGGTCGGGCTCACCGAGGACGAAGCAGTCAAGAAACTGAAGGAGGAGGCCAGACTCAGGGTGGGTGTCGAGATCGTTCCCTCCCTGGAGCCGGTGGGCCTGGTGGTCAATCAGTCACTCGAAGCCGGCTCGTCCGTCCCCGAAGGGTCGTTCATCACGATATATGTCTCCAACGGCGAGACCCCGGTCGGAAACCTGCCCGATTTCCGAGGCATGAACTTCGAACAGGCCATGGAGGCGGTCCGCGGGTTCGAGCTCACCACGGGAGTCAAGCTCACCTTGCTGACCGAGGGTGTCTTCGTCGACGACCCGGCGCTGGTCAACATCATCATCAGCAGCGACCCGCAACCCCTCGCCCGGATAGTCGAGGCTTCCACGGTGGTGGTCACCCTCGGTGTGGCCGGTGAGGCGGGTGGTGGCGGCTGACGAAAGCCGCCCACGGTCTTTCCGTGTCGCGAAGGTGGGGGGTATATAATCCGACTTCTTCGACAGAGAAGAAGGCTCGGTTTCTTTTCGCGACCTCGTTGGTGAGGGTTGACGATAGTTAGCGATAGTTGTAGTTGTTCACGGCATGAGAACCGGAGCACCTGCAAACGGTCAGAATCGTCCTCCGATCAACAGCGCCGTGGGGCATGCGGGTGCTCCGGTCCGACCCACCGCCCTGGTCCGTCCCACGATTGGGGTGAAGCTGACCCCCGCCGACCACGGTTTTGAGCCGTCCGACCCGTACATCCGAAGGTTCTGGGTAGCCGCCCTGGGGCCCGGCGCAGTCGCCGAGCTGCTTCGCCTGGTCAGTGCCGCCGGGAGGGGAGAGGATGTCCGGCTACCCAGATATCTCCCCCACCTCCTGCGGGCCGGGCTGGTGACCATCGAGGAGGGGACGCTGGCGGTGAGCGAGAGAATCCCGCCGGTCCCGGTCGGGATGCGCTGGCGATTCCCGCCCGACCTGGCGGCCGAGCACGCAGTGGTCATGAGACGCCGGGGCTAGCAGGTCGCCCGGATGGAGGTCGCTGCGTCGTCAGCGACGCACGGAGAGCAGGGCCATCAGACCCAAGGCGGCCAGTTCACCACTGACGAACGCCACCGCCACCCGCGTGTCGGGCTCCCCACCCGAGGCCAACAGCACCAGTAGCGCCACGATGAGACCGCCCAGCCATGCCCACGTGAGACGGCTGGTGCGGCCTTCTGCGACCAGCACCTGGCTGGCGATCTGGGCGGTAGCTGCGGCCATCACCCCGGCCGCGGTCAACATGGCCACGATCTGGGTGGGTGCGAACTCCTCTCCGAGCAACAACACGATGACGTCGGAGCCCATCAACCAGCCGACCACACCGCCGAGCGCCACCAGACCCACGCCGCCGAGCACGACCGAACGCACGATTCGCACCAGCTGGACGTGGTTGGCGTCCCGGGCCAGACCCACCAGGTAGGGCAGGATCCGGCCCTGCAGGGAGAAGATGAGTGTCAGTGGCGCCCGGTAGATGGTGAAGGTGAAGAAAATCACCGAGATCAGCGCCGGGGAGCCGCCCAGAGCCGCAACGGCCAACGGTGCGCCGGCCAGCAGCACCTGCGACGACGCGGTCCCCCCTGCATAACCGACCAGGAACCGTCTCGCCGGGGCGGCCGGTGCCGAAGGGTCGCCGGAGTCGTAGCGCCACCAGAGAAGACCCACTGCGGAGAAGCCACCCAACACCATCGCCCAACCGAGTGAGGTGGCCGAAGCGAAGAACTGGACGAAGACGATCGCCGCGACCAGGCGCACCGCGGTCTCCACGATCAGGACCCAGCCCACCTTGGCGAAACGGCGAGTGCCCGCAAAGACGCCCTTGCCCACGAAGAGAAGGGAGTAGCCGATCATCAGCAACACGATCTGGGTGATGTAGGCCGGGTCACCCTCGAACAGATCGTTCAAGGTCACCGCGACGAAGGTGCCACCGATGGCCGCAGCGATGCCGGCGGTGACCAGTGACACCCGCAGATCGTGTGGGATCGCCCTTCGCCCCGAAGCCACCTCGCGGGTCACGTACTGCTCCACGGGGACCAGGAGGACGGTGGCCAGGATGAACATCACCGTCCACAGCACGGCGACCGGGGCGAAGGCCACCTCTCCCATGGTGTTGCCGCCGTACAGCTGGAACAGATAGGCCCCCAGGGCGCCCAGGAGCCCACCGACGACCATGAAGGTGGTGCCCGGTGCCCGGAAGCCCCTCTTCTCCTCTGTGACCACCGGTGCCGTCATCGAGCGCCGGCGCCGGTCAACACAGTCCAGATGCTCTTGGAGAAGATGCGCAGATCCATCACAGGCGACATGTGCTTGATGTAGTAGAGGTCATAGGTGAGCTTCTCGATGGTGTCTGCCTGATCATCGGCATATCCGTAGTTGACCTGAGCCCAGCCGGTGATCCCGGGACGAACCATGTGCCGGTGATCGTAGAAGGGGATCTCCCGGCGAAAATCGGCGACGAAGGGAACCTGCTCCGCCCGGGGCCCAACGAGACTCATGTCACCCTTGAGCACGTTCCACAGTTGGGGTATCTCGTCGATCCGCAACTTGCGCAAGGTGGACCCGCCGCGAATCAGACGAGGATCGTCCTCGGTGGCGAAGCGTGCCCCTTCCTTCTCTGCGTCCAGATCCATCGTCCTGAACTTGTACATGGTGAACACCCGGCCGTTGATGCCCACCCGATCCTGTCGGAAGACGGAGAAGCCGGGATCGATGAGCTTCACATATGCGACCACCAGGAGGCCAAGTGGCACCCAGAGAACGGCAGTGGCCAGCGTGAGCGCCACGTCCAGGATCCTCTTCCCCGGCAACCAGTGCGCCACCTCGAGAAGGGGAGCCGAGATCTCCCACCCCTCGGAGAGATGGACCAAGGGCACCCTTCCGGTGTGCTCCTCGTATATCGAGGAGAAGGGTCTGATGGTGTAGCCGGCGACATCACAGGACGAGAGATATTGCGCCATCGGCTCGGAGAGGATGGCACGCAGGTCGATGGCGATGGTGATGTCACGCTCCGGTAGGTCGACCGGGCTCTCGCCCCCGGGCTCGAGCACCCACACCACCTCGGCATGGTCCGAGTCGTGAAGCTCGTCGGCGAGCTCCTTTTCCCTGGTGATCACACCGATCTTCTCCGTCCACGGTCGACGGCGGCGCACCACCCGGTGAGCCGTGGCCGGGACCAGCCAGACGAACATCGTGATCGGGATGAAGGACCTCGAGAAATAGGCGTCGCGGAACACGAAGAGCAGCCCGGCCGTCAACAGCAGTGTTCCCAGCCAGATGGTGAGCATGCGCCCGTAGGTGGGTCGGGGCACACCGGGCCCCGACATCTGCTCGGTGAGAATCGAGGTGGCCACCATGCCCAGACCCATGAAACCCAGCATCGGAAACACGGATTTGTCGATTGGCGCTTCCCAAGGGAATGCAGTCCCGAACACCAGCAGCGAGGCCAGCACCATGGCCGCGGCCAGTGAGATGAGGTCGCTGACGGCTACCGAGAAGAGGAAGCGGGTTCGCACTGCGGGAGAAGACTAGGAAATCGCGAGCACTGTCAGTCGGTTTCGGCGACCCGAACCCGTTCTCTGTTTAGAAATGTGAGCTAGACCGCGGTTTCTCCCCAAGAACGGTGTCAAGAGGCCATGCCGCGGGCGAGTTCGATGAGAGTGCGGACGCCGACGCCCGAGGCTCCCTTGACGAACTCCCCCGTGGTCTCCTGGCTCAGGGCGGGCCCGGCGATGTCGAGGTGGGCCCAGGGGCCGTCGCCGGCGTATTCGGCGAGGAACAGAGCGGCCACGATTGCCCCGCCATGCCTGTCCCCGGAGACGTTCTTGATGTCGGCGATGTCGGAGTCGAGCGACTTCCGGTACCCCTTGAACAGGGGAAGCTCCCAGAACTCCTCGCCCGCACGTGACGCCGCCGTCAGCACCTGGGCGGCGACACCGGGATCGGAGGCGAAGACGGCCGCTACCTGTCTGCCGAGGGCCACCACCGCAGATCCGGTGAGGGTGGCGACGTCGATGGTCAGATCGGGCTGTTGGCGCTTGGCGAGACCCAGCCCGTCGGCGAGGATCAGACGGCCCTCGGCGTCGGTGTTGAGGACCTCGATCGTCGGACCGTCCACCGGGCGCAGCACGTCCCCGGGGCGAATGGCGTCGCCCCCGACGGCATTGTCGGTGAGCGGGGCGATGGCAGTGACGCTCACCGGAAGACCTAGCTTGGCGATGCCGATGGTGGCCGCCATGACGGCCGCGGCGCCGGACATGTCGTCCTTCATCTCCTCCATCGAGGCCGCCGGCTTCAGGCTGAGACCACCGGTGTCGAAGGTGATGCCCTTGCCTACGAGCACGAGATGCTTGTCGGCGCCGTCGGCGCGGTATTCGAGGGTCACCACCCGGGGGTCGCGGTCCGAGCCTGCCGCCACCCCCAGGAGAGCGCCCAATTCCTCCTCCTCGATCCTCTCTCGATCCCATACCTCGACGTCGACACCCGTCCCCTCGGCTGCCGTCTCCACCAGGGTGGCCAGCTTCTCCGGCGACATGTCCTTGGCCGGGGTGTTCACCCAGTCGCGGGCCAGGTTCGTCGCCTCACAGACAACCGCCGCCGCGTCGATCTCGCTCTGGTCGGCACCGACGATCTCCACCTTCTCCACGTCCAGACTCTCATCGTCCGTCTTGTAGGTCCGATACTGGTAGCCACCGAGGAGAGCCCCCTCGGCGACCGCACGTGTCGACTCCTCGA
>CAZSOF010000004.1:28171-30567 GCA_964607685.1 uncultured Acidimicrobiaceae bacterium | reverse complement strand
GTCCGGGCGAGACGCGGGATCTCACATGTCCACATCGGGAGTCTGCACGCCCCAGACGCCGAGACCGCCTTGGAGAACGCACGTGACGTCTACACGCGACGCGGCGAAGGGGTCAGTGTTTGGGTAGTGCCCAGCTCAGAGGTCTCCGCCTTCGAGCCCGAGGCTGCCGGCGACTACCTGGAAGCCAACGAGAAGGTGTACCGCCTGGCAACGACCTATGACATCCCTGACGAAGTGGGACAGATGTGACGGTGGAGACGAGTCTTCGTGACGAGCAGATCGTCAGCACCGCTCCCCAGGGAACACCGGCCCCGAGCCCCGGAGTGAAGCTGACGCTTGTCCTCGCCCTTGCCGACGACAACATGGTCCTGGCGCAACGACTAGGGGAGTGGATCTCCAGCGCGGCGGAGTTGGAGATCGACATCGCCCTGGGCAACATCGCCCTCGATCACCTCGGAGTAGCCCGTGCCCTGTATGCCTACGCAGGCGAGATCGAGTGTGAGAACCGTGACGAGGACGATCTGGCCATGTTTCGCACCGAGCGGGAATACACCAACCTCCTCCTGGTCGAACAGCCGAATGGCGACTTCGCCCACACCATGGCGCGTCAGCTGTTCTTCGACGCCTATCAGCTCGGGTTGTGGGAAGACCTCTCCGTATCCAACGATGAGCGTCTGGCCGGGATAGCGGCCAAGGCCCTCAAGGAGGCCAAGTATCACCTCAGATTCTCTTCGGGGTGGATGATCAGACTCGGGGACGGGACGGAGGAATCCCATCGCCGAGCCCAAGCCGGAGTCGATTCGATGTGGAGGTTCACCGCCGAGATGTTCGAAGGGGACGTTGACCGCTACCGCCCGGCATGGGAGTCATCGGTGGGCGACGTGCTGGCCGAGGCGACCCTCGAGATCCCCTCCGACCCCTACCAGCGAAGCGGGGGGAGAAGTGGATTCCACAGCGAGCACTTGGGCCCCCTGCTGGCCGAGATGCAATGGATGCAGCGCAGCTATCCGGGATTGGAATGGTGAGCGTCGCCGTGGATTCCCACTCCGTCGTGGCTTCGGTGGTCGACCCGGAGATCCCGGTGCTCACCATCGAGGATCTCGGGATTCTTCGCTCGGTCGAGAACGTTGATGGCCGAGTCGTGGTGACCATCACCCCCACCTACTCCGGGTGCCCGGCCATGCGTCAGATCGAGGACGATATCGTCTCGGCGCTGGTCAAAGAGGGTCTCTCCGAGTGTGAGATCGTCGTCACCCACCATCCGGCGTGGTCCACCGACTGGATCAGCGAGGATGGCCGGCGAAAGCTCGCTGAGTTCGGGATTGCCCCACCGACGCCCATCGACGAGGTGCTCTGCCCCCGATGCCAGGCGGACAGACCGCGAACGGTCGCCCGCTTCGGGTCCACCGCCTGCAAGGCGTTGATGGTCTGCTCGGCCTGCGGTGAGCCCTTCGACCACTTCAAGCAACTGCAATGAGCGACCTGGCGTTCCACCAGCTCAGGGTGACCGAGGTCAGCCCACTCACCGACGACTCGGTTGCGGTGACCTTCGACGTGCCACCGGAGCTGGCGTCGGTGTTCCGCTACATTCCGGGCCAGCACGTCACGCTTCGAAAATTCATCGATGGCGAGGACGTGCGAAGGTCCTATTCGATCTGTGCCCCGGCCAACACCGGGAAGCTCCGCGTCGGGATCAAGAAGCTCCCCGGCGGGGCCTTCAGCACCTATGCCACCACCGAGTTGAAGGCCGGCGAGGTAGTCGATGTCATGACACCGGTAGGCGAGTTCACGATCGACGTCGATCCGGGGAAGCCCCGCAAGGCAGTGGCCATTGCCGCAGGCTCGGGGATCACGCCGGTCCTGTCCTTGATCGCCACTTCCCTGGAGATGGAGCCGGCGGCGACCTGGACGTTGCTCTATGGGAACCGCACCGCCAACTCGGTGATGTTCCTCGATGAGCTCGAGGGTTTGAAGGACCGTTTCCAACCCAGGTTCCAGCTGTTCCACATCATGAGCAGGGAGGGCTCGGACATTCCGCTGCTCTCTGGACACATCGACGACGAGAAGATCCGCACGATCCACGATCGCCTCCTGGGGTCTCGCCCGGTTGACGGCTGGTATCTCTGCGGCCCATTCGACATGGTGATGGCTGCTCGGGACACACTCGCCGACCTTGGCGTGGATGAGGAGCTGATCCATGACGAGCTCTTCTTCGCCGGGCCGGTCGATCCCAGCACGCTGCCCCCCGAGCCGCCTCCTGGCCAGGGGAGTGTCGACTTGAAGGTCATCCTCGACGGCAGGGCAGTCGACACGCGTATGGCGCCGGAGACGTCGGTCCTCGACGCTGCCCTCAGGGTTCGTCCCGAGCTGCCGTTCTCCTGCAAGGGCGGCATGTG
>CAZSOF010000004.1:25366-28071 GCA_964607685.1 uncultured Acidimicrobiaceae bacterium | reverse complement strand
CGGCGATCCTCGAGATCTACGCACCGCTGGTCCGGGACACCGCCATCTCCTTCGAGATGGAGGTTCCTTCCCAAGAAGAGATGAAGCGGCGCATGTCCGAGGGCATGCCGCGTCATCCATGGCTGGTGGCCCTGGAGGAGGGATCGGTGACGGGATATGCATACGCATCCCAGCATCGCACCCGTGCCGCCTACCGCTGGGCCGTCGACGTCTCGGTCTACGTGGCGGGCTGCCATCGTGGCCGGGGCGTTGGATTGGGTCTGTACACGGTGCTCTTCGACATCCTGCGCGCCCAGGGATATCGCTCGGCTCATGCCGGGATCACGCTGCCCAACCCGGGGAGCGTCGCTCTCCATGAGTCAATGGGATTCGTCCCGGTGGGTGTCTATCGGTCGGTGGGATGGAAGCTCGGGCGCTGGCACGATGTGGGATGGTGGCAACTGCAGCTGAATGGGATGGGAGCCGAGCCGTCGGAGCCGCTCAGCCTGGATGAGGTCGACGCGACATCTCTTCCAGTTCTGCGCTGAGCCCGCGCAATTCGACGCAGCGACTCGCCGATCGACTAGGGCCATCCGCGATGGTGGGCGCGCAGCTCACGGACCTCCCCGACTGTTCGCGGTCCCCAGGTCATCGTGGGAACCGGGTGCTCGGTGCGGGCCAGTTTCAGTTCTTCCGGGGTGAAACCCACAGGTTCGACTATGGGCTCGATCCCGTAGAGGTTGGCGGCGTTCCAGCCCAGGATCTTGGCTTTCGCCCCTCTGGTCGAGGGCGGGTACCCGAACTCGGACTGCATCGCCTCCGGGATCTGGAATGCGCGAAAAGCATCTATCTGGCCCTGTGGTGATCCATAGAAGATGGAGTCCGTACCCCAAAGGATGTTGTCCTCTCCAAAGGCAACCAACAGCTTGCCGATGACATGCGCTGCCTCATAAGGACGTCGCAGCAGATGCCACCAGGTCGACCCCAACTCGGCGTATACACTCTGACCAGGGCCGATGCCAGCGTTCCGCACCGAGGTGAAGAGACGATTCACACCGACGTTGGCGGTCTCCTCGGTGTAGGGACCCTCGCGTCGGGCCGTCTCGAACCCGGGGTGGTAGACGACGAAGGAGACGTCGGGATGGGCCCTGGCGGCGGGCCCGGCGTCAGCCGGCGATCCGTATCGGTTCTGATTGGACAGACCCTTGTGGACGAAGAGGATGGGCGTGCCGAGGGTGACCAGATGGCTGAGGAAGGCATCACCCACCTGGGCCAGCTCTGGGTCGTGATCGTCCAGCCACCAGTGGATATTGGAGGGAAAGTGAGTGAAGGTCTTCCAACCCGCCACCCGGCTCTCCTCGACGGTTTTGGTCATCTCGTCGAGCACCGAGTCGATCGGCGCCGTCTGGGGGAGCGCCAACGCGTTGACCACTACCCGCTCGTCGCCGGAGAGGGCGAGGACCAGTTGTCTGGTCTCCTCCATGACTTCGTTGGAGAGCGGGCTGCCTTCCGGGTTTATGGGAAGACCGGATAGGGCGGTCATCGTCGTGTCGGAGCGGATGAATATCTCTTCGAGGAAGTGGTTGGTGGCGAAACAGGCGCGTGGGTCGTCTTCTTCGGTGCATCGCGCCTGCGGGAACTGACTGCCCCAGAACCAGTCTCCCCGAGTCGACGGGTCGAGGTCATACTCGAGGAGGTGGCCCTGGACGTCGAACACGAATTGCCTGGGGCCGAGCATCGCCTCGGCCGCCTCGGTGTCCAGCCTGGAGACCGGGTCGAATGGATAGAAGAGCCCTGGACTCGAGCCCCCGGCCGCGGAGACGGCGCGGTCGATGGCAGTGAGACAGATGGCGAGGGCGCTCGCCGATCTGAGAAACTCTCTTCGGCTGAGCGATGAGCGACGAATCGCGTCATCGATCTCGGCACGTGCCGTCTTCTCCGCTTCACGACGCTCCGGAGTGATTGGCTCGGGGTCGTACTCACCATTGGAACACTGATGGAAGGCGATCGGCAGGCCGGGATCCTCGTCACGCCAGCGGATGGTCATGCGCCCTCATACTCGCGGATGAACGTGGTTTTGGCTGTGAGTCACTCACTCGTAGCCTGGACCGGTGCCCCGGCGCCCACCCCTGGTCTTCATATTCACGGTGACCCTGACCGGGATCTTGAGCAACACACTCGTCACTCCGGCCATCCCGGACATTCTCGGCGATTTCGAGGTGTCCTCCGAGAGAGCGGGCCTGTTGGTTGCGGCAGGCTCGTTTGCGGGGATCATCGTCGCCCCCATAGCCGGGTTCCTGGCCGATCGGTTTGGGCGGCGAATCGTCCTCACCATCGCTCTCGGCGTGTTTGGGCTGTTCGGCGGGCTGGCAGCGCTCTCACCGACCTTCGAGATCCTGCTCATGGCCCGCTTACTCCAGGGAATCGGCTCGGCGAGTCTGGTCAACCTGGCGGTGGTGTTGATCGGTGACCATTGGAGGGGAATAGAGCGCACCAGGCTGGTCGGCAGGAACGCTGCTGTCCTCACAGTGGGTCTGGCTGCCATCCCGCTGATGTCCGGTGTGGTGACCGAGACCGCAGGCTGGCGGGTGACCTTTGCGATCTACACCGTGGCCATGGTGATGGCGGTGGTGGCCTGGCTCATACTCGACGCCCACCGACCCGCCGAGCCACCTCACGTCAGGGAGCAGTTTGGTGAGGCGCTCAGGGTCTTGCGACGTCCGATT
>CAZSOF010000004.1:20873-25266 GCA_964607685.1 uncultured Acidimicrobiaceae bacterium | reverse complement strand
GGGGCATCCGAGGGGTTCTTCATCCCCATGCTCCAGGATCTCAACATGGAAGACGCACCCGATGAGCACCGGGCGGTCGTCATTGCGGTCTGGGTGGGTGCGGCACGTCTCGGGCAGACGATCGGCCCGCTGTTGGCCGGTGTCACCATGGGGCTCATTGGAACCGGAGCAACCTTCGTGGCGGGGACGAGCATCGCGGTGCTGATACTCCTCGTGGGCCTGTTCGGGCCATTCCCCAGCAGCAGGCGAACCAACACAGAGGTGGGGCAAACACCCCCCGTCTAGGGAATCTTGGACTGATCGAAGAATGGGAGAAACCTTGGGGTTGTCGCTCCGGGGTGTAAGGATTTGAGCCGACGTAACTCTCACGCCCTATGTCCGAGCCAACACACCTCACCGACGCCCAGCTCGTGTCTGCAGTTCAAGCAGGCGACAGGACCTCACTGGCCGGCATCTACGACAGGTACGGAAACCACATCTACTCCTTCTGCCTCGCCAGGCTCCATGACCCCGGCTCCGCCGGCGACGCCACCTACCGCACGTTCGCCGCGGTTCCGGCTGGACTGGGTCAGCTGCAGAGCCCCGACAGGCTTCTGCCCTGGCTATACGTCCTCGCCGACGACGAGGTGGCACGGGCTCGACCGGCTTCGGCGATTGAGATCGCCGAGCTCGACCTGGGGCACGTGGAGACCGACTTGCTGGCTGCCGTCTGGACAGCCGCCGACAGGTTGGATGATCGCGACCGACAGCTGATGTGGCTGCACATCGTTGAAGGTCTGGCGGCTGATGATCTGGCTCCCCTGGTGGGAATCGAGCCTTCGCAGATCCACACCGTGCTGTCCCGAATGAAGGAACGGGTGGCGGCCGCCTTGGGCGATCCGGTCCTCTCCCGGCTGGGCGGCGATGACTGGGCTCGGGCCCTCCCCGGAATCCTGTTGGTCAGACCGCCTGAGGCTCTGCGCCTTCGCGTGATCGCGTCGGGCGAGGAGTCTGCCGCCCTCGTCTCCACGTCCGGCGCTCCGGAGTGGTTCAAACTGGGCGCCTTCCTCGTTGTGACCCTGGTGGTCGGTCTGCTCGGGTTCGCAGTCTCCGCCCAGTTCGAGACCATCGAAGTCCCTCCGGCGGTACCGGTGGCGGCACCTTCGCCCGGGTCGACGACCACCACGATCGACGGGTCCAGCTCTTCGACGACTTCGGAAGACACCACACTCTCGACCGTCGACGGAGTGTCACCGGCGGTGATCGATGTCGCCCAGACCGCGATCGACTTTGGTGAGGATGGCGTAGCCGCCCAGGTCGACTTGACCAATAGTGGTGGACAGGCCGATGCGTGGTCGATCTCGGGGAGTGTGGAGGCGATCGGGTTCTCGGCCACCCAGGGCCAGATCGCACCGGGTGAGACCGCCACTGTTCAGGTGAGCCTCGATCGCAGCCTCGTCATAGAGGGTGAGATGGCGGAGACGGTGACAGTCACCTGGTCGGGTGGGGAGATCCAGGTTGCGGTCTCCGCCGTGCACGACGACAACCCCATCATCCACAACCCACAGGCATCTCCGCCCGAGGTGAGGGTGGGAGGGGGGTCGTGCTCGCCGATTCGGACCACCATCTCGGCCCGGGTCCGAGACACATCCCAGCTGGCTTCGGTCGTGGCGCGCTGGAGCCCCGACGGGTCGGAGTCCAGGGAGACGGCCATGGTCGACGTGGGTGAGGACATCTTCGAGGGTGTTGTCGGCCCGTTCACCACCGCCCAGGCGGCATCGGTCAGGATCGTTGCAACCGATGAGTTGGGGAATGCGGGAGGGGCGTCGCTCACCATCAACGTGGTGCCCTGCCCCTAGGAGCCGGTCGGACATGCATGTCTCCCATCTGGCAACGGGAGTGCAAAGCGTTTTACTTCTGTCACCGTTTCGGCCATCGTTCCGGCGATGAGAGTGGTGCTCGCCTACTCGGGAGGCCTGGACACTTCGGTGATCCTCGCCTGGCTGCGTGAGGAGTACAACGCCGAGGTCGTGGCCTACACCGCGGATGTCGGCCAGGGGGCCGAAGTCGAAGAGGCGCGGTTGAAGGCGCTGGACACCGGGGCCATGGATGCCATCGTGGGTGATCTGCGAAACGAGTTCGTCACCGACGCGGTGTTCCCTGCGATACGGGCGGCCGCCGTCTACGAAACGGAGTATCTACTGGGGACCTCGCTGGCCCGGCCCATAATCTCCCGGGGCCTGGTGGAGACGGCCAACGCTCAATCGGCCGATGCCATCGCCCATGGAGCGACAGGAAAGGGAAACGACCAGGTGCGGTTCGAGCTGTCGACCGCAGCACTCGCCCCCCACCTGAGAACCATCGCCCCCTGGAGGGAGTGGAAGCTGAAGGGACGGGCCGACCTGGTCGCATATGCGACGGAGCGTGGCATTCCGGTGCCGGCCACCAAGGAGGAGCCCTACTCGGTCGACGCCAACCTGCTCCATACCTCATACGAGGGCGGAGTCCTCGAGGATCCGTGGAGCCGGCCACCGAAAGGCATCTTCCGCATGACCAATGATCCCGAACATGCCCCGGACGAGCCGCGTGAGTTGGTGGTCGGGTTTGAGGGCGGCAATCCAGTGTCCGTCGACGGGGAGCGGCTGGAGCCGGTTGCGCTTCTCACTCGTCTCAACATCATCGCCGGTGAGCACGGGGTGGGTCGGATCGACATCGTGGAGAACAGATTCGTCGGCATCAAGAGCCGGGGGGTGTACGAGACCCCTGGCGGCACCGTGCTCCACATTGCACGACGAGCCATCGAGTCACTGGTTCTCGACCGCGAGGTTCTCCACATGAGAGACGGCCTGGCCCAGCAGTATGCCCGGATCGTCTACAACGGCTTTTGGTACTCACCCGAGCGGGTGATGCTGCAGTCCACGATGGATCGTATCCAGGAAAGGGTCACCGGCGAGGCGCGAATCGTGCTCTACAAGGGTTCGGCCAGGATCAACGGGCGTCGCTCACCCAACAGCTTGTATCGCGAAGACATAGCGACGTTCGAGGCGGACGAGGTCTACAACCAGGCCGAGGCCGAGGGCTTCATCAACCTCAACGCCCTTCGGATCCGGGGATACGGCGAGGGCTCATGACCCTCTGGGGCGGGCGCTTCGATGGCTCGATGTCCGATGTCACGCGCAGGTTCACCGGCGACCATTCCGACAGAAGGCTACTTGGCTACGACATCCGGGGGTCGGTCGCTCACGCCCGCATGCTCGGCGAGAGGGGGATCATCGACGGCGAAGAGGCCGCCACGCTCGTGGAGGGCCTGGAGAAGATCGCGGCCGAGGACTTCGAGTTCGACGATGACGACGAGGACATCCATTCTGCAGTCGAGCGTCGCCTCGGAGAGTTGGTGGGTGACGTTGCAGGCAAGCTCCACACCGGACGGTCACGTAACGACCAGGTAGCCCTCGACCTCCGTCTCTACCTGAGGGACGCCGCATCGAGTCGGGTCGTCCAGCTCCACGAGTTCGCCTCCAACTTGGCGACTTTGGCCGAGTGCACGGCGGATGTGGTCATCCCGACGTACACCCATCTGCAGCAGGCACAGACGACGAGTCTGGGCAATCACCTGTTGGCATACGCATGGATGGCCGTCCGCGACGGCGAGCGGATCTCTGATGCTCGCAGACGCATCGACCTCTCCCCGCTGGGTGCAGGGGCCTCGGCCGGCTCGTCACTTCCCCTCGATCGCGACTCCGTCGCTGCTGCTCTGGGGATGCCGGGACTCGTTCCCAACACCCTCGACGCCGTCGGTTCCCGGGACTTCGTCGCCGAATATGTCTTCTGCTGTGCCCAGGCGATGGTTCACCTTTCCCGACTGACCGAGGAGATGGTCCTGTGGGCCAGCCAGGAGTTCGGCTGGATGAGGCTGGACGACCACGTCAGCACCGGATCGTCGGCGTTGCCCCACAAGCGCAACCCCGACATCGCCGAATTGGTCCGTGGTCGGGCTGCCCGTGTCATCGGTGATGCCACCGCCATCCTCACCCTGCAGAAGGGTCTTCCCCTGGCTTACAACCGCGACCTGCAGGAGGACAAGCGGATCGTCTTCGGGGCGGACGACACCCTGGCCGCGTCATTGGGCGCGATGATCGAGCTGATCGACGGCGTCGAATTTGCCGTTCCGCCGCCGGACCCGGCAACTGCCGCGCTGCCTCTTGCCGAGAGACTGGTCTCCCGGGGTGTGCCGTTTCGCGAGACGCACGAGTTGGTGGGTCGCCTGGTCAGACGTCTGGAGGTCGAGGGGCGGACACTCGCCACAGCCACTGCCGATGATCTGCAGGCGATCGACACCAGGTTTGAAGCCGACGATCTCGAGGCGCTGATACCTGCACCGGCAGCGATCGACGACCAGCTCGCCGCCCTCAGA
>CAZSOF010000004.1:0-20773 GCA_964607685.1 uncultured Acidimicrobiaceae bacterium | reverse complement strand
CGATTGGTTGGGCCGTTCAACCGGCTGGGCCGGTCAGACTGCACAACCTTTGCGATCAGCCGTCGTCGCCGTTGGGTGAGACCGCACCCACCGTCCATGTGCCATGGGAACGGATCAGCTTCTCGATGTCACCGGTTCCCAGCTTCTCCCTGGCCGCTTCTAGTTGTGCGTTGACCTCGTGGTCGTATGAGGGACGGCTCACGTCACGGAACACGCCCAGCGGGGTCGGGCCGTAGGGCCCGTGTGAGAGACGACTGAGAGCGAAGGCGACCGAGGGGTCGGTCCGGTGCTCGTCGTGGACCAGGATCGCGTTGGGGTCGACGGACGCCGAGTCCACCACCCTCGCCTCGCCGCCCCGCATCACCACCGCTTTGGCCCCTTCGTCGAACACCACAGGCTTACCGTGTTCGAGGTCGATCCGGTTGTGAACCCGCTCCTGTTTGCCCGTCAGCTGGATGAATGCCTTGTCGTTGAAGACGTTGCAGTTTTGATAGACCTCGATGAAGGCCGCGCCTTCGTGCTCGTATGCCTTCCTCAGCATCTCCTGAGTGTGGTTGCGGTCCATGTCCACGGTGCGAGCCACGAATGTGGCGTCGGCGCCCAGGGCCAGGGACACCGGGTTGAAGGGGTAGTCGACAGAGCCGAATGGTGACGACTTGGTCGATTTCCCCACTTCTGAGGTGGGCGAGTATTGACCTTTGGTGAGCCCGTAGATCTGGTTGTTGAACAAGATGATCTTCAGGTTCACGTTGCGACGCAGCGCGTGGATCAGATGGTTCCCGCCGATCGACAGACCGTCACCGTCACCGGTGATCACCCACACCGACAGATCGGGTCGTGTGGTCGCCACTCCCGTGGCGATGGCGGGAGCACGCCCGTGGATGGAGTGCATGCCGTAGGTGTTCATGTAGTAGGGGAAACGCGATGAGCACCCGATGCCCGAGATGAACACGAACTCCTCGCGCGGTCGTCCCAGCCCGGCGAGGAACATCTGAACGGAGGCGAGGATGGTGTAGTCTCCACAGCCCGGGCACCACCGAACCTCCTGATCGGTCTGAAAGTCTGCTCTGGTGTAGGAGGGGGCACTCATTGTGAGGCCTCCGCCAAGCCGCCCATGAGCATTCTGTGGTTGGCAACGCTCATTCGACCATCTCCAGGATCTTCTCGGTGATCTCGCTCACCTTGAACGGCTCACCGGCCACCTTGTTGAGACCGACCGCATTGATGAGGAACTCACTGCGGATCAGCTTGAGGAGCTGCCCGGTGTTGAGCTCTGGGATGAGCAGTTTGTCGTGGGAGCGGAGGACCTCGCCCGTGTTGCTGGGCATCGGGTTGAGGTATCGGAGGTGGGCCGTGGCTACCTTGTGGCCCTCCAGCCTCGCCCGTCTCGCCGCGGCCCGGATCGAACCGAATGTCGAGCCCCAACCCAGGACCAGTATGCCGGCGCCCTCGTCACCGTCGACCTCGAGCGGTGGGATGTCATTGGCGATGTTGGCTACCTTCCACGCTCTGGTGTCGGTCATGAGCTGATGGTTGGCCGGGTCATAGGAGACATCTCCGGAGATGGCTTCCTTCTCCAGCCCTCCGATCCTGTGCTCCAACCCCGGGGTGCCAGGGATGGCCCATGGGCGAGCGAAAGTGTCGACGTTCCTCATGTAGGGGAGGAACATCCCGTCGCGCCCGTTGGGCTGGGTGGCGAACGAGGCGTCGATGGGTGCGATGTCGTCGATGTCGGGCAGCAGCCAGGGCTCGGACCCGTTGGCGATCTGGTTGTCGCTGAGGAGGACGACCGGAGTCATGTACTTGACGGCGATACGAGCCGCTTCGATCGCCATCGTGAAGGCGTCCGACGGTGAGGCGATGGCCAGGACCGGGATCGGTGACTCACCGTGACGGCCATACAGAGAGAACAGCAGGTCCGATTGCTCGGGCTTCGTGGGCAGCCCGGTCGACGGTCCGCCACGCTGCACGTTGATGACGATCATCGGCAGCTCCAGCATGAAGCAGAGGGAGATCGACTCCGACTTGAGGGCGATTCCCGGTCCTGAGGATCCGGTCACCGCCAGGTTTCCGGCGAAGGCCGCGCCTATCGCGCTGCCCACACCGGCGATCTCATCCTCGGCCTGAAAAGTGCGCACCCCGAAGTTCTTGTGTCGGGAGAGCTCATGGAGGATGTCTGATGCCGGGGTGATCGGATAGGTGCCGTAGAACAGCGGCAGGTTCGCCTTCTTGGACGCGGTGATCAGACCCCACGCCAAAGCGGTGTTTCCGTTGACATTGGTGTAAATCCCGTCACGAAGCGCCGCCGGCTTGACCTCGAAGGTGTTCTTGGTGGCCTCGGTGGCTATACCGAACGTGTATCCCGCCTGGAAAGCCGTCTTGTTGGCGGCCGCCACCTCCGGCAGCTTGGCGAACTTCTTCTCCACCCATGCGATGGTGGGCTCGGTAGGACGGTGGAACAGCCAGGCCATCAGACCCAGGGCGAAGAAGTTCTTGGAGCGGAGGACGTTGCGACCTGTGACGCCGGTGTCCTTGACCGCTTCCTTCGTCAACTCGTCCATGGGGATCTTGATCAGCCGATAACCCTGCAGACTGTCGTCCTCCAGAGGGTTGGACTCATACCCGGCCTTGGCCAGATTGCGCTCGTCGAACGTGTCGGTGTTGACGATCAAGGTCCCTCCCTGACGGAGGTCCTTCAGGTTCTTCATCAGCGCAGCCGGGTTCATGGCGACCAGGCAGTCCGGGTTGTCCCCGGCGGTGAGGATGTCGAAGTCGGCGATCTGAACCTGGAAACTGGAGACGCCGGGAAGGGTGCCGGCCGGGGCTCGAATCTCTGCAGGAAAGCTGGGCAGCGTTGCCAGGTCGTTCCCGAACAGAGCGGAGGCGTCGGTGAACCTGTTGCCGGCCAGCTGCATCCCGTCCCCGGAGTCTCCCGCGAAGCGGATTACGAGGCTGTCGAGCTCTTCGGTTGGTGTCGTCGAAGGGTCTGCTGTGGCGACGTCATCTGCCACTGTGGATCACTTCCTGTCGGCGTTTTCGGGTTGCCCGCGAACTCCGACATTCCCTCGGCGTCGCTAGCCGCCCCGTGTTGTCATGTACATCCAAGTCTATCGACCCCCCGCTATAGGTGGATTTTGGGGCGGAGAGACGAAGCGGGCGACTCCGGCGTCTTCGAGTTGCCGGCCAAACGCGATCAGAGAAGACTCAGAATCCAGCGGTCCGATCACTTGAAGTGACGAAGGAGGTGCCCCGGAATCGGCCAGAGGCAGGGCGAGCGCAGGGGTCAACGCATGGTTCACCAAGGCGCTGAAATAGGAGAGGACAGCTCGATGGTGTCTCTCCCCGATCGTTTCCTGGCCGATGACCTTGTACCGAGTGGGGGTGGTGGGTGTCACCAGGAAGTCGACGGTTCCGAAGGCATCTGCAAACCTCTGCCTGATCATGGCCTGCCACTCGCGAGCCGCCTGGGTGGCCTCTGGCGTGACACTCTCGGCTACCTCGATTCTGCTCTCCACTGCCGGGTCGTAGCGTTGGCCTCCGCTACGAAACCCGCGGTGAGCCTCGCTGACCTCGGCCCCGATGGCATCGATGAGCTGACGGGTGGGTATGGCATCGGGAATCTGAATTGGGTGAACCTCGTGACCCATGTCACGCAGGGCATCCACCGCGGTGACGAAGGACTCCCGAACGTCCTGTTCCAAGGGGGCACCCGCATACCACGGCTCAGGGACGCCGAGCCGGAGAGGGCGGACCTTCGGCTCGGGTGTTCGGTCTCCTGACATGGCCCGATAGGAGCGATCGATGCTCTCCATGGAGTTGGCGAGCGGACCGACGGTGTCTATCGAGGGCACCAGAGGGAAGACGCCATCGGTGGGTATCCGCCCGTAGGTCACCTTGAGCCCGAACGTGCCACAGAGGGCTGCCGGCACCCGGACCGACCCCCCGGTATCGGTTCCGATGGCTATCGGGGTCACACCGGCGGCGACCGCGGCGGCGGACCCACCTGAAGACCCCCCCGCCGAGGTGTTGAGGTCCCACGGGTTGCGAACCGGTCCCCAGTGGGCATTCTCCGAGTTGAACCCGAACGCCCACTCATGGAGGTTGGTGCGACCCACGATCACCGCCCCGGCATCCTCCAGACGCTGGACACAGGTAGCCGAGGTCGTGGCCACTTCTTCATAGAAAGAAGACCCACAGGTGGTAACGCGGCCGGCGTGCTCGATGAGGTCCTTCAGGCCTATGGGCACCCCGGCGAGCGGACCGACTTCATCTCCGCTCGCCAACCGTGCGTCGATCTCGGCCGCTCGCTGCAACGCCCGCTCGTCGTCGATCGAGATGAAGGCATTCACCGTGTCCTGGGTGGAGTGGGCGGCCTCGAGGGCCCTGCTCACCCTGACGACCGCGGTTTCCCCAGACACGTCGGCTGAAACTAGTTGAGCGAACACCTGCACGGGAGAGGCACCACCGGGATCGTGGTGCGCGGTCCGAGCCGTGCTCCTGAGGACAACACGATGTGAATGCTGGGTGTCAGCTCTCCACGGAGAGGCCCCGGTGAGAAGGAACCAGCGAGACCCAGGACTTGCCGGGGGGGACCTCGATCACGACGCCGTTGCCATCACTGAGCCTAAACCACTCCGTTTCGCTGTCTCGTTCCCAGGTGCCCTCGATCACCTTGCCGTCGGCGAACACATAGGCCTCGCCGGTTCCCGTGGTGCGAGAGCTGGGAAGGGGCGTGCCGGACTGTCCGGAACCGGGCCTGGCGGTGTAGAGATCGACGTACAGGGCGACCAGCACCGGCACCGCGATGCGACCCTCGTTGCCATCTTCGTCCCGGTACATGCTCTCCCGGCCGGAAGCGGATCTCAACCACAGCTCGGTCCGGGGGTCCCAGGTCCAGGTGACTCTGTTTCCGGAGAAGTCGATGGCCACCTCGGAGGCCGACTCGGCGTCGTCTGGCAACGGCCCGAATTCCCACAGCGGTCCGAGCGGTGGGTTGTCCGGGTAGTCGCGATCGTCGGCTGTCTGACGGAGGACGGAGGTGTCGACATAGAGATTGTGGGGGGCACGACGGCCCGAGACGCGGAACGTGCCCTCGGAGAGCTCCTTGATCATGTTGATGCCGGAGCCACGGATCAAGCCCTGCACCCATGCCTGCGCTCCGGAGATGGCAAAGGTCGGTTCGTTGAACGCCTGGAGCAGGGCGGGGTCGGTCGGTCGCCCCGAGCGCATGGGCCCCAGGAAATCGACATCACTCTCGTGCCACACGGTGATGAACCGGGTTATCCCCTCGACCATCAGTTCGATGACCATGTCGGCGTGATCGATACCCGACTGCGGGCGGGCATTCGGGTGGTTGTCGACTTTGACCGCCAGAATGCGACGCGTCAACAACGTGGGGTCGTCCACCTCTAGACCGTTGACCAGCGATGGGTCTCCGGGTGGTGGGAGTGTCGTCGACGTCGTCGACGTAGTCGAGGCCGTGGTAGACGTCGAAGTGGTCGGCGGTTGTGTTGAAGTGGTCGAATCGAGCGGCTCGGCGGCCCCGACACTGCACGCCGTTAGGAACAGGCCGAACGAAACCAGCCTGGCGACAGTGATCCGCATCATGACGATTGTACGAATTCGGGCCCGGATAGCTGGAATTAGTCGGAGAGGACCCCGCCCTTGACCTCGAGGTGGGGGAGAGCGGTTTCCGGCTGGTCGACTGCAATGGCGAATTCGATTCCGTCCGAGTTGGCCCGAAGCACGTATATGGCCTCGATGTTGACTCCGGCCTCGGCGAGCAGCCGCGTCAGTCGGGCCAGCTCTCCCGGCCGATGGGGTAGCTGCGCGGTGAGAACGGTTCGCTCATCGTGTTGCAGGTCCGCCTCCTCGAGCACGTGCCGTGTGGTGACTTCGTCGTTGGTGATGAGCCTCACCGTCCCATCCCCGTTGTGACCAAAGGCGGCGAGAGCCTCTATGTTCACCCCGAACGCCGCCAGCGCTTCGGTCAGCGACGCCAACCGCCCGGGCCGGTTCTCCATGTTCACGATGAACTCGGTCATGTGTTTCGACTCTACGCCGTGAACGGTCAGCCGTGCACAACATCGGTCGGTTCAACGCGACCCCGCTCAGACAGATATGAATGCCAGACGAGCCTGGCCGCTGCGGCGCGAACGGGGCGCCATGGCTCTGCCAGGACCTCTAGTTCGGCCGCCGTGGGGACTCCTGCCATCCCTGTCACCTCTCCCACCCCGACCTGGAGGGCGCGGTCGCCGACCGGCCATACGTCTGGATAGCGCAGGGCAGAGAGGAGATAGGCGTCGGCTGTCCAGGGGCCTATCCCCTTGATCGAGATCAGCATGCGCCGTGCCTCCTCGACAGGAGCGTTCACCAGCGAGTCGAGATCGAGCTCGCCATCGATGATGTCGTCGGAGAGCCGGAGGAGATACTCGGTCTTCTGCCTGGTCACACCAATCGAGCGCAACAGCTTCTCGCCGGCACCGCGCATCGAGTCGGGTGTCACCTCACTGATGGCCTCGGTGACCCTGCGGAACATGGCGGCACCCGACTCCAGGGAGACCTGCTGTTCGAGAATGAGGAGGACGAGTGTGGGGAACCCGGGCTCCCTCTGCCAGAACTCAGGAAGCCCCCAGCGGTCGATCAGCCGAGCCAGATCCGGATCCTCGGCGCCGAGGAGCTCGCAGGCCTCGACGAAGGTGACCGCGTCCAGCCGGTCGATGACTCTGAGCATGGTGTGGACGGCGATGCGTCCCAGCGTCCGGGAGTCTGATTCGGTCACCTCGGGGTTGTCGGAAAGGACCCAGCCACGGTCGTCGGTCAACCGCTTGATGAGCCAAAACCCCTCTCTATCGGGGTGCTCGAAGAGGACGAGGTCCCCCGGCACCGGGGGACGCGAGTCGGTGGCTACCACCTCGTCCCCTGGTTGCAGTGTGGGGGTCATGGAATGACCCGAAACCCGGAAGCGCTTCATCGGCATGACTGCGCCGGGAGTATGGTCGGAGGTGATCAACCGAAGAGAAGGAGACCCATGCGACAGGTGACAGTCGCACATGCACATTGTGATCTCTACTGCGGGGTCTATGACCCGGCCCAGGCCAAGATCGAAGCGATGTCAGTGCTCAAGATCGCCCAGAAGTATCACGAGTCGGACGACGAGGTGTTCAGGGCCCGCGCGCTGACTCTGAAGGAGGAGCGAGCCGAGGACGTGAAGCATCATCTCATGGTGCTGTGGGCGGACTTCTTCACCGCTGAGCATCGCGCCGAGTTCGCCAACCTCGACGACCTCTTTTGGCGGGCCATCCATCAGGCGGGCGACGCCAAGAAATCCGTCGACCCGGCCGACGGTCAGAAACTCATCGACCTCATCGACGAGATCGCCGACATCTTCTGGCAGACCGAGAAGGCGAAGGGGATGGGGGTCTATCCGCCCTCGTGATGAACTCTCTCCTCCGCAGGCGGGACATCTCCCTCTTTCGAAGCGGTCGGGTCGAAGTCACCGTCGAAAGACGCTGACGGCCCGCTGCCGGTGAGATAGCCGGCAGATTTCCCCTTGACCCAGTCGAGGAGACTCCGCGCCCAGCTGAACTCGGTGGCCAGTATCGCCAGCCCGGCGGCGATAGTGAGAATCCCCGGCCCGGGAAGGACGAGAAGCATCGTTCCCAAGAGGACCAGACCGACACCGGTGGCTATTCGTGTCATGCGAGCCATATGCCTTGAAACCTATCGATCCGCCGGAGGTGGCGGAATGGGAGACCCCGGTTTGACCCCCGAGGAGCCGCGCAGGTTTCAGGCCATGCCTCGTTCAGGCCAGGGTGTCTTCCTCGAGTTTGGCGAATACCGGTTGGATGTTGCCCAGCTTGGTGCCACCTGACACTTCCGGAGCCGCCCAGGAGTCGACCTCAGGTCCGACACCGAGCATCTCGCCGATGACGGTCGCCGAGTGTGGCAGGTAGGGATAGAGGGCTACACGGATGGCGGCGATCGCCTGTACGGCGGTCCACAGAATCGTGGCCGCCCGATCCGGATCATCCTTGAGGACGTTCCAGGGCTCGGTGGCGTTCAGGTAGGCGTTGACCTCACCCGCGGCGTCCATGGCCGTCCTCAGCCCTGCCCTGAGCTCCACTCTCTCGATGTGGCCGGCGACGGAGTCGAGCGTCGCCTTCCCCAGGTCGACGATGGCCCGATCCCCGGTGGACAACTCACCGGGGATGGGGACCCTCCCGCCGAAGTTGCGGTCACTCATCGACAGCACCCGGTTGATCAGGTTGCCCCACGTTGCGACCAACTCCTCGTTGACCCTACGGATCAGCTCGCCGTCGGAGAAGTCGGTGTCGTTGTGCTCGGGGAGGACCGAGCCGATGGCATAGCGGATAGCATCTGGCTGTAGTCGGTCGCTGTACCAGGAGATGGAGCGTCCGACTCCCCGGCTGGCCGATGCCTTGTCACCCTTGAACGTGAGGTACTGGTTGGCGGGCACGTCAGTCGGCAGATTCAGGTCACCGCGTCCCATGAGCATCGCCGGCCAGATCACGGCGTGGAAAGGGATGTTGTCCTTGCCCACGAAGTAGTAGGACTCTGCCTCGGGATCCTGCCACCACCGCTTCCATGCGTCGGGATCGTCGGTTCCCGCCGCCCACTCGATCGAAGCCGAGAGGTATCCGATCACGGCGTCGAACCAGACGTAGATCTTCTTTCCCGGCCCCAGATCGTCGACGGGTATGTCGACACCCCAGTCGATGTCCCGCGTGATCGCCCGCTTCGGCATGTCCTCGACCATGCCCAAAGCCCAGTTCTTCACGTGCTTGCGCCATGTGGTCTGACTCTCCAGCCACTCCCGGAGCCGATCGGCGAAGGCCGGCAGGTCGAGGAAGAAGTGCTCGGTCTCCCGACGCTCAGGGGTGGCTCCACTGAGGCGTGAGCGGGGATTGACCAGGTCCACCGGGTCCAGGGTTCGGCCGCAATTGTCACACTGGTCGCCACGGGCGTCCGGGTAGCCACAGTGGGGGCACTCTCCCTCCACATATCGGTCAGGGAGGAAGCGACCCACCTCGGGGTCGTAGAACTGCAGCGAGGTGCCCTTGATGACATAGCCGTTCTTCATCAGCTTGAGAAAGAACTCCTGTGTGACCCGGTGGTGGTTCTCGGTCATGGTGGTCGTGAACAGGTCGAAACTGATCCCGAGCTGGTCCCAATAGCGGAGGAATTCGGGGTGATAGGTGTCGACCACCTCCTGTGGGCTGATCCCCAATTCGTCCGCCTTGACCGTGATCGGAGTCCCATTGGCGTCCGAGCCGGAGACCATGAGGACGTCGTTCCCGATGAGCCGGTGGTAGCGGGCGAAGATGTCGGGGGGTAGGTAGGCACCTGCGAGATGGCCCAGATGACGGGAACCCGATGCGTAGGGCCAGGCGACTGCGACGAGTATGCGACGGGTCATGGGGCGCGGAGGGTAACGGTCCCCATGGATGAACCCGAGCGGTTTTGTCGCCATGTCGACCTGCAACCACGGGTTTCGCTTCGTTGCCGTGGTCACTCCGCGGGCGGGACGTGGCTCGGGGGAGGGGTGGCCGGCCACTCAATGATCTATTCCCCGGTGCCGATAACCTGGGGTCATGCGTATCCGTACCATCAGCCTTCTCTCGGTCTTCGCCCTCGTGATCGTTGCCTGTGGAGCCGCCGCACAGGACACCACCACGACTTCATCCTCCACTCCGGAGACCACCACGACCACGACGTTGGAGGTGGAGACACCCGAAGGCGTCCTCCTCGCCTACACCCTCGAACCCGGCACGTCCTTCACCTACGAGGTGGGGATCGACCAGGACATCGACATGACCACCACCGGAGACACCTCGGCCTTGAGCAGTGATCTGGCGACTCCCGGCGAAGCCGAAGGAGGCGAAGAAGAGATCCCCGGCGAGATGTCCCTGAACATCACCGGTACCACCGTCTTCACCCACTCGATAGCGGCGGGACCGGAGCCCGGGACCTTCGAGGTGCGCATCACCGGCGACTTCACCGATCTCGAGTTCAGCGGGACGGTCGACGGTGAGCCCGTGGCCGGTGACGAGATCCCGGATCTCGCCGAGATGGAGCCAATAGACGTGACGGTGATCGTCGATGAACAGGGGAATGTGATCCCCGGCGACGAATCTGGGGGCCTATTCGGTGAGCTCGGAGGTCTCGACATGCTGGACAGCCTCGGAGGGTCGGCGGGTATGGACCAGTTCATCGGCCCACCCTTCACCGAGGAAGAGGTAACCGTCGGCGACACCTGGTCGGAGACCGTCGAGATACCTGCCATGCCCGGCGAGGATCCGATAACGACCCAAATCGAAAGCGAGGTGGTGGCCACCGACTCCATCGAGGGCAACGAGGTCTTCGTCATCGAGACCACCACCACCACGTCCCCGATCCAGTTCGACCTGGCCGAGCTGCTTCTCGGCTTCATGTTCGCCTTCGTCCCCGACGATGCGACGGAAGAAGAAGTGGCCGAGATGGAGGCTTTGGCCGACCAGATTCGTTTCGTCTTCTCGATGGACGAGACAACGGCCGAGATGACCACGTGGTTCGACCACCAGGCGGGCTATGCCCGCCAGGCCGACCACTCCAGCACGGTGCACCTGGTCATGGATATCAACATGCCCGATGACGAGACCGGGGAGCTGACCGCCTTCGGTCTCGACATGAACCTCAGCCAGGACATCACCTATCGGCTGACGGAGGCCGGGACCGCGTAGGGCCCTTTCAGCGTCGGGGCCGACGTCTCCAGGTCGACAGGAGGTGTTTCACCATCTCCAGCGAGTACTCGGTGAAGCTCCTCTGTTCCCGGATATGAGTGGATGACTCGTCTGCCTCCCTGGGCGAAGCTCCCTGAGGTCCTTCCGACGAACCGTCATCGTCCTCGACGGAGACTTGCGTGGGGACGTCTTCGGTGTCGGTTTCCGCGGGCTCGGAGCTGGTCGGACTGAGGCGGGTTTCCGCCATCTCGGTCCGCATCTCTGCCAGTCGCTCTCTGAGGAATGTCGCCTCCGTCTCTGCCCGGGCGGCCCGCTCCCGGGCCTCGGCGAGCTGTTGGCCGGCCTCATGGAGGTTCCCCAGCTGGTTGAGCATCTTGTTCCAGGCATCGAGGGGGACCAGCATGGTTCCCTCGGGCACCTGGCGCTCCCCGCCTTCGTAGGTGGCCACCGGCTCGTCCGAGGTCAGGTCGAGCTCTGTGGGCACCGGCTCATCGACCTCGGTCGGCGTCTCCAAGATCGGTTGCGTCTTCAGCTCCCGGCCCAGATCCTCGGCGCGGTGGTAGATGTCTCTCAGCGAGACCATGCGGAGCTGTCCAACTGCAGTCTCCTCTAGGTAACTGTCCACGTTGTCGTTGCGTGCCCATTTGCGGAGTGTCGGCACCGGGATGCCGGTGAGCTCGTATGCCCGACGGAGTGTGATCCAGTCCTCATCGCCGCGGTCCACGGTCTGAACACGACGGGGCGCCGGTATCGGGCGGCGAGGTGGCGCCGAGCGCAGCGCCTCGGTTTCCCAGAGGAAGGCGGAGTCTCCATCAACCACGAACCGCATCATAAGACGCAACGTGAGCGAGCGACGGGCAGGGTCGTCCCTAGGATGCGCACTCCCAGATGACACCCCCGCGACAGCACGGCCTCCCCACCGAAGAAGAGGTGCGCGCACTGGTGGAGCGAATCGTGGATGGGCTGGTCCATGCCGAGGACATGCCGTCGGCCACACAACCCTTCACAGAGAGCCCCTCGCCTGATCCGTCCATCGACCGGAGCGTCGCCGTCGGTGCCGACCATGGTGGGTTCGCTCTCAAAGAGCGAATTGCCTTCAAGCTGAAGGAGGCCGGCTGGGAGGTGACCGATTGCGGCACCGACTCCCATGAGTCGGTCGACTATCCCGACTTCGCCCATGCGGTGGCCCGGAAGGTGGCTGCACAGGAGTGCCGCTGGGGGATAATCGTCGACGGTGCCGGGGTGGGCTCGGCGATGGTGGCGAACAAGGTCCCCGGTATCCGTGCCGCGCTGTGTTACGACATCTCATCGGCCCGGAACAGCAGGGAGCACAACCACGCCAACGTGTTGACCCTGGGCGCCGGGCTCATCGGTGAGGGGCTAGCGTGGCAGATCGTCGAGGAGTGGTTGTCCACGGAGTGGGCAGGGGGTCGTCACGCTCGAAGGGTTGCCAAGATCGACGCGGTTGAGCAGCAATACTCCAGGTCGGAATGAAGGCGCATGAAGGCGCACCAACGATGAACAGAGAGGCCCTGGTCGAGGCCATAACGCGGGAGGTGCTCACCGCGTTGTCCACCCGCTACGACATGGCGGAGACCGGAGAGAGAGTGCGCCAGGTCGTGGCCAACGGTGCCGACCGGGTGGCGTTCCATGGGGAGGCGGCCGACGTTCCCCTCGATCTCGCCCGGTACATCGATCACACCATGCTCAACCCGGATGCCACGGCCGAGGACATAGATCTACTGTGCGCCGAGGCCGACCAATACAAGTTCGCCTCGGTCTGCATCAACCCCACATGGGTGAGGCGAGCGGCGGCCAACCTGCGAGGCACCGGGGTCCCGGTGTGCACCGTGATCGGGTTTCCTCTCGGCGCCACCACATCGGAGGTGAAAGCGGCCGAGGCCCGCAAGGCCCTGCGCGACGGTGCCCGGGAGATCGACATGGTGATCAACGTGGGAGCGCTCAAGTCGGGCGATCACGAGGTTGTCTACGGCGACATCGCCAAGGTGGTGGACGCAGCACACGAAGTGGGCGCGCTGTGCAAGGTCATCTTGGAGACCGCCCTGCTCACTGACGAGGAGAAGGTGATCGCCTCGGCCCTGGCCAAGAGGGCGAGAGCAGATTTCGTCAAGACATCCACCGGTTTCGGGCCGGGAGGCGCCACCGTCTACGACGTGGCCCTGATGAGAGAGACCGTGGGCCCCGAGATGGGCGTGAAGGCGTCGGGTGGAGTGCGCACCGCACACGAAGCCGAAGACATGATCGCCGCCGGGGCAACCAGGATCGGCGCCTCGGCCGGCGTCCAGATCGTCAGCGGATCGGATGGAGGAGACAGTGACGAGAGGTATTGAGCTCAGGTCGTATGCCTTTCTGGACAGTCTGCAGCCGCAATATGCGGCGTTCCTGGGAACCGTCGCCCAGGGATTCCTCCCATTGGCCAACGACGCATCCCTATGGGTGGAGGTGGCGCCCGGCATCGAGATAAACCGTCTCACCGATGTGGCGCTGAAGGCGACAACCGTGAAGCCGGGGTTGCAGATCATCGAGCGGTACTACGGGGTCCTCGAGGTTCACTCACCGGATCAGGCGGAGACCAGGGCCGCCGGCGCCGCCATCCTGGATGCCATCGAGCACGGCGAAGACGACCGAATGAAACCCCGGATCCTCAGCTCGCAGATCATAAGACGGCTCGATGACCACCATGCCCAGCTCATCAACCGAACCCGGCATGGCCAGATGATCATCCCCGGCCAGACCCTGTACGTGTTGGAGTGTGAGCCTGCGGCCTACGCCTCACTGGCTGCCAACGAGGCGGAGAAGGCAGCGGAGATCAATGTCCTCGAGGTGCGCAGCTTCGGATCGATGGGGCGGATCTATCTGGGCGGCGAAGAGCGGGACATCGATGTCGGGTGGCAGGCGGCCGTCGCCGCACTCGAGGGGCTCACCGGGCGGGAGGCGAGCCAGTGACGACAGACCACTAGGAAGGAACGAAAGGAGGAGCTTCATGGCTGAAGCTCTTGGAATGATCGAAGCTCGCAGCTTCCCGGCGATGGTGGAAGCTGCAGACGCCATGGTCAAGGCGGCCAAGGTCGAGCTGGTGAGCATGGAGAAGACCGGCGGCGGCTATGTCACCGCCGTGGTCCGTGGCGACGTGGCTGCGGTCAAGGCTGCCGTGGACGCCGGTGTGCGTGGCGCCGAGAAGGTCGGCGAAGTTACCGCCACTCACGTCATCGCACGTCCCCACGTCAATGTGGATCTCACGCTCCCGTTGGGCCGTCAGGAACAGGCTGAGGACGACCTCGGCTGAGTGCGGAGTGCGCCGGATGCGTCGAGAGCGGACAGACACGTGCAGCTAGGCAGGGTCGCGGGAACCCTGGTCGCCAGTCGCAAGGAGGCCTTGATGTCGGGGATGAAGTTCCTCGTCGTCAGACAGATCGACGAGGCCAACAGCGAGACCGGCTCTTACGTGGTGGCTGTGGATGCCGTGGGGGCGGGCATGGGGGAGATAGTCCTCTATGCGTCGGGGAGCTCGGCGCGGCAGACCGAGTTGACCCGTGATCGCCCCTGTGACGCGGTGATCATGGCGATCGTCGACTCCTGGGACGTCGAAGGCGATGTCAAGTACCACAAGGGTGAGGAGGCGCGGTCTGGATAGGTCTCGACTGAGTGAAGCGGAGATTCGTTCCATCATCGATCGGGTCAAGGGACGGGTGGCCGCCGCCGAGTTCGCCCAACGTGCCGGCCCGGCGATAAAGGCCACCGACGAGCTGGCGGTCTCCGAGGTGGAATTGGGTGACGGTATCCACGCCACCATCGATGAGGCGGTTCGGGCAGCCAGGACGGCCTTCATGAGCCATCGCGACATGGGGCTGGAGTCAAGGAAGACGATCGTCGAGAGCATGCGGGCCGCCATGCTCCGGGAAGGCGAGCACCTGGCCTACATGGCTGCCGAGGAAACCGGGATAGGCCGCGCCGAGGACAAGGTGATCAAGAACCGCCTGGTCACCACCAAGACCCCGGGCCCCGAGGATCTGGAGCCCCAGGTGGTCACCGGGGACGCCGGGATGATGATCACAGAATATGCACCATACGGAGTCATTGCCTCGATAACCCCCACCACCAACCCCACCTCGACGATCATCAACAACTCGATTTCGATCGTCTCCGCGGGGAATGCGGCGGTCTTCAACGTCCACCCCAACGCGGCGCTGGTGTCCGTGGAGAACGTCAAACTGCTCAATCGGGCGATCACCGCCGCAGGCGGCCCCCCCAACCTGATCACCGCAACCCCGAATCCCACCCTGGAGTCGGCTCGTGAAGTGATGCATCACGCCGACGTGAGGGTGCTACTGGTGACAGGTGGCCCGGGTGTGGTCCAGGAGGCGCTGAAAACAAACAAGAAGGCGATCACCGCCGGGCCCGGTAACCCGCCCGCCGTTGTGGACCAGACCGCCGATGTGGAGGCCGCGGGACGCGACATCGTTCTCGGAGCATCGTTCGACAACAACGTGATCTGCACCGATGAGAAGACGACGATCGTCATCGACACCGTGGCCGACCGTCTGGTGCAGGCGATGGTGGCCAACGGGGCCTACCGGCTCAAGGAGCACGAGCTGAGGCGTCTGGAGCGTGTCATCTTCAGAGAGCTCGGCCCCCCCAACAAGCCAGGGATGGTCACCTCCGAGCTCATTGGTAAGAGCGCCTCACGCATCCTGTCCGAGATCGGGATCACCGTGGAGGACGACGTCCGATTGGTGGTGGCCGAGGTGCCGCGTGAGCACAGCCTGGTCTGGACCGAGCAGATGATGCCGGTGATGCCGGTGGTCAGGGTTCAGAATGTCGACGACGCCATCGACCTGGCAGTCCGCTCCGAACATGGGTTTCGTCACACCGCATCGATTCACAGCACCAATGTCGACACCATCACCCGCATGGCCCGGGCGATGAACTGCAGCATCCTGGTCGCCAACGGCCCCAACTACAGCGGTCTCGGCGAGGGCGGCGAGGGCTTCACTTCGTTCTCCATCGCCAGTCCCACCGGTGAAGGACTGACCCGTCCCCGTCATTTCTCCAGGGTGCGCAGGGTCAGTGTGGTGGGAGCACTGCGCATTGTCTGACCCCGCAATGGCCCTTCTCGAGTTCGACTCGATCAGTGCCGGGATCGTCGCCGGCGATGCGATGGTGAAGGCCTCCCCCCTCGGGTCGATCTACGCCGGGACCGTACATCCCGGCAAATACCTGGTCCTGGTCAGCGGTGACACCGCGAGTGTGGAGGTGGCCCTGGCCACCGGTGCCGAGACCGGGAGAGGACATGTCAACGACTCGGTCTTCCTCCCTGACATCCACCCCGATGTCACGGCGGCGATCGTGGGTGGAGCCAAGAGCGCCTCACTCACCGAGGAGGCTCTGGGGATTGTGGAGACGTCGACGGTGGCCGCCGTGATCGACGCCGCAGACGCCGGAGTCAAGGCGGCCGAGGTGGTGGTGTCCTCGGTGAGGTTGGCCGATGGGTTGGGTGGCAAGGGTTATGTGCTCTTCTCCGGAATGGTGGCAGAGGTGGAGGCGGCCGTAGAGGCGGCAGCCGGGCGAACCGAGTCTCACGGCACTCTGGTCAGATCGGATGTGATCGCCCAGCTTCACGATGAGATGGCCGACAACCTCGACAACGATCTTCGCTTCATGAGACGGGTGAGGCGCTGATATGCAGCTGGCGCGGGTGTTGGGGAGTGTGGTCGCCACCGAGAAGGTCGATGGTCTCGAGGGTGTTCGTTTCCTGGTCATCCAACCCTTGGACAGGGCCCGAGAGCCACTTGGGAAGACCCTGGTCGCCGCCGATGCGGTGCACATGGCCGGTCCCGGCGAGCTGGTCTACTACGTCAGCTCCCGGGAGGCCGCCGAGGCTCTACCCGAGCGTTTCGTGCCCGTCGATCACGCAGTCGTTGGGATCGTCGACGATGTCCACCTGAGCGGCCAGGCCCTTCGGCAAGGTGAGGCCGGCCTCGAGGAGCCGGGGGAATGAAGGTGGGACGAGTGGCCGGGACCGTGGTGTCCACGATCAACATCCCGCTGCTGGAGGACCATCGGCTGTTGCTCTGCGACCTCGAGGACATGGAGGGAAAGCTCGAGGGCTACACCATCGCCATCGACGTGGTCGACGCCGGAGTAGGAGAGACGGTGCTGATCCTGGACGAGGGCAATTCCGCCCGCCAGATCCTGGGCCGCGACTGGGGCGCCATCCGTGCGGTGGTGGTGGGTGTGGTCGACGACGTCGACGTAGATGGTCAGTTGCGCGATTTGGGGTGAGGGCTCGGCTTCGCTGGCGAGTGAAGGAAGCCCGGCGTCCAGATGGTGAGCCCGCTGCTCAGGCCGTCGGCCGGATGTTCTGGTTCATGTGGAACAGGTTGTCCGGGTCGTAGCGGTTCTTGACCTCGACTAGCCGGTTGTAGTTCTTCCCATAGTTGGCCTTGATGCGGTCCTGGTCGTCGCCGGACATGAAGTTGACGTACCCACCCTTTTCCGAATAGGGCGCAATCGCCTCGTAGTAGTCGCGAACCCACTGGATGTTGGCTTCGTTGTCGGCGGGGTCGGGCCACATCCCGGCGATGACAGGGGCAAAGTTGGCGTGGCGATATGCGAATGCCGTGGCGTCGGGAGCGACCCGGTGGCACGCGCCATTGATCGGGTACAGGTGCATCGTGGAGTTCACGGCGGGGACCTTGGGCCCGTGTTCCACATGCGCGGCGACGGCCTCGTCGGTCAAGTCCGTGACGAAGTTCGCCTTCCAGTAGTGCTGCAACCCCGGTGGGACCAGAGCGTCGAATGCCGAGTTCAGGGCCGGGTAGGGCATGGGGCCGACGTGCTCGGCTACGACCGGAGCCACGTCGCGCAATGGCTGGATGGCTCGTACCCCCTCGTCGAGCGGGCCCGCCCAGCATGCGACGAAAGCGATGAAGGTGTCGCCGTGACGCTCCTCCGGGATGAACGGGAGCGGGGGAGCAATCTGGAATGCGGGAAACATGCCCAGTTGCTCGGGGGCGTCCACGATGAATTCTCGGTAGAAGCGCAGCAGATCCGCGACGTGCTCCAGCTCGTAGAACAGGGGTCCGCCATAAATGTCCTTGACGGGGTGGAGCTGAAACTCAAACGAGGTGACCGCGCCGAAGTTACCGCCTCCGCCGCGTAGTGCCCAGAAGAGATCGTCGTTTTCTTTCTCGCTTGCTGTGACGAAACTCCCGTCGGCCGTCACCACATCAGCCGAGATCAAGTTGTCACACGAGAGGCCGAAGCCCCGGGCCAGATAACCAATACCTCCGCCGAGGGTGAGGCCTCCAACGCCCGTGGTCGAAATGATCCCGCCAGTCGTGGCCAGCCCGAACGGGTATGTGGCGTGGTTGAAGTCGCCCCAAGTCGCCCCGCCCTCGGCACGAGCGGTTCGATCCTTTGGATCAACGCGGACGCCTCTCATCATGGACATGTCGATGACGACGCCGCCATCATTGGTCCCGAATCCGGGCACGCTGTGCGAGCCGCCGCGTACGGAGAGGTCGAGCTCGTTCTCCCGGGCGAAGTCGACTGCGGCCATGACGTCACCGGCGTCAGAGCAGCGCACGACAACAGCGGGCCGCCGATCGATCATGGCGTTGTAGACCGTGCGGGCCACCTCATAGCCCTCGTCGTCTTCGGCTATGACATCGCCTCGCACCAACTCGCGCAACTCATCGATACCTGGCTTGCTCATCTCGCTCCTTCTCGGCGTGACTGCCACCATACGCGTCGGGAGCTGGGGCGGCACGGAGGGACGGCCCGCAGCGATCGCCTGCACCGGGCCGGGTCACCGCCGGGCTGATCAGCCCACCCGGTATTCGACGCTGTTGCCCTGTTTGCCGACGTCGACGATCACTCCAGCTTTGCGAAGGCAGTAGACCATCTGCTGGGCGGCGCGCCGGGGTCGGCCCAGCTTCTCGGCGAGATCGGCGGTGGTGAAGGTGAAGGGCAAACCGTCGGGTAGCAGCCCGGTGAGGTCTTCGGCACCCTCGAGCAGCAACGAGTCCACCACTTCGATCAGCCGGCGCTGAGTGACGGCCCAGCCCTTGCGGCGCCAGGCACGGCCGGGGGTTTGGCGCCGGTGCTCCTCCTCGATGGTCATGAGCACGTGGACATCCAGGTGGGTGTCAACCACGAGTTCGGGGAAGCTGACCAGCTCGGAGAAGACATCCGTTGGCTGTCCGTGTTTGGGAGATCGGCTTCGACTCAGGACTGTGCCTTCGTCTTCGACCTTGACGATCCATCTGTCGATGGGGATGGGGTGAACGATTCGGACACGATGCCCCAGCTCGAGAAGCGACGTGATCTTCCTTTTCATCGATGAGAACCCGCTCGTCTGAACCTCGATCAAGAGATCCCCTCGAACCAGGTCGATGACGAAACCGTCTACAGGAGCTTCGAATCGGTCTCCTCGTCGCGCATACCACTTCTTGAGTGAGGCGTGAAGTTGATTCTCTTTGAGAGTCCCGATGTGAGGCACGGCGTCCGACACACAATCGATCGTAGGGAGAGTCGACGGTCGCACTGAGCATTAGCGAATCCGCAGGTCAGGCGAAGGCAAACAGCGGTGGGAGGATGACCACGACGATGGCGGCCCAGACTGCGAAGACGGGGAGGTAGGTGGTCTGCCAACGTTCGAGCTGGTGGAAGCGGCCGTTCCCGGTGAGGAACCGGGCGGATTGCCAGGTAGTCCCGCCCAGGTTCACGAGGAGGAGGATGTTCAGGCCGAGCGCCACCGTTCGATTTGGCGTGAACCCGAGTTCGCTGACCCGGGCGATCATCGCCCCGAGCACCATCAGGTCGAGCACCAGAGCCGTGACGACGGCGACCAGTTGGATGCGATCCATCCACCCTGGGTCCTTGAGCGGGTCGCGGGCGGATATGCCGTACAAGACAAGCCCGAGTACCACTACGAGGAGGGCGTCGAAGACACCGAGCAGCTCGCGGTCGAAGGCTCCGCCGAGCCCGGTGACGGCGTAGATGACTGCGGCGCTGGCCAGCATGACCGCGAACAGGGGCGTGAAGAGCATGGTGAGTACCGGGGCCATGTTCTCCACCACCCGCTGTTTCGACTCGACGAGCCATGCCGCCACGATCACCGCACCCGCCGCCCCCGAGGGCAGGACCCATTCGATGATCCGCTCGACGTCGGCGCCGGTGGGCTCGAGGATGAATGCGGTCAGGGCCACGAGCACCCCGCCTCCCAGGGCGATCAGCACGTAGTAGATGAACCATTCGCCCGTGAAGCGGACGAAGTCCATGCGTCGTTCGTGTGATCGCAGGCTCCCGCTCATGTACGGGTAGGCGACCACGAACCACAAGACGACGGGAAGGTGAGCGGCGACCAGTAGTTCGGTGGATGACCCCTCGGCGTACGGGTAGAGGTTGACCACGAACGCGGCGATCACGAACGGGATGACCGTCACCAAGACTCGGCGTAAGGGGAGTCGCCGTTGGCGGGCGAAGTAGCCGGCCAGGAAGGGCAGCACGAAGAGGCTGGTGTTCCGCAGCAGCCACGACGGCTCCTCGTCGGGGAAGCCGGCGGCCAGCCGTGCGACCTGGATGGTGACGGCCGCGGCAATGGCGAATCCGAGCATCTCTTGCCAGCGACTGTCGGTCTCCCGCTGCTCGCCGACGTCGGAGGTGACGAGCTGTCTCCAGAGCCTGCCACTGTGCTCGCGTGCGAACTCTCGAGACAGGTCATCGAGTGTTCCTATCCGCTTCACGGCTACCAGGAAGGCCTCGTCTTCGGCGAGCCCGGCCGCGGTCAAATCGGTGATCTGAGCACGCAGATGGTCCTCCAACTCGTCCACATCGCGGCCGTCGACCGCCGTGCCCCGTCCGACCAACGACCGCCACTCGGCGATCTGCGACTCCAACCCCTTCACTTCAGGCGCTCCCGAGGACGAAGGGGAGCAGGTCGGCATCTCCCCAGACGTCGCCCAATGCCTGCGTGACGGTCGCCCACTGTCGCTTGTGCTCGGCCA
>CAZSOF010000003.1:42411-45212 GCA_964607685.1 uncultured Acidimicrobiaceae bacterium | reverse complement strand
GGAGGGTCGCCGGCGGCGATCAGGCGCAGACCGTTGTCGGTGGCTCCGGCCTCGACCATGGCGATGTCGATGTCACCGTTCTCGTTGCGTCGTCCCGCAACGACCAGCTCGAAGACCGACTCATCGAGATCTTCCTCGGTGGGAAAGGCCACCCATTCGCCTGTCTTGAGGGCGAGACGCAATCCGCCGATTGGGCCCTCGAAGGGAATGGGACTGACCGATAGCGCCGCCGACGCCCCATTGAGGGCGACTACGTCGAACGGGTTCTCCTGGTCCACGGACAGGGACGTGACAACGATGTGCGTTTCATGGCGGTAACCCTCTTGAAAGGAGGGGCGTAGGGGCCGGTCGATGAGTCGGCAGGTGAGGATGGCCTGTTCCGAGGGGCGACCCTCCCGACGGAAGAACGAGCCGGGAATCCTCCCCACCGAGTACATGCGTTCTTCGAAGTCGACCGTGAGCGGGAAGAAGTCGATCCCTTCCCGCATCTTCTTGTTTGCCGTTGCGGTGACCAGCATCTCGGTGCCGCCCAGCTTGGCGACGACGGCCCCATCGGCCTGCCCGGCATACTTGCCAGTGCTCAGCTCGAATTCCTTGCCGCCGATGGTGCCTCTCACAGAGGTCTCGGGCACTTTGTGCTCCTATCTGTTGTTCACGGAGCCGTGCCCGTTGGCAGTGGTCACGTCTCGAACCTGAGCCTTGGGCTCAACTCCGAGCCGCCACCACTGTCAACCGACTTGGCTCGCTCTCCAATGGGCCGAATCGGCCCCTTACACATGAGGAGCGGGCTCGCCGCTCCTCATGAATCCTCTAGCGTCGCAGGCCGAGTTTGGCGATGAGCTCTCGATACCTCTCCACGTCCTCACGCCGCAAATAGTCGAGCAGTCTCCGCCGCTTGCCGACCATGAGCAGCAGACCACGACGACTGTGGTGATCGTGCTTGTGGTCACGAAGATGCTCGGTCAGGTGGTTGATCCGCTCGGTGAGCAGGGCCACCTGCACTTCGGGCGAGCCGGTGTCACTGCCGTGAGTACCGAACTCCTCGACGATTTCGGGGGTTGTCTTCATTGCGCGTAGAACCTGAACGTGCGGGGGGATCGTCCCAACCGTAACAGCTTCGCATCTCAACCTCATATTCTCGTCTGGGCGCCCTCCAGAATCCCTCTCGTTGTCGAGACGTCGCGATGCATCTGCGTCACCAGCTGACCGACCTCATCGAACTTCAACTCCGGTCTTATGTAGTCGACGAAGGACAGCGTCAGTTCCTGACCGTAGACATCGTCGTCGAAACCCAAGAGGTAGGCCTCGATCACCAACTCGCCTCCCCCAAACGTCGGTCGAACCCCCACATTCACCGCGGCGTCGTACTCCTCACCACCTAACCGGGCGAAACACGCGTACACCCCGGTTCCCGGCACCACCTTTTCGCTCGGAGGCTCGATGTTCGCGGTGGGAAACCCGATGCCACGGCCACGCTTGTCGCCGTGGACAACGGTGTTGGTCACCGAGAATCGGGAACCCAGCAGAGCGGACGCGCTTGCCACCCGCCCCGATTCGATCAGGTGGCGAATGCGAGACGAGGACACGGCTGCTCCGTCATCGGCCACCAACTCGATGGGCTCCACCGTGAAGCCCTGCTTGGCGGCCATCCCCACGAGCAGGTCGACATCACCGACCCGATCTCTGCCGAACCTGAAGTCCTTCCCGGTCACCAGGTGCTCGGTCCCCACCTTGCCCACCAGGATGTCGGTGACGAACTCATCCGGTGACATCTCCTTGATCTCCGCCAGGTCGAGCACACCCACACTCTCCACGCCAACACTCTCGAACAGGTCGACTCGCTCGTCGATCGTCGTGATGAGCCGGGGTGGCGTCCCCGGTCTCAAGACCTGGATGGGATGGGGGTCGAAGGTGAGGACCGTCCTGACCAGGCTGTCATCGAGGCGGGAGAGCAGAGCGCGGTGTCCTATGTGCACTCCGTCGAGAACACCGATCGTGATCGAGGCGCGGCCATCGGGGGGATCCCATTGTTGCCACGATCCCCGCATCACCTTCATCGGGGCAGGACCACCTCGGGCTGGGCCCGGTCTCCGGCCCGACGGTAGACCGCGATCAACTCTCCCCCGGGAGAGAGGACCCCGTAGGCCTCGTCGTCCGGACCACTCAGAATCGGACCACCGACGAATCGCATCCCGTTTCGCACTCCCGCCACCGTATCGTGGTCAACGGTCACCATGGGCATGTCGGACAGGGCCCTGGCCGGGGTCAGGAGATATGACTCCCAGTTCCTGACGTCGTCGATGGTCACGCCCCGGCTCGCCCGGAGCGACCCGATGCGAACACGGCGCAATTCGGTGAGATGGGCACGGCCTCCCAACACAGCGGCCATGTCGTCCGCCAGCGATCGGACATAGGTCCCCTTCCCACAGACAACGCGGAACTCGACCTCGGGGTATGGGGGGGCACCTACGGAGAGAATCTCCAACTCGTGAATCACCACCTGACGGGCTTCCCGTTCAACCACCTGACCCTGTCTCGCCAGCTCGTAGAGCCGACGTCCATCCACCTTGAGAGCCGACACCATTGGCGGCACTTGATGGATGGTCCCCGTGAAGCGGGGTGCCAATGCCTCTACCTCGTCGGGGGTCACCTCCATCGGCTCCCGCGACAGGACGGCACCGTCGGCGTCGAGGGTGTCGGTGGCCACACCGAAAAGGGCGGTTGCCCGGTACTCCTTGGGCAGTTCCTGGATGTAACGAACGAGACGGGTGACGTTGCCAACGGCGAGGACGAGAGCACCG
>CAZSOF010000003.1:0-42311 GCA_964607685.1 uncultured Acidimicrobiaceae bacterium | reverse complement strand
CTGGATGTAACGAACGAGACGGGTGACGTTGCCAACGGCGAGGACGAGAGCACCGCTCGCCATCGGATCGAGGGTGCCGGCATGACCCACCTTCTTGACCCCCGTCGCCTTCCTCACGATACCAACCACCTGGTTGGAGGTCATGCCCCGAGGCTTGTCGACGACCAGGAATCCGCTGGTCACCGATGCTCTCTCAGGGAGCCCATCACCGATCGAAGCACCCGGTCGACATCCCCCTCCACGGTGAAACCGGCGGCAAGCCGGTGACCGCCCCCACCCATGGCCGCCGCCAGCGCACCAACATCCGTCTCCCCCCGAGACCTGAGACTCACCTTGACCCGACCGTCCTCGAAGATCTTCGCCAGAACGGCGGTGTCGGCCTCGGCAGCCAGCCTGAGAAGGTCTATGAGATTCTCAGTGTCCTCCCAATCGATGCCGACCGAGTCCAGATCCTCGTCGCTCACAGACGTGTAGACCACACTCAGATCGGCATCCAGCTGAGCACGGGCCAGGACCCTCGCCGCCAACTGGAGATAGCCAAACGGAGCCTCCTCGTAGACGCGACGGCCAATGACGCTGGGCTCGGCTCCTGCCTCCACCAGATCGGCGGCGATGCGAAGTGTCCGTGGCGAGGTGTTGGAGTACTGGAACCGCCCGGTATCGGTGACCAGCGCGGTGTGCAGACACAGGGCCACCTCCGGCGTGATCTCCCACCCCAGGGCGCGGAGCACCTCGTACACCAGCTCGCCGGTCGCTCCGGCCGTCGGATCGACGACGGCTACGTCCCCAAACCCCTCATTGGTGATGTGATGATCCAACACCAGCAGCGTCTCGGCTCCCTGGGCACTGGTCGCCAGGTCGCCGAGACGGTCAGCCGAGCCGGAATCGAGGACCACCATCAGCGCAGGGGACTCCGGGAATTGGGATGGGGCGACCAACAGACCATGGGGCAAGAACTCCAGACTCGGTGGCAGGACGTGCGGAGAGCCAAAGCTGGCCACCACTTTCTTTCCTTGATTGGAAGCAGCTATGGCCAGGCCCAGCATCGACCCCAGGGCATCGCCGTCAGGGCCCACGTGACAGGCAAGAGCGATCTCGGACGCAGTCTCGATCGTCTTCGCGGCCCGTTCGACGGCCGCGCTGTGGTCCGTCACTCTTCTTCCCCCGAGTCGAGGGAGCGGAGTATCTGATCGATTCGCTCACCGCCCGCGATCCCGGGGTCGATGGCGAACTCGAGCGTCGGTGTGTACTTGATACGCACCTGGCTCCCGATCACGGACTGGAGTCTCTTGGCTGCTCCGCTCAGGGCGTCGAGAGCGTCCCGATGACGGTTCTCACCGAGGACGTCGACGTAGACGATGGCATGACGCAGGTTGGCGGCCGTGTCCACCCCAGTCACCGAGACCATGTCGAGCCGGGAGTCGCTCATGCGCTCGATCTCGTCGGCCAGCACCTCACGCAGGATGGAGTTGACCCGCAACATACGATCGCTCATAGGTCGATTCTCCCAGTAGTCGGACAGTTGATGCCAGATCCATCGGGGGCTGCGGTCGTCCCGCTCAGGTGGCGGCCACCTCGCGGACGACGTAGACCTCGATGCTGTCCCCCTCCTTGATGTCGTTGTAGTCCTCGAACCCCATACCGCACTCGAAACCCGACTGGACCTCGCGGACATCGTCCTTGAATCGTTTGAGCGAGGAGATCACACCGTCGTGGATGACGATCCCGTCACGCAGCAGACGCGCCTTGGCGCCACGCTGCACGAGACCCTCGACGACGTAACAGCCGGCAAC
This sequence comes from uncultured Acidimicrobiaceae bacterium, assembly GCA_964607685.1. Lineage (GTDB taxonomy): Bacteria > Actinomycetota > Acidimicrobiia > Spongiisociales > ZC4RG35 > JANQRA01. The sequence goes on along the minus strand of CAZSOF010000003.1, from coordinate 40,518 downwards.
GGTGCCGACCCGTGGGATCTTGAAGATGGCCCGCACTTCGGCGGTGCCCAGCACGAGCTCTTCGCTTCGGGGAGCCAGCTGGCCAACCAGGAGTTGCTCGATCTCCTCCAGCAGCTCATATATCACACCGTACGTCCTGACCTCGACCCCAGCCTCTTCGGCTGCCTTGCGCGCCTTTGGCTCGGGGCGGACGTTGAAACCCACGATCACCGCCTCTGTGACTTCAGCCAGCGTGACATCGTTCTCGTTTATCCCACCCACCGCCGTGTGCACGATCTGGATCTTGCCCCCTTCACGCTCGATCTTGTTGATCGATTCCCTCAGCGCCTCGAGAGAGCCCTGGGCATCGGCCTTGATGATGACATTGAGGGTTGCGTCCTCGCTGCGCAGCTGCTCCAGCAGACCCTCGAGACGGTCCCGGGCAGAGGGGGCCACATGAGCTTCGGCACGTCGCACTTCCTCACGCTCTGACGCCAGACGGCGCGCCTCGCGGTCGTCCTCGGTGACTTCGAAATAGTCCCCCGCCCCCGGGACATCGTCCCAACCCATTATCTGCACAGGGTCGGACGGCCCGGCGCTCTTCACTCTCTCCCCCTGGTCGTCCATCAGGGCTCGAGCTCTCCCCGACACCGGCCCGGCCACGAACGCATCACCCTGACGCAGGGTGCCCCGCTGCACGATGACGGTCGCTACCGGGCCCCGGCCCCGCTCCAGCTGGGCTTCGACCACGACACCGGACGCCGCCGGCTTCGGATTCGCCCGATAGTCCTCGAGCTGCGCGATGAGGTCTATCACCTCCAGGAGGTCGTCGACACCTTCGCCGGTGGTGGCGGCGACCTCGACCGATGGAACATCGCCACCGAGCTCCTCGGTGACGACGCCCTGGTTGGTGAGCTCTGTCCGGACACGCATCGGGTCGACACCGGGCAGATCCATCTTGTTGATCGCGACGATCATCTTGACCCCGGCGGCGTTGGCGTGAGAGATCGCCTCTATGGTCTGGGGCATCACCCCGTCGTCGGCGGCGACCACCAGGACCACGATGTCGGTGATGTTGGCACCGCGGGCGCGGAGAGCCGTGAACGCCTCATGTCCGGGCGTGTCGACAAAGGTGATGCGACGATCGTTGACGTCGACCTGATAGGCGCCGATGTGCTGGGTGATGCCGCCCTCTTCGCCTTCGACGACGCTGGCCTTGCGGATCGTGTCGAGAAGCGTCGTCTTCCCGTGGTCGACGTGACCCATGACGGTCACCACAGCTGGACGTGGGGCGAGATCGGCCTCCGCATCCTCGAATTCTGGTTGCGCAGCCACCGCCGGCGATGGGGCGGGAACTTCCACCTCGACGATGTACCCGAAGCTCTCAGCGATGTCATCGATGACATCAGCAGGCATTGCCTGCTGGGCGCCGGCCGGGATCCCCATCTCGAGCAGAGCCTTGATCACCTCACCGGTCTCCCGGCCGATCGCAGCGGCGAACTGGGTTACGGTGGCACCTTCTGAGATGGAGGCGATGCTGACTTCGGTCGGCTGCGGCTCCTCCTCCTCTCGCTCCGGAATCTCCAGGGTGTCGACGGCTACCGCGGCGGGCTGGGTCTCCTTTGTTTCCTCGGGCGCCAGCGCAAGCCGTAGCAGCTCGGCTCCATCGTCGTCGAGTCCCGACGACGCCGTCTTGACCTCCAGCCCAAGGTCGTGGGCTTGGGCCAAGAGCTCCTTCGACTCGACGCCCAGCTCCCGGGCGAGCTCATAAACCCTCATCACCGATCACTCACTCTCGGTGTCGGCGCCCGGCTCGCTCAGGGCATCTTCATCATCAGCCCCGGGGCCAGGTTCGACCTCGTCTTCGCCGCTCTCGGCCGAATCTTCCTCGTTCTCCGCCTCCACCGGCTCCTCGGCAATCTGGGTGGCCTCGATCCCGGTCTCTGACGTGGTTTCGTCGCCGGCCTCGGTCCCTGCCGTCGCCTCGGTAGAATCGCCCTCGGGCTCCAATCTCTCGGCCCCTTCGCTGTCGGAACGGATGTCGACCTTGTAACCCGACAACCGGGCGGCAAGACGGGCGTTCTGCCCTTCCTTGCCTATGGCCAGAGATAGTTGGTGCTCAGAGACGATGACATCGGCGGTCTTCTCCTCCTCATCGATGTGCACCTCCTTGACCTTGGCCGGGCCCAAGGCCTCGGCGATGAACTGAGCGACGTCGTCGCGCCATTGCACGACGTCCACCTTCTCCCCACGCAGCTCGTTGACCACCTGGCGGACACGTGAGCCCCGGGCACCGACGCAAGCACCCTTGGGATCGACGTTGGGGTCGTGGGAAATCACCGCGATCTTGGTGCGATGACCTGGCTCGCGGGCGATGTTGACGATCTCCACCGTGCCATCGGTCAGCTCGGGTACCTCCAACTCGAGCAGGCGACGCACCAGGTCGGGATGACTGCGGGAGACAACGATCTGGGCACCCTTGGTCTCGTTGCGCACCTCGAGTATCAAGGCCTTCACCCGATTGCCCCGATCGAGACGCTCAAAGGGAATCCGCTCGCTTCCGGGCAGGATCGCCTCGGCGTCGCCGAGGTCGAGGATCACCGAGCGGTAGTCGACTTGCTGCACGATGCCGGTGACCAGATCGCCTTCCCGGCCCTCGTACATCTCAAAGACCTTCTCTCGCTTGGCCTCGCGCAGCTTGAACTGCATCACCTGCTTGAACGACTGGGCGGCGATACGGCCGAACGCCTCGCCTTCGGGGGTGTCCTCCCACTCGTCGATGACGTTGCCGTCTTCGTCCAGCTCCTGGGCATAGACGATCACCTCGCCTGACTCGGGATCGATGGTGACCCGGGCCTCCTCTGCTGCTCCCGGACTGCGTTTGTACGCAGCGACCAGGGCATTGGCAAAGGCGTCCAGGATCGCGTCAACCGCGACCCCGCGCTCCCTGGCCAACACCTCGATGGCCTCCATCATCGTGTCCAGCTTCATCTCACTCCTTCGCCTGACCCGGCTTCGGCTTCCTCTCCCAGCGATAAACCGTCCGGGCGCTGACCACGTCCTCGTGGGCAATCTCGACCGCGCCGTTCTCATCCTCGACAGTGAGCGACTGGTCGTCGGCGGACACGAGTTTGCCACGATGGGTCGCCCTGGAATCACCCCGGGTGGTCTTGACCACCACCTCGCGACCTATGGACTTTCGGTAGTGCTCCGGTCGCCGCAGCTTGCGCTCCAGCCCAGGTGAGCTGACTTCCAACCGATAGCGATCCTGCAAAGCAGGCTCGTTGTCGAGCAGGCGGGAGAGACCCCGTGACAGTTCGGCCAGACGATCGATGTCCACCCCCTCCCCGTCCACGGTGACCCGAAGCACCCGACCCCCACCGCGACCGGACAGCTCGAGATCATCGAGCTCGAGTCTCTCGGCGGCCAGGTAAGGCTCCACCAGGCCCCAGATGTCAGATACTTGTGTCATATTCGTCGTCTCTCCACAACAAACCAGGTGGGTGCCAAAGGCGCCCACCTGACCGAGAAGCGTCCCTGTTGTAGAGAAGCGATTATAGATGGAAGCTGAAACCAGGCCTAAATGCCGAAGCGAGCGCCGACGATGGCCTCCACGAGGCTGGGGACCACGTCAGGGAGGGGGGATTCGGTCTTCACCAGGCCGTCGCGGCGGGTGATCTCGACCATCTCTCGCTGAACCCCTTTGGGGCCCACGGTCACCCGATAGGGGATCCCAATCAGCTCGGAGTCGGCGAACTTCACCCCCGGACGTTCTTCGCGGTCGTCGAGGAGCACCTCGACGCCGGACGAATCGAACTCCTGGTAGAGGCGGCCGGCCACAGCCATCGTGGCCTCGTCGTCGGGACGGACAACCGTGATCACCACCTCGTAGGGAGCGACGGAGACCGGCCAGATGATCCCACTCTCGTCGTTGTGGCTCTCCACCACGGCGGCAATGCCGCGTTCCAGCCCGATCCCGTAGGACCCCATGATCACGGGATGGCTGTTTCCCTCCTCGTCCTGGACGTAGGCGCCAAACGCCTCCGAGAACTCGGTACCGAGCTTGAAGATGTGCCCCACCTCGATACCCTTCCACAGCTCGAGGCGCCCACCGTCCTCCACACATCGTTCCCCATCTGTGACCAACCGCAATTCGGCCCAAAGGCTGATGGGGATGTCCCGTTCGACGCTCACACCCTTGTAGTGCCAATCGTCCTCATTGGCCCCGGTGGTCATGTTGACCCTTCCCCGGAGAGCGGGGTCGGCAATGACCTTCCAGCCTTCCACATTCACCGCTCCCAGGCTGCCCGGATCTGCCCCCAGCAGGTCACGAATCTCTTCGGGCCGACCGGGGCGGACCACGACTCCGGCGGTGGCATCCACCAACTTCTGCTCCTCGAGATCGTGATCACCCCGAAGCAGCAACAGGAGCGGCTCGTCGTCGACCAAATACACCAGCGTCTTGATCTGGCGCTCCGGTGAAGCGATGTCCGGATGGGCGTCGGCCAGGGCCCGGATGGTGCGCAGGCCTGGTGTGGGGAAACGCTCCAACTCCCCAGGGTTGCCATCGTCCACCCGGTCCAGAGCGGACGTCGCCTTCTCCAGATTCGCCCGATAGTCACAGCTCGCGCAGTTGACGATCCAGTCCTCCCCGGCGTCACTCCGGACCATGAACTCACTGGAAACCGATCCGCCCATGGCACCCGACGATGCCTGCACGTCCACGGCGTCGAGGCCCATCCGGGCAAAGATCCGCTTGTAGGCGTGATGATGCTTGTCGAAACCGGTGTCGAGACCGGGGCCATCGATGTCGAGCGTGTAGGAGTCCTTCATGGTGAACTCCCTGACTCGGAGGAGACCAGACTTGGGTCGGGGCTCATCCCGGAACTTGGTGTGCATCTGATACCAGATTTGAGGCAGGTCCCGGTAGGAGAACAGCTCGGTGGCCAGCATGGCGAATATCTCCTCTTCGGTCATGCCCAGCACCAGATCTGCTCCCCTTCGATCCTGCAGCTTGAACAAGTTGTCACCCATCAGCTCATAGCGATCGGACTTCCTCCATATCTCGGCTGGGTGAAGCGTGGGCAGCATCATCTCCTGGCCGCCTATGGCGTTGATCTCCTCCCGGATGATCCCGGCGATCTTGGCTCGGACTCGCTGCCCGAGGGGGAGCATGGTGTATGACCCGGCAGCAAGTTGGCGGATGAACCCGCCTCGGACGAGCAGCTTGTGACTCACCGCCTCGGCATCTGCCGGTGCGTCACGAAGAGTGGGTATGAATGCCTGTGACCAGCGCATCGACGGCGTGACGGTAGCCGCTAGCTTGGGAATCGATGAGGGTGATCGGGCGCACGGCCGCTCTCTTGGTGGTTCTGACGACCTTCATGGGGTGTGGCAGCGACGATCCTGAGGTGATGACCGTGTCCATGATGGAATGTGTCTACCAGGGGCCCCGGTCCATGGATGCGGGTGATGCCCGGATCACACTGACGCTCCACGGTCTCGGCATGGCCGGTGTGTCACTCCTCGAGTTGGGTGAGGGCAGGACGTACGACGATCTCGAGGATCACTTCGAGTCGGTCGACGCCAAGTGGGAGGAACGTCCGCCCTGGACCACTTCTCGGGCGTTGCTGAGAGCGAGCGACGAGACCGTCTCCTCGCGGAGCACCACCATTACGCTGTCGGCGGGCAGCTACGCCCTCGTCTGTATCGATTATCCGTACGGAGACGGTGATGCCATGGCCAGGGTGGCCGCCTCGGTCACCGTGGACGCGAAGTGATGTCGCCGGCTGCCGCCGCTGCTGACTCCTCCCTCAGCCCGCGCTGCACACCGTCGCGTTCCCTGTCATGCCGATGCAGCCCAGACCAGAGAACGCACCTGTCAGTCACCACCGGCAACGTCGGCGACCCGGGCCCTGCGCTCGGCCGTGTGGTTCACGTCGCCCCTTATCTCGACCAACTGTCGTCTTTCCGCGGCGGCCAGTTCCTCGGCGTTGGCCTCGGCCCGGGCCAATCGGGCCTCCAGCCCTTCTTCAACCAGCTTTTGTGCCTCGTCGAGTAGAGCCTCGACCATCTCCGCCTCGGGGACCACTCGCACCACCTGCCCCTTGATGAAGAGATGACCTCTTCCCCGGCCGGCCGCGATCCCGATATCGGCTTCCCTGGCCTCGCCGGGGCCATTGACCACACAGCCCATGACGGCTATCTGTATCGGCAGGTTGGCTTCCTCGAGCGCTCGCTGGGCCCGTGTCGCCACCTCGATCACATCCACCTCTGCCCGACCGCATGAGGGGCATGCGATGAGATCGAGCCCTTTTCGCTCGCGTAGACCGAGAAACTCGAGGAGTTGACGTCCAGCCTTGGCCTCCTCGACCGGGTCGGCGGTGAGTGAGAAGCGAATCGTGTCGCCAATACCCTCGTTGAGCAGCGTGCCGATCCCGGCCACCGACTTGATGAGACCCGCCGGTGGGGGCCCCGCCTCGGTGACCCCCAGATGGAGTGGGTAGTCCACCGTGTCTGCCAGGAGCCGATAGGACTCGACCATAAGGGAGACGTTGGAGTGCTTGACCGAGATCTTGATGTCCTCAAAACCGACATCCTCGAGATAGCGAATCTCGATTCGGGCCGACTCGACCAATGCCTCGGGAACCGCCGATCGGTACTTCGCCATCACGTCCTTGTCCAGCGACCCAGCGTTCACTCCCACCCTGATGGGAAGTGCTCGATCCTTGGCCTCCCGGGCCACGGTCTTGATCTGGTCCTCCTTTCGGATGTTGCCCGGGTTCAGCCTGAGTCCCTGAACACCCGCTTCCATCGCGGCCAGGGCCAACCGATACTGGTAGTGAATGTCGGCGATGATCGGCACCGGGCTGCGGGGTACTATTTCGGCGAGTCCCTGGGCGGCTTCCACCTCGTTACACGTGATGCGAACCATGTCGGCTCCCGCCCCGGCCAGGGCGTAGACCTGGGTCAAGGTGCCGTCGACGTCGGCCGTCTTGGTGGTTGTCATCGACTGGACACTGATAGGGGCGCCGCCGCCGACCGGCACCGTGCCGACATGAAGCTGCCGAGTCTGACGTCGGGTGAAGCTCACACCCCCAACGGTAGATGCCAACCGTCCAGTGAGTGGTGAGCTCGTCCCGGCTTGGGCCGGCGCCTCACCATCCCGAGAGATTCGTCTAGCCGAAGCTGATGGGGTCGACAATGTCGAGGATGATCGCCACGAACCCGAGGAAGAACAACGTGCCGATGACGGCGGCGGCGATCGGCATGAGGCGACGGATGTTGGCCTGACGCCCGGTCACCTTCTCGTAGACCGCAACCGCGAAGTGGCCACCGTCGAGGGGAAACAGCGGCAGCAGGTTTATCGTCGCCAGGATCACGTTGATGTAGGCCAGGATGGCGAAGAAGCCGGCGGCGGTGTCGGCTTGGGTGCCGATGGACACGATCCCGATCGGGCTCACCGGTCGTATCTCGTCAGGGACGTCGGTGTCACCCCCGAAGACACCCAGGTATTGAGCGAGACTCGAAGGTCGAAACATCTGATATAGCGAATTGAAGGTGTCGCCGATGGCACCCCACACCGCCTCACCTGCGAGACCGATACCCTGGCTGAGCCCGATCTCGACATGCTCGACCTGGGGGGCGATGCCCAGATACCCGCTGCCGGGCCTGGTGGCACTCTCCTCCAACTCGACGCCGAGGAGGACATGACTCCCGTTTCGGCTGACAACGACTGTCGTCGGGCCCGAGCCGGTGGTAAGCAGCGCCTCGGTCAGGTCGTCCCAGTCGACCACGTCGTGCTCGCCCAGCGCCAGCACGACGTCGCCTTCCATCAGGCCAGCTTGAGCCGCAGGTGAGTCGTCGACGACCGTGGCCACCACTGGCGTCGGTTCGTTGACTCCGTTGGCCAGAAACACCCCGTAGAAGAGGATGAAGCCCATCGCGAAGTTCATCGCCACCCCCGCCAGGACCACCACCGACTTCTCCCAGAACTTCTTCTCGCGATAGGTGCGACCCATGTCTTCGGGAGCCACTTCCTCGAGGGGGTTCATCCCGATGATCCGCACGTACCCACCGAAGGGAAACGCCTTGATCCCGTATTCGGTCTCGCCTCTGGTCGTCGACCACAGCTTGGGCCCGAATCCGAAGAAGAACTGTGTCGCCTTCATCCCCACGGCCTTGGCCGCGAAGAAGTGACCCGCCTCGTGGGCGGTCACAAAAACCAGGATTGCCACCGCAGCGGCGATGCCCCCAAGCATGGGGATACGGTACTCCCACCTGCCTCGCTATCAACAGGTGGCAGCTATCAACGAAGCTGCCACCAAACGGGCCTCGGCGTCCACCCTGACCACATCTTCAACGGTCGTCGGCTCGCTCCACTCCACTTTCTCGATCGTGCGGGCAACGACGTCGGTGATCCCCAAGAAGTCGAGGCGTCTCTGTAGGAAAGCCTCCACTGCGATCTCGTCAGCCGCATTCATGACTGCAGGGGATGATCCTCCGGCACGTCCAGCGGCATAGGCGATGTCGATGGACGGAAACGTGAGCCGGTCGGGCTCTTCGAAGACGAGATGCGATCCGGCCAGTGTGAACGGTTGAGTGGACAGGCCCATCCGACCCGGTGTGGTGAGCGCATACTGAATTGGAATCTTCATGTCCGGATGCCCGAAATGGCCCTTCAAGGATCCATCGATGAACTCGACCGCTGAGTGCAGGATCGACTGTGGGTGGATCACCACCTCGATCTGGTCGTACTCCACCCCGAAGAGGTGATGGGCCTCGATTATCTCCAGACCCTTGTTGAACATCGTTGCCGAATCGATGGTTATGCGTCGACCCATGTTCCATGTCGGGTGTTGAAGTGCCTCTTCTGGGGTCACCGTGGCCAACGATTCTCGATCGCGACCCCGAAAAGGCCCACCCGATGCAGTCAGCACCAGACGCCGCACCGAGTCCATCGACTCGCCCGCCAGGCACTGGTAGAGCGCGGAGTGCTCGCTGTCCACGGGCACCAGCTCGCCGCCATGCTCGGCCAGCACTCTGGTCACCACCGCACCCCCAGCAACCAGGCTCTCCTTGTTGGCTAGAGCCACGCGATTCCCGGCTTCCAGTGCGGCAACCGTGGCCTTGAGGCCGGCGGCGCCCACTATGCCGTTGACCACCACCCTGCCCGGGACGGCGGCGGCTTCCAGGATCGCGTCAGAGCCAAAGCGGACCGGACGCCCCAACTCGGCGGCAAAGGCCTCTCGCTCCGACGAGGACCCACCGGCCACGATGACGGCCGCTTCCGGGTGCTCGAAAGCGATGTCGAACAGCCTCTCCCCGGGCCTGTTGCCTGCCACCACGGCCACATCGAGGCCCAGGCTGGTGGCGACCTCTAGCGTTTGGGTGCCTATCGAGCCGGTCGCCCCCAGGACGACCACTGGCCGGGTCACAGCAGCTCGAAGCCCCTGAAGAGGATGTAGACGGCGGGGACCGCGAACAGAAAACCATCGATCCGATCCAGCATGCCGCCGTGACCGGGGAGCACCGAGCCCATGTCTTTGACACCCACAGTGCGCTTGACCACCGACTCGGCGAGATCTCCCAATGGCGCGATCACCCCCACCAGAGCCGCCGTCACCAGCGCCCTGACGATTCCGATCGACTCCCAGGGAGGGAATACCACCAGGACCGAGGCCGCGACGGCACCGACGACGAAACCGCCGGCAAACCCCTCCCACGTCTTGCGTGGTGACACCACTGGTGCCAGTGGCCGCCGGCCGAGGCTGCGGCCCACGAAGTAGGCACCGGCGTCATTGCCGGCCACTATCGCCACCAGGAAGAAGATGTGCGCCACCGGATGGGGACCTGCTGCGATGAGAATCGCAAACGCCAGCATCCCCACCCAGGTCAGCCCGAGGATGGTCACCGAGCTGTTGACCAGGGCCCTGCTTCGAGGGCTGAGGGAGAAGAAGAGAATGGTGGCCGTCGATGCCGCCGCCGCCCAGCCGGCGATGGCCAGAGGCCCAGCGGTGTGGGCCCCAATCCCGACGAGAATCACACCCAAGAGCCCGAACAGGGCAAGCGGCTTGTAGCCAACGGTGCGCAAGGTGGCATAGAACTCACCCACCGAGACCACCATGAGCAAGATCACGAAGACCGAGAACCACCATCCACCCAGGACCAGGCTCCCCAGGAAGAGACCGAATATCACAACCGCCGAGGCGATTCGCATCGCCAAATCCGAGGTGGCGGCCTGCTCGGCGGCTTCATAGGACTCCTCGGACTCCGATTGCGTCCCGGAGACATCGCCAAACCCGACGAGCCCGGATTCGACACCGGGCAGGCTGGCCGCCACGGCCTGCATTTCCCATTCCTCGGTGGAGGCCCGCTCCACCTCCTCGGCCAGTCCCTGATACTCCTGGGTGGTTCCCCTCACGTATTCCCGGGACGTGTATTCATCCAGCTCGGTTGGCTCGTCGGTCATGGCGTCCCATTGTGGCGTTCCATCATCGACTTCCACCGCGTCGTCCTCATCGAACGGCAGCGCATCGCTCCCGCCCTCCTTGGAATCGTCCGTCGCATCGCCTTCGGGGTGGTCGGGGTCAGCCATCAAACCTCTAGCAGCTCTTCCTCTTTGTTGCCCAGGAGCTCGTCGATTCGCTCCACGAACCGATCGGTGAGTTTCTGCAGCTCGTCTTCACCGCGGTGGATGTCATCGTCGGAGATCTCACCGTGCAGAGCCTCCATCTCGCTCTTGGAATGTCGTCGAACGTTGCGCACCGAGACCCGGCCCTCCTCGGCCATGTGCCTGACCAGCTTTATCAGCTCCTTACGTCTTTCCTCGGTCAGGGGTGGAAAGGCAATCCGCACCACAGAGCCGTCGTTGCTCGGGTTGAGGCCGAGATCGGCCTGCTGTATCGCCCGCTCGATGTCGGAGACGGTTTGGGGATCGAAAGGTTGCACCACGAGGAGACGGGGCTCGGGAACCGCGATCGACGCCAGCTGCTGGAGAGGCGTGGGGGAGCCGTAGTAGTCGACATTGATGCGATGTAGGAGTTGAGGGTTGGCCCGCCCGGTGCGCACCGTTGCGAACTCGGACGCCACGTGATCGACCGCCATCTCCATCCTGTGTTCGGCTTCAGTCAAGAGATCGCTGATCATGGAAATGCCTCCTCAGTGAACAACTGTGCCGATTCTGTCGCCTGCAACTGCTTTGACGATGTTTCCCGGGACGGTCATGTCGAAGACATGGATGGGCACCCCGTGCTCTTTGCACATCGTAACGGCGGTGTTGTCCATGACCTGGAGTTCCTGGGCGATGAACTCCATGTAGGAGAGCTCGCTGAGCCTGTTGGCGTCGTGGTTGCTCACCGGGTCGCGGTCGTAGATCCCATCGACCCTCGACGCCTTGAGCAGCTCGTCGGCATTTATCTCGATCGCCCGGAGTGCGGCCGTGGTGTCGGTGGTGAAGAACGGGTTGCCGGTCCCGGCGGCGAAGATCACCACTCGCCCCTTCTCCAGATGCCGGATCGCTCGCAGTCGAATGTAGGGCTCTGCCAGCTCCTGCATCGTGATCGCGCTCTGCACCCGGGTGGTGACACCCGCGTTCTCCAATGCGTCACGCAGGGCCAGCGCGTTGATCACGGTGGCCAACATGCCCATGTAGTCGGCGTTTGCCGGGTCCATTCCCTTGGCCGCCTGGGACACGCCGCGGAAGATGTTCCCCCCACCCACCACTACCGCGACTTGGACACCCTTCGTCTGCGCTTCGGCGATCTCCTCGGCCACACGGTGAACGGTCTGAGGGTCGATGCCATAGCCGACTCTGGGGTCGGCGAATGCCTCACCGGACAGCTTGAGCAAGACCCTTCTGTGGGGCCGGTTCTTCGATGCCGCCCCGCCGGTGTCTCCATGGCTCAAGTTGGCTCCTGGGCGCCGACCGCGAGTCGGGCCACGCGTCGTACCGAGATGTTCTCACCCATCTTCGTCGCGAGTGCGCCGACCATATCGCCAACAGTGCCGTCGTATCTCTCCGGGTTGACGAATTTCTGGTCGTACAGAACTTTCTCCGAGTACCAGGCCTCGATCCTGCCCGCAACGATGCGGTCGACGACGTCCCCCGACTTGCCGTCGGCCGCGGCCTGACGGGCGATCAGCTCCCTCTCCTTGGCCAGCGCATCGGGATCGACCTGGTCGCGTGTCACCCACTCGGGGTCGGCCCAGCTCACGTGCATCGCAATGTCATCGGCAACCTGGCGGAACTCGTCGCTCTTGGCCACGAAATCCGTCTCGCATGACAACTCGACGAGCACACCGAGCACCGGGCGCTCGTTCTGGACATGCAGGTAACTGCCAATGGCGCCCTCGGTCGCCTCCCGGTCGGCCCGTTTGGCCATCTTGGCCTGACCCCTCTCCCGCAGCAGCTCGAAGGCCTTCTCGAGGTCGCCGTTGGCATCGGTGAGCGCTCTCTTGGCGTCCATCATGCCCACACCCGCATGCTGACGGAGTCTCTGGATGTCCTTGGCGGTGATGTCAGTCATCGTTCTCCTAGCCGTTCGCCTCGGCCTCGGTCGTGGCCGGCTGTTTCTTGGAGGCCACCTGCTTGCCCTCGACGATGCTGTCGGCGAGTGCACTGCAGATGAGATCGGCGGCGCGAATGGCATCGTCGTTGCCCGGGATCACATAGTCGATCGGGTCAGGATCGGAGTTGGTGTCCACCAGCGCGATGATGGGGATGCCGAGACGGTCGGCCTCCCGTACCGCGGTGGCCTCGGTGTTGACGTCCACGATGAACACCGCATCCGGGAGACGGGACATCTCCGATACCCCTCCCAGGTTCTGCTCGAGCTTCTCCAGCTCGCGACGCAGCTTGAGACGCTCCTTCTTGAGAAGATTGTTCATCTCTCCGGTCTCCTCCAGACGCCGTAGCTCCTTCATGTAGAAGACACGCTTCTGGATCGTCTGGAAGTTGGTGAGCATCCCACCCAGCCAGCGGTAATTGACATATGGCTGGCCGGATCTCGTCGCCGCCTCGGCGACGGCGGCCTGAGCCTGTTTCTTGGTGCCGACGAAGAGCACCGATCCACCGTCGACGGCGATCTGTCTCACGAACGCCATCGCATCTGCGACCTGAGTCACCGTCTGGCGCAGGTCAACGATGTGAATCCCGTTTCGCTCTCCGTAGATATATGGGCTCATCTTCGGATCCCAGCGACGGGTCTGGTGCCCGAAGTGAACACCGGCTTCCAAGAGCTGCTTCATTGTGACTTCAGCCACAATCACTCCTTTCTGGTTTGTCCCTCCGCCCGCTGGGTCTGACCCCCGCCTCCGTGAGGCGGCCCTCTTCCGACGCCTGCATGATCAGAGCAGGCCCAGTCTGGGTCTATAGACCAAACTCGAACCTGTCCCCGAGGACAGGCGTCGACCAGTGAGGGGTTGACGGACGTGCGTAGTGAGCGCGGATTGTACGGGGACCGTCTTGTCTTCGGTAATCGGCCTCCGTGGCAGACTCGAGGTGTGTTGACAGTCGATCGCTCCGCCCTGCGTGCCGTCGCCATGGAGGCGGGCGCCGACGTCGTCGGCTTCACCAGCGCCGGTTCCTTCACCGAGGCACGGGACACTCTCATCGCCCGCAAAGACCGGGGCATGGGCGGACCGCTTCATTTCACGTATGACGACCCCGTGACCGCAGCCGATGTCCGCCGCACCTTTCCCTGGGCCAACAGTCTGGTGGTCGTGGGGTGCAGCTATGTCGCCGACGCCTCTCCGCCTGCCCCAGGAGGTGCGGTGATCGGCAGATTCGCCACCCGTGACCACTACCGAAAGGTGAGGCTGGCCACCGGCGCCGTGACCGATGAGCTCCGACGAAGGGGCGGACGCGCCGACGCCCTGGTCGACGACAACCGCTTGCTGGATCGGGCGGCCGCCGCTCGATCGGGGTTGGGCTGGATAGGGAGGAGCACGATGGCCCTCGCCCCGGGGCACGGACCATGGCTGTTGTTGGGCTCGGTCGCGACCGACATCCACATCCCTGGAGATCCACCCATGCTGCGGGGATGTGGGACCTGTGTGGCGTGTGTGCCGGCCTGCCCGACCGGTGCAATCACCCCTGAAGGTCTCGATGCCAGGCGTTGCATCTCCACGTGGCTCCAGAGCCCGGGATCGATCCCCCACTGGATCCGCCCCCACATCGGTAGGCGTATCTATGGCTGCGATGACTGCCTGACCTCATGCCCTCCTGGCGGCCCGGCACTGGCCAGAGTGACCACTCGTGCCGAGGAGCTCGCCTTCGTCGACCTCCTGGAGGCAACCGACGACGAGCTGATGGAACGTTTCCACTGGTGGTATGTACCCCGTCGCGATCCCAGATTCCTGCGCCGCAACGTGCTGGTCGCTGCGGGCAACTCCGGTGAGAAGACTGCGCTACCGTCGATCGTGGGGCACTTCGACCATCGTTCATCTCTGATCCGGGGACACGCCTATTGGGCTTACGCCAGATCGTCTGGGTCCGTGGCAGCATGGACGGCCCTGATCGAGCGTCACGCCTCGGAGACCAGCCCGGATGCAATCGCCGAGCTGGAGAGGGCTCTCCTCATGCTCCGGGTGCCCCGGATCGGCTGACGCTCCCAGGCAAGGGTGTTCGATCAGCCCCAGCTGGGGTCGCCGAGACGGTTGCGCAGCGACATCATCGTCTTGGCGTGGATCTGGCACACCCTGGACTCGGTTACCCCGAGGACATCGCCGATCTCGGCGAGAGTCATGCCCTCGTAGTAGTAGAGAGTCACCACGAGGCGCTCGCGGCCGGGAAGTCGGTTTATGGCGTCGAACAGCGCTCTACGGGTCTCCTCCGCCTGGAACTCGGTCTCCGGAGAGACCCCGCGCGGATCGGCGACCATCTCACCCATGGAAGTCTGCGAGTCGCTGGAGACGAATTCATCGAGAGCAGCGATCCCAGACCGGCCGATCTGGGCCAGTGCGTCACGGAACTCGTCGATCTCCATGTCGACCTCCTCGGCGATCTCCTCCTCCGTCGGCGCCCGCTGAAGCTTGTGCTCCAACTCGGCGATCGTCGTCTCGATCCTTCGCGCCCGGGATCTGACCGAGCGGGGCACCCAATCCAGGGCCCTCAGCTCATCGAGGATCGCCCCCTTGATCCTGTTGATGGCATAGGTCTCGAATTTGAAGCCGCGCTCAAGGTCGAACTTGTCGATGGCATCGATCAGGCCGAACAGCCCGTAGCTGGCGAGATCGTTCTGGTCCACCGAGCGAGGCAGCCCGGTCCCGACCCTGCCGGCCACATACTTCACGAGTGGCGAATAGTGGAGGATCAGCCGCTCGCGGGCGTCGGCGTCACCTGTGGCCTTGAAGCGCTCCCAAAGCCCGTCCACCTGAGACGTCTCAGGCCCTTGGGTGGCTTTGGTCATAGACTCCTCGCAGGTGTTTACGGGTTACGGCAGTGTAGATCTGTGTGGTAGCCAGATCGGTGTGTCCCAACAGGTCCTGCACCGTGCGCAGGTCGGCGCCACCCTCCAGCAGATGTGTGGCAAAGCTGTGACGCACCGAGTGGGGGAACGTGGCCAGATGCTTGGACACCACCCGGCGGAGTCCGCGACTGGACATCTCGCGGCCACGGATGCTCACCCAGAGGGCGTCCCCAGAATCGCTGCCCTGCAGACGCGGGCGTCCCTCCCCCAGATACAGAGCCAGGGCCTGTTGTGCGGGACGGCCCAGCGGCACGGTTCGTTTCTTGCGGCCCTTCCCGATGACGGTGACCGTGTCCGAGGACACGTCGCCGGTGGTCAGTGACGCCAGCTCGGAGACCCTGAGCCCGGTGGCATACAGAGTCTCCAGGATGGCGCGATCCCTTATCCCGACCGGATCCGAGGTGTCGATCGAGGATATGGCTGCCGCCATCGCCCGCGCCGAGAGCGCGTGTGGGAGGGGCCTGTCCAACCTCGGAGTGGAGACGCCGTCGAACGGGTTCACCATCGCCTGACCCCGGATCACCGCATCGGAGTAATAGGCGCGCACCGACGATGCCTTCCGGGACGTCGTGGCACGGGAGTAACCGAGTGTGTTCAGGAAGGCGAGATAGCGACGCGCAACCCGGCGCTCGACATCACCGATCGCGGCCACGCCCGACCGCTGGCAGTAGTCGAAGAACTGAGACAGGTCACGTCGATAGGCCTGGAGGGTATGGGGTGACAAACCGCGCTGATCACGCAATCTAGCCAGGTATCGATCCAATTCCGCTACCGCCCACGGCGGCGCATCCGGCACTTCCACGACGCCTGATGCTATTTGATGTCGATTGATGTTCCCGGGAGCTCAGGTTGGGACCACATAGTCGCCGAGTCGTCGCACCTTTCCCTCGACCTCGAGACGGCCCAGCTTGATCAGCGTCTCTGTGATGGTCAGCGACCACAGCACGGGCAGGTCATTTATCTGGATCCCTTCGGCGGGTATTCCGGCCACGCTGTCCGTCACCGGCCCCGGCGGGCCCAGGATCAGACTCAGCTCGGCGAGGAGATCATCGCTTCCCAGGACCGGATGGGCACCGTCGCGGATGAGTCGGTTGCAGCCCTCCGACATCTCCCGGTCGATGTCGCCGGGGACGACGAAGACCGAACGGCCCAGCTCGGCTCCCAGCCGTGCGGTGATGAGCGCTCCGCCGGTGGCCGCGGCCTCCACGACGACCACCGCGGCCGACATGGCGGCGATGATGCGATTGCGTGCCGGAAACCTCCAACGATCGGGAGGCGTGCCCGGCGGATACTCGGAGACGATCGCCCCACCGGTGTCAACGATCTGGTCGTAGACCGGCTTGTTCTCTCCCGGATAGCAGACGTCGATGCCCGACCCGAGGACGGCTACTGCCTGCCCGGAGAGACGAAGACAACCGCGGTGCGCAGCGGTGTCTATCCCCCGGGCAAGCCCGCTCACCGTGACCCACCCCGCCCTGGCGATGACCCCGCCGAACGCCTCGGCGAGGTCGACCCCGTACCTCGTGGCGCGACGCGTGCCCACCACCGCCACACCCGGTGACCCGTCGAGCACACCTTTCACCCAGATGGGCGGGGGATCCTCCAGGTCGAGAAGACCTACGGGATAGGACCGGCTGGACGGGTCGATGCGGGCAAGCTGACTCACCAGTCCGCTCTCGAGGCCATCGCCTCCGCGACATGGTCCTCGCCAACCTCCGGTGAGCCGGCCAGAGCCGCAATCGTCACCGCGACTCGTCTCACCCGATCGACACCACGGGCCGTCAGGAGACCGGTGTCGAGACCGGCCACCAACAGCTCGGCTGCAGTGGATGTGATATGCGGTTCCGCCTCCGACAAGAGCTCTCGAGCCCGGCTCACACGGTCTCGGATCAGACGTGTCGACTCGGGCTCGGGCCCCGTTACGTCGGCAGCATCCAGGCGATCGACCTTCACCACCAGGTCGAATCGGTCGAGTAGGGGCCCCGAGAGGCGCTGGCGGTAGCGGGAAACCGCGGCGGGACGACATGAGCAAGGTTTGCGCCGATCCTCGAAGAAACCACAGGGACAGGGGTTGGTGGCCGCCACCAGGTGGAAAGACGATGGGAAGGTGGCGGTGACCCCGCGACGGGCCACGGTGACGATGCCATCCTCCAGTGGCTGGCGAAGGGTGTCGAGGTTTCCTCGGGGGAACTCGGCCATCTCGTCGAGAAACAGGACACCGTGATGTGCCAACGAGACCTCCCCGGGGACCACCACACCGCTTCCCCCACCCACCAGGGCCGATCGCGATGCGGTGTGATGCGGGGATCGAAAGGGTGGCGCCTTGCTCAATTCCCGCTGATAACCAGCAGCTGCGTGGATGAGAGCGACTTCGACGGCCTCGCTCTCGGAGAGAGCAGGGAGGATTCCCGGGAGTCTCCTGGCCAGCATGGTCTTGCCGCCACCGGGAGGGCCGTGGAGAAGCAGATGATGACCACCGGCGGCAGCCACCTCCATGGCGCGACGCGCCAGTTGTTGTCCCCTGACCTCGGTGAGATCCCCTGCTTCCCACGTGCACTCGACCTGCTGGGCGGCAACCGTCGCCTGCTGCCCGAACCCGAGCCGGAGGAGCTCGACGGCCTCGGCCAGCGTGGCCACTCCGTGGACCTTGGAGCCGGGAACCCCGGCAACCTCGGGTGCCGATCCGGCCGCCACCAGACAGTGCCTGCCCGACCGAGCCGAGAGCACCGCGGCCCCGATGGTGCTGGCCCCGGAGCGCACACTGCCGTCCAAAGCCAGCTCGCCAACCACGACCGTCCCACCTGGGTCGGGTATCTCGTTGCTGGCGGCCAGCACTCCCAGCGCGATCGGCAGATCGAAGTCGGTGCCAGACTTGGGGAGATGAGCAGGTGCGAGGTTCACCGTCACGGTTCGGTTGGGAAACCGAATCCCCGTCGACATGACAGCAGCGCGAACCCGGTCCTTGGCCTCGCGGACCGCGGTGTCGGGGAGGCCGCTCAGCTTGAACTGCTCGTTCTGCTTCCCGACGTGGACCTGAACCTCGACTGGTCTGACGTCTCCCCCGACCAGCGCCACCGAAGTGGTCGCTGCGTACATGTCCCTGAACGTACGACGCCGGATCGGCCGGTTCTAGAGGGTTGTCAGGCCCGTCCGACCCGAACATGGGCGGCATCGTTCCCGACATGAGCGACGGAGCCCGGTTCACCCTCAGTGGCTGAAGGCCACCGAGCCCGTGCGCCTGGCATCGGCGTGAGCCTGGAGTGCGCCATCGAGGAGCCCGGCCCCGTTGACCCCACCGAAGAACATGTGAAGACCATCGAACTCACGGACGGGAAGACCCACCCCGGCCAGGTCCTGACCGGGCTCTGCGGCAACACGGATCCCGTAGTCCCCGAACTCGGGGTGGACCCGGGGATGGTCGATGGCGCCGGCGAGGGTGTCACCGCTGGCTATGTGCCACAGGGTGCAGGCGATAGCAGTCGTGATCCGATCTGCCCCCGGCGACCCCACAGCCACCGCCTCCTCCCCCCGGCGGGCCACCGTTGGGGCCATGTTGGAGATCATCCTCTCCCCCGGCGGCCGCGCGGTGGCCGACCCGGCCACCAGCTCCAACTCTCCGACACTGTTGTTCATGAGCATTCCTGTTCCACGGGGGATGAGCCCCGAGCCGTACCCGGCCGAGAACGAGGCGGCAACCGCGCCTCCTTTGTCGTCGGCGGCCGCAACGCTCACGGTCGAAGGTGAGCGCAGAGCATCGCGCTGGCGAGCCTGGAAGGCGTCTATCAGGGCTCGGGCCCGACCGATGGGACCGTGGTCCTCGAAGGTCTGCAACGCCTGGAGAACTCGAGACACCGCCAACCCTCCCACCGCGGGGGCGGGGTTAAGTGCCAGGTTCCACTCGCCGACCTCGGTGACAAGTGGCCGGCGGGCGATGGCCCGGTAGGCCGACATGTCTTGGCGCGTCAGCTGACCGCCCCGCGAGAGGAGGTCATCGACGATCCCGGCCCCGAGATCGCCACGGTAGAAGACCTCCGCGCCACTCTGCCCGATGTATCGCAAAGTCTCGGCAAGACCCGCAAACACGATGTTGGCGCCCATCGGCCGGGCGTCATCTCCTTCGAAGAGAGCCTCGAGCGCCACCGGATCGCTGCGATAGATGGGAGCCGCCCCTTCGTTCAAGTAGTGATGGGCCGCGTAGCTGAGGGGAAACCCGTCGGCCACGGCGTCGGCGACGGTGCCCATCAGCACCGGCCAAGGCACCATGCCGAACATCTCCCATGCCATGTCGAACGCCGAGAAGGCACCCGGGACGGCCACCGAGCCGGCATCGACCAGAGTCGTGACGCCGCCGCCGTAGGTCATACGCACCTCTCGAGTGAACGGCTCCCCTCCAAAGCCCTTCCCCGGGTAGGCCATGTAGCCGTCCACGACCACCGGGTCGTGTTCCGGTAGATCGATCGTCAGAAAGCCCCCGCCTCCAGGACCACAGACTCCGGGCTCGGTGCACATGGCGGTCAACGCCGCCACGATCGCGACGTCGACTACCGATCCCCCTTCGTTGGCCACATCGATCGCGGCACGGGTGACCACGTCCGACGGGCCGGCTACAGCGATTCGGGACACTGACATCAGGTTAAGCCGCGCCATAGGATCGGGATCATGTCATCGGAGGGCATGGAGGCCGCGCTCGAGGAAGCGCTCATCGGCCTGAAGGAAGGTGGTATCCCGATCGGGTCGGCCCTCATGATCGGGGACGAGATCGTGGGTAGGGGTCACAATCGGAGGGTGCAAGAGGGATCGGCGATCCTGCACGGTGAGATGGACGCGCTGGAGAACGCGGGAAGGCTCGAATCTGCCGACTATCGGCGATCGGTCATCTACACCACGTTGTCTCCATGCAGCATGTGCTCGGGCGCCATCCTCCTCTACGGGATCCCTCACGTGGTGGTGGGGGAGAATCGGACCTTCATGGGAGCCGAGGACCACCTTCGCGACAACGGCGTCATCGTCGAGGTGGTTGACGATTGGAGATGTATCCGGCTCATGCATGAGTTTGTCAGCGCCCATCCTGACGTCTGGAGCGAGGACATCGGGGAGGACTAGGTGTAGGCCAGTCGGATCTCAGGGCTCGATCGAGGCAGCAATCCGGTCTCCCAACCGGATCAGCTCATCCGGATCGTCCAAGGGCACCCCACTCTCGACATGGAAGGTGTCCACCAGCTCACCCCCCCTGCTGTCGAGTTTGGCGAGACGAATCTCGAGGTGAAAGGCGTGGAGGGCCGTGAGTATCTGAGCCAGCCGACCGACCCGATCGGAGCACCTGACGGTGATGACCACATCTCCTGACGCGGCATCGACCGAGACATCGGCGCGGACCTTGCTCCCGTCGTGGGCCGGGCTCGAATAAACGGCCGCCCGGGCCGCCACCTTGGACTCGGTATCCAGATCCCCCGACAACGCGGCCTCGATGTCGGAGCGCGCCCGGTCCCATCTCTCCGGGCTCACCCGACCCCCCGTGCGGTCGTCCCGTACTCGAAAGGTGTCGACGATCATCCCGTCGGCCCGGCCCCAGAGCCGTGCCTCGAGGACATCGATTCCGTTGGCAGCCAAGGACTCTGCCACGAGACGTCTGAACCCCGGTCGAGACCGGCCCACGACGACTGTTCTCTCCACGGGCGCCTCGAAACGAACACCAAGGTTGGAGCGACCCTCCAGACCGTCAATCAGGTCGAGGTGCCAGATCACATCTTCGGAGGTGCTGCTCCGCAGATACCCGACGGGCATACCGTCGAGATGGGCGGCGGCTTCGCGCCAGTGATCGTCGCCCAGAGCCTCTCTCACCAGCTCACGAGTGGTCCCGGCAGCCATCTCCTCCAGCTCCTCGGCTCCGAAACGTCCTGCGCACCTGACGAAGACCGTGCGCAAGAGAGTGGCTTTCCATTCGTTCCACATCGAGGGGCCGGTGGCACGCGAATCGGCCACGGTCAACAGGTAGACCACCTGGAGGAGGCGGAGCTGTCCCAGTGTGCTGGCCACCTCGTCGATCACCGCCGGATCGTCGAGATCGCGCCTGGTGGCGGTTTGGGCGAGCAACAGGTGATGACGCACCGCTGCTTCCACCAGCGAGGTCGTTTCGGGCGAGCACTCGAGGCGCAGGCACAGATTACGTGCTATTTCAGCTCCCGCGTTGGCGTGGTCGCCGCCGTGCCCCTTGCCGATGTCGTGGAGGAAGGCAGCCAGCAGGAGGACGGCGGGGGCATCCAGCTCGTCCGCAATCGAGGCATAGTCCTTGTCCTCGCCGTCCAACAGACGACGCATCTCTTCGACGGTGCGCCACAGATGAGCATCCACCGGATGTTCGTGAAACGGTGCCAGCTGTGGCAACGCCGCCACCACCTCCCACTCCGGGATCAACCCCCGGAGGCGACCAGATTCCCATAGACGCTCGAAGGCAAGACGGCCACGCTCACCTGAGCGGAGTACCTCAACGAAGTCATCGACCGCCAGTGGCACCGAGTCACCGATTGACTCGGTGGTACCCAGCAGTCGACTCCAGACCCGTCTTCCGATGCCGGCGGGCTGGTCCTCGGTGGCTTCGGGCCATCTCTGACTGGCCAGTCGATCGACGGTCTGCATCGCCTCGACCAGCATCTGAGCCGTCTCATACACCCCCATGTCCAACCAACGCGCCACCGGCTCCCGCAGATCGAGGGCAAACACATCCTGGGAGCGACCGGTTGTGGCGTGAAGAGCGTTGCGTATCCGGAGCAGGCTCTCTGCGGCCACTTCCTCCTCTGGCCCCGGCGGAGTGGAGAAGCGGCCGATGAGCGCCTCTCTCCTGCGCTCCCAATCGAACCCATGCAGGATGCGCAGCCCTCCCCGCCCGGTCTTGACGTCGGTTGACATCAGCAGGTGGGGGGTCTCCGCTCGGCGTCTTCGCTCATCGGCGACCAGATGACGCCGCAGAGGCCTGGCCTTGGTGACGGCGGCAATCTCCGTCGACATCTCCTGAAACAGGTCTTCGTCCCCGGCGACCAGGCGATTGGTGAGCAGAGTCGTGTGTGTCTCGACTCGCTCTTTGGCCGCGGTGGCAGTTTCCTTCACCGTTCGCACCGCGTGACCCACCCGCAGCCCGGCGTCCCACAGCGGCCTGAAGACCATCGCCGCCGTATGAGACGGATCGCCGGAATCATGGAGCACCATCAGGTCGACGTCTGAGTAGGGGCTGAGCTCGGCCCGTCCATAGCCACCGACGGCGACGATCGCGAATCTCGCGTCGGAATCGACCGGGGATACCAGACTCTTGACCGCGACATCCAGGCTGGACGTCAGTGCCTGACAAACCTCGCGGCCTCCCCGGCCGACTCTCTTGACTCGCAGGGAGTCCCGTAACTCGAGGAACTCCTCGAGTCGCGCGTTCTCTGGATCAGACGGCGTCGGCACCTCGCTCACCCGTGCGTATGCGCACGACATCCTCCACGCCCAAGACGGCGATCTTCCCGTCACCGATCTCGCCGGTGTTGGCGGTCGTCTCGATGGTTTCGACCGCCGGAGCCGCCAGCTCATCGGGCACGAGGACCTCGATCCTCACCTTGGGCACGAAGTCCACTTCGTACTCGGCGCCTCGGTAGACCTCGGTCTGTCCCGACTGGCGACCGAAACCGGAGATGTCTCCGACGGACATACCCGATATCCCAACCGCCTTGAGGGCCTCGCCCACGGCGTCGAGCTTGAAGGGCTTTATGTAGGCGATTATCAGCTTCATTCGGCCATCCTTTCCCTTGCAGTCGACGGTAGACCTGATGTTGGTGGTTGTGTCATCCCCATGCCCCCTCAGGACCCCGCCGCCGAGCCGCTGAGACCGTGGGTAACGGGGTCATGGCCGTATCCCGGCGAGCCATGCTCCTCCACGTCGAGGCCGGTCATTTCCTCCTCGGGGCTGACCCGCAACCCGATGGTGGCGCGTAGCGCCATGAAGAGGGCGCCTGCGGTCACGACCACGAAGGCGAAGTGGACGACAACGAAGATGAGCTGTGTCCACAACTGGTCCAGGCCACCACCATAGAACAGCCCGGCGTTCTCCCGGCCCAAGAAGGCGTCGTCGTAGCGGGCAAAGAGGGCGATCGAGAGGGTTCCCCACGTCCCCGCCACGGCATGGACCGAGACCGCACCCACCGGGTCGTCGACCCTGATTCGATCGAACATCTGCACGGCGAACACGACGATGAGCCCACCGACGGCACCGATCACGACTGCCGCCCAGGTCTCCACCGCACCACAGGGAGCGGTGATGGCGACCAGACCCGCCAGGAGACCGTTGGCTGCGAATGAGACATCGGGCCTCCCGGATTTGGCCCAGTTCACCGCCATCGCGGTCACCGCTCCCGCACACGCCGCGAGGAGAGTCTTCAGTGCGATCGGCATCACGAACTCGTCCGCAGCCAGCTCCGAACCGGGGTTGAAGCCAAACCAACCGATGAACAGGATCAACGAGCCCAGCACCACAAACGGGATGGAGTGACCAGGTATCGCCCTTGGCCTGCCGTCCTTGGCGTACTTGCCGATTCGGGGACCGAGCACGATGGCGCCCATCATCGCCGCCCAGCCCCCGGTGGCGTGCACGATGGTCGATCCGGCGAAATCGGAGAACGGGTACTCCAGCTGTGCCAGCCACCCGCCGCCCCATGTCCAGCGAAGGACCACCGGGTAGATCAGGGCGGTGATGAAGAAGCTGTATACGAAGTAGCTGCGGAACTTGGTCCGCTCCGCCATGGCCCCGGAGACGATGGTCGCCGCGGTCGCCGCGAAGGCCGCCTGGAAGAAGAAGAAGGTCGATGGCAGTAGTCCATCGCCGGCTGTCTCTTCGACTCCGGCGATGCCAAAGTCGAATCCGAACCAGCCGCCGAGGAGCTCATCAGGGCCGAACCCGATGCCAAATCCGACGATGGCAAAGGCCAGGACGCCGGCGGACATGTCCATCAAGTTCTTCATCATGATGTTGGACACGTTCTTGGATCTGGTGAGACCCGCCTCCACCAGGGCGAACCCGGCCTGCATGAAAAACACCAGGACACCGGCGATGAAGATCCACAGGTTGTCGAGTACGAACTGCGATGCCGGGCTCGGCTCCGCCTGTGCCAGGGCCGGGGTGGACACCACCAGCGCCAGCAAAGCCCCGAGGGCCACGCCGACGACGAGTTTTCTCTTCGCTTTCCTCACTTGTGCCTCCTCCGCCGGCCCGGGCCTCACACTGAGGTGCGCCGGGTTGACTGCTATTGGATGAGGCAACGTAAGAGAACATCGTTTCGACTTTGTTTCGGGTCGATAAACACAGCCGACCACAAGTCTCGAGCCTTTCGGCCCCAGCCCCACACGCCGCGAGCGGCGTCATCTGGCCGCTGGTGGTCGGTGGACTCACGAGATGGGCCACCAGCGGGTCAGGTGGCTACCTTCCCCTCCATCGAGGATCCCGTTTCTCCAGGAAGGCTGTCACTCCCTCAACCACGTCCTGGGTCCCCATGGCGATCGCCTGTGACTGACCCTCCCAGCCGACAGCCTCGCTGAAACTCGACTCCAAGGCGGTGTTGATCCCCCGTTTGGCGAACATCTGGGCGATGGGCGCCCCGGCCAGGAAGGAATCGGCGACCTCCCCTGCCCGAGATCGAAGCCGGTCGATTGGAACCACTTCGATGACGAGACCCAGATCCCGGGCCTCCGACGCCCCGATGATCCTTCCGGAGAGGGCCAGCTCCTTGGCCCGTTGCAGACCGACTATTCGGGGCAACAGCCAGGTGCCACCGAAGTCCACCGTCAGGCCACGCCGCACGAAGATCTCGGAGAATCTGGCACGCTCGCTGGCGATGACGACATCACACCCCAGTGCCAGGTTCATCCCGGCTCCCACGGCCACACCGTCAACCGCCGCGATCGTGGGCTTCGTCGTCCTGTGCAGCGCCGTGGCCACCCCTCCCACCAGCTTCATCCTGCGATGAGCGTCGGCCGTTGACTTGTCTGCCCCGAAGCGCTCGGAGTCGAGCTCGGCCCCGGCGCAGAACTCACCTCCGGCCCCGGTCACCACCAGCACTCGATCGGAACTTCGCTCGAACTCCGTGAGCGCCTCGCCGAGCACAGGCCAGCCATCGGCCGGTATTGCGTTCTTGCGCTCCGGTCGGTCGATGGTCAACCAGCGGACGGCGTGGCGGGTTTCGGTCCTGAGCCAGGTCACGGGTTGACAGTAGACATGCGCCAGAGCCAGTTACCGTCATGCCGTGGGCTTCAATCCGTTCCGAGAGCACCGGAAGACGGTCCTCGACATAGTCATGGTGGTGTTGGCCGTGTTGGCCACACTGGCGGTCATCGCATGGGCGATCTTCTCCGGGTGACCGTCACCCCGGTTCAGCCCTACCAGGCGAACAAGGAGTACCTCTGCCCTGGCTGCGACAACACCATCCCGACAGGGATCTTCCACGTTGTGGTGGTTCCCGACGATGACGTCGACGATCGTCGGCATTGGCATCATGGTTGTTGGCACAAGGAGCTGAGACGGCGCTATGGCTCTCAGGCGTCACGGCGTTGAAGACCCCACCATGTGAGGCCCAGCCCCACCAGGGTCCAACCGGCGAGGATCGCCAACTGATGCCATCGCTCCAGACTGGCCCCGGGGATGAGCGCAGCGAATCCACCACCGAAGTCGACTGAGAACAACGCTGTCGTTGCCGCGGTGATCGACACATTCTCCCAGGGATCCCAGAGCGCCAGGAAACTCTCGGCGAAGTAGATCACCAGCCCGGCTCCGATGGCCGGCCCAACGGAACGCAGCCAAGCCACGGCGGCGGTGCCCAAAGAAGTCCAGGCGATGGCGACCACGGCCGACTTCCAGGCGACGCCGATCAATTCGTCGCTCTCCATGAACCCCTCCCCAGGGGAGAAGATGAGAGCGAGCAAGACCCAAAACCCAAAGGCCACGAGGAAGGCCAGGGCGGTGGCCGCCGAGTAGACGCCGAACCGGCTGAGGATCTGGTGCAGCTTGCGCGAGTCTCGGGTCAGGGACGTGGCCCATACCGTCGTGCTCAACTCTCCTCCCAACAGGACGACCGCGAGGATCAGTGGAAACCAGGTTTGGGTGACCGCCTGTTGGGCGCCAACCGTGTAGACCCCGGGTTTCTCCAGCACGGGGAGTTGGTCCGCCAGGCCGGGAGCGATCTCGCCAAAGACGATGAGGAAGAACGCAGCCAACCCGACGAACGCCAAGAGTAGAAGGGCCATAACCGGGTACAGCCTGCGCCGTGTGATCTTTCGGTACTCGGCGTGGAGGAGACTCATCGCACGGCCATGCCGGTGAGCCCGAGGAACACCGACTCCAGAGTGCTTCGCTCGGGACGGACCTCCGCGGGGTAGATACCGACGTCGGTCAAGACTTTGACGATGGCTGCGCCGTCGTCGGAGTCGACGATCAAGCCGTGGTCGTCTCGATGAGCCTCGAGCCCGGCGGCAGCCAAAGCGCTCCCCGCTGCGGCCAGATCGTCGACCTTCACCCTGGTGTTGCCTCCGCCGAGCAACTCCTCCAGCGTGCCCTGGGTGACGAGGCGGCCGCGGTCGATGACGATCACATGGTCGGCCAGCGCCTCGATGTCCGCCAGGACATGAGTGGAGACCACCACGGTCGTGCCCTCGGATGCGAGGTCGCGGAGACGGGCACGAAAGGCGTGTTGACCCGCAGGGTCCAGCCCGTCGAGCGGCTCGTCGAGAATCAGCAGCTCAGGATCGCCGATCAGGGCGGCAGCCAGGGCCAGACGCTGCCTCATTCCCTTGGAGTAGTCACCTGAGCGACGGTTGGCATCCGCAGTGAGACCGACGAATTCCAAGAGCCCGTCGATGCGCTGATGCCCGAATCCGAGTGTGTCGGCGGCGATGCTGAGATTGGTCCGACCGTTGAGCGCCTTGATGAGACCCGGCTCTTCGACGATGACGCCAACTCTCTTCACGATTTCAGGGAGTCGTGATGGAACCGGGAGGCCAAGGACCTCGATCTCGCCCGTATCGGGCTTGGTCAGCCCAAGTATCGCCCGGAAGGTCGTGGTCTTCCCTGCTCCGTTGGGTCCGAGGAATCCGGTCAGCTGGCCCGAAGGGATCTCGAGGTCGAGCCCGTCGAGCGCGACGGTACGGCCGTAACGCTTGTGGAGACCGCTGACCCGGATTGCTGCGGATCCGGCTGACATCGAATCAGACATTAGAAACGGCCTTCGCGCACTCCAAGTTAACCAGGCACGTAATGGACCTCGACGCCTCCATTTCGAAAGGCGAGACCCACGAGGTCCACGCGAGCGGCCCCCAAGGACCTCGCAAGTGCGCCCACATGACGGCGTTTGCCCCGATCGATGGCATCTATCGGATCGCCGGCCCCGCTGATGGCGCGCACCTCGACGGCCACGCGTCGCCCGTGATCGACGGCGAGGAGGTCGATCTCACCACCTTCGATCTCCAGGTTCCGATCCAGGATCGTCATGCCTTGCGTGGTGAGCCACCAGGCTGCCAGATGCTCCCCGGCCACACCCAGCGGAAGGCGAGGGTGGATCAGATGGAGATCTCCGTCTTCTCCAACTTCTCAACGTTCACGTCGCGGAAGGTGAGGACCCGGACGGTTTCGAGGAATCGAGCCGGACGGAACATGTCCCATACCCAAGCGTCACTCATGATCACTTCGAAATAGGTCGAACCGTTGGCGTTCTTGACTTCGACGTCCACCTTGTTGGCGAGATAGAAGCGTCGCTCGGTCTCCACGACGAACTCGAACATCGGGAGCACGTCGTGATACTCCTTGTAGAGCTTGAGCTCGACCTCGGTCTCGTAGCGCTCCAGGTCTTCGTCCATCTTCTCCTCGACTCTCTGGCGGACCACGGCGATCATATGCCCGGCTCCGACTTAACGAATACCAAATGGGGGGGATGGTTTCTAGACACCCGTACGCCCCCGATCCCGTGGCCCGGGGTGAATCGACTAGAGGCCGGCGAAGTTGTCCAGCGGCCAGATGATGACAAAAGCCCTGCCCACGAGGTCATCCATCGCGATGTTCCCGAAGCGCCGACTATCGAAACTGAACTGACGATTGTCCCCCATGACGAACACCTCGCCGGAGCCCACGTTGAAGGGACCGTCGTCGGGCATCGTCACCGTGTCGGCCAGATAGGGCTCCGATATGGGCACACCATCGATCCTGACTCGGTTGTCGACGATCGTCACCGTCTCCCCCGGCAAGCCGATGACGCGCTTTATGAGATCGTCCCGGCCACGGGTACGGATGCCCACCGCCTCGAGTACCGAGCGGATGACCGCCTCGGGAACGGACTCGTCGATCTCGGGCTCGGCGGGATCGCGAAACACGACGATGTCACCCCGTTGTGGCTCACCGAACCGGAACGCGAGCTTGTTGACCATCACCCGGTCATCGACGTGAATGGTGTCCAGCATGGACTCGGAGGGAATCCAGAACGGCTGGACCAGGAATGTCTTGATCAGGACTGCGATCACCAGGGCGGTGAGGAACAGGCCCGGCAATTCAGCCCAGAAGGAGCGCTTCCTCTTCTCTTTGTCCGGGGTCGGCTCGGGTTGGCCCGGGCCCGGTTGGGGCCCTTGCGGCGCGCTCGAAGAGTCTCGATCCTCCTCGACGTCCCTGCCGCGCGGCTCGGTACTCAGTCGCGCAGCTCCTTGATCCGGGCGGATTTACCCACCCGATCACGAAGGTAGTAGAGCTTGGAGCGGCGCACATCGCCCCTGCGAACAACCTCGATCCTGGAGATGATCGGTGCGTGCACGGGAAAGACCCTCTCCACCCCCACACCGAAGCTCAGCTTCCGGACTGTGAACGAAGCACGTGGCCCGCTCCCCTTGCGAGCGATCACGACACCCTCGAAGACCTGAATGCGCTCGCGACCGCCCTCCACCACCCGCACGTGGACCTTGACCGTGTCACCGGCTCGGAAATCGGGGATGTCATCGCGCACATGCGCGTTTTCTACGGCTTGAAGATCGTTCATGGAGGACTCCTGGAAACCGCCGGGAGAGGTCACGGGGGTCCCGGACGGCAGAATTGTATCAGCTATCGGATTCCTCGCCATTCGAGGGCAGATCGGGTCGCCGCTCCCTGGTTCGGCTCTGCCGTTGCTGGGCTCGCCACTCTTCGATGCGGCGGTGATCACCGCTGAGCAGCACTTCGGGAACCCTCCATCCCTGGAAGTCGGCGGGTCTCGTGTAGACCGGCTCCTCCAAGAGCCCACCCCGGAACGACTCCTTGGCGGTCGACTCCGGATTGCCCACCACTCCGGGGAGGAGTCGGGCGATACCTTCGATGGCAGCTGCAACCGCCACCTCCCCACCGGCGAGCACGTAGTCCCCGAGACTCACCTCCTGGTCGATGTAATGGTCTATGACCCGTTGGTCCACGCCCTCGAACCGGCCACACAAGAAGGTGAGCTCGGCTCTTCCCGCCCAATCGTCGAGCGTCGCTTGGGTCAACTGCTCGCCCGCGGGCGTGAAGAACACCCGGTGCGTCCCGGAGAGGGGCTGCAAGGCTGCGGCCAGGGGCTCGATCATCATCACCATCCCCGGGCCACCGCCAAAGGGAGCATCGTCGAGCTGTTTGTGACGCCCGACTCCGTGCTCCCGGAGATCGACGACGTTCACGGTGAGCACACCATCTTCGATGGCGCGGCCGACGATGGACGTGCGCAGCGGCCCGTCGAAGTAGTCCGGGAACATGGTGAGCACGTTGATCTTCACCCAGGTGAGGGTAGAGGGACCGCCCAGTTCGACTGCCAGCACCATCTCGGTGTGCCCATACTGTTTGAAATGAGACAGGTCGCTACTGGGGTCTTGGCTGTGCTGCTAGCCGCATGCGCGGGCAATGGGGTGGGCGCGAGCACAACCACGATGGGGGTTCCCACCACAGCTGAACCGACAACCACGCTCCCCCCTGTCGTCGAGTGTCCCGGCACGGGTGAGTTCGAAGAAGGCGGGGGCATCGCCGACATCGACGGTGCTGAATCGGACAGCCGAACCATCGGACGCATCAGTTGGGAGGTCAGCGACCAGTGTGAGAGCTTTCGGTTCGAGTTCGAGACTTCCGAGGGGGCACCGGCCACGACGGTCCCCAGCGTGACCATCGACCATCTGGAGTCCTTCCAGGTGATCCGGATCGCCATGGAGGTGGAGTCGACGGTGCTGACCGACCAACTGGTCGAGACAGATCTCGTCGATCGTCTCTACGTCGTGAGGGCCCTCGACGGCGCCATGTTCGTCGACCTCCACCTGTCGCAACCGGCAGCGGCCCGGGCGAGCGCCCAATCCTCCCCGGCCGCCCTCACCCTCGACCTCAAACCCGGCTTCGTCCCATTCGAGGGGGAGGCATCGGTCGGCGACCGAGTGGTTGTCGTGTCGCCCACCGCCGAATCCGAAGTCGACCGACTGGTCCAGATGATGGGCTACTCGAGGACCTTCGATGGCAATGTCCTGTTCCTGGTCACCACTGACGGAGAGACCGTGTTGGAGACCACCACCACCGCCGCCGACTACATCACCACCTGGGGTGAGTTCCGCGCCGAGACGATCCTGCCCGCCGGAAGGTCATCGGTGTTCGTGGGTGAGGCCAGCCCCGAGGATGGGACCCTGGAAGGTGTCATCATCGACTTGACGGCGGACTGAGCCCTTCGATCTCGGAGATCTCGACGAACCCGCCGGCGATGTCGACCACGGGCACGAGCTCGTCTACGAATGGCACCTCGAACGTGGACCCGTCCCTCTCCACCACCAGCCGGTCCTGCGTCGGTCCGTGGTGCACCGCCACGATCACGCCGCCTCCCGGTCGCACGCCGAGCCCCACCAGGTCGTGGGGCCAGTACTCGTTGTCGACCAGCCGGCGACGCCACGACACGTGAATGTCGAGACCTCTGATGGCATCCGCACCATCTCGATCGGTGACTTCGGAGAACGCCACCTCATAGCCCCTGTTCCCACGGCGAATGGCCCGTACCGTGTATGGGTCGGCTTCCACGTAGACGGTCGAGTCAGGTTGGAAGTGGACCAGATCCTCGTCATCGACATAGAGCCCGAGAAACCCCTTCAACCCGATGGGCCGACCCAGCCGGGCGACACGCTCGCGTGGTCGATCAGTCGAGGAACTCGACTCCAGCGCTGATCCCCTCCTCCTCGCCGGCGGCACCGGCAGCGGCGCGAATCGCCTTCGCAACCCGTCCCCGGCGCCCGATGACGCGACCCATGTCGGTCTTGGCCGTGCGGACTTCGACCAGAACCTCATCCGGGCCTTGCTCGACCATGGTCACCTGAACGGCATCCGGATCCTCGACAATGCTCTTGACCACATACGTGACGACCCGCTCGACGATTTCGCCCTTGGACAAACTCATTCCTCCTCGGTGGAAGCCTCGTCGGCGGCCTCTTCCGCGACCTCGGCCTCGACTGCTTCGGTCTCGGCAACCGCCTCATCTGAGGTCTGGTCGGCACCTATCACATGAATACCACCGCCTTGGATCTTCATGGTGTTCATCGCGCCGGAGATGTTGAGCAGCTTCTCCACGGTCTCCGATGGCCGAGCACCCTTGGCGAGCCAGTCGGCGGCACGTTCGTTGTCGATCTCGACCAGGGACGGTTCCTGACGGGCGTCATAGCGCCCGATCTGTTCGATATAGCGACCATCGCGGGGAGCACGTTGGTCCATGACGACGACGCGATAGACGGGCTGGCGCTTCTTGCCCATCCGCATCAGTCTCAATCTGACGGCCATCTAATCACCTCTTGGGTCACTTCCTGATCCGCCGACCACCGGTAAGGGCCTCGAGTGACGGCATGCCCCGACCTCCGGCCAGCGTCTTCATCATCTTCTGTGCCTCGGTGAACTGCTTGAGGACCCTATTCACGTCCTGGGGCGTCGTGCCCGAGCCAGACGCGATTCGGCGCTTGCGGCTCCCACCGATGACTCTGGGGGCCCGGCGCTCTTCGGGGGTCATCGACTGGATGATGGCCTCGACCCGTTTGAGGTCGCGATCGTCAACATCGACCTCGCGTAGGAGCGATCCGGACCCGGGGAGCATAGCAAGGATGTCTTGCAGAGGCCCCATCGACTTCATTGCCTCGAACTGGGCGAGGAAGTCCTCCAGCGTGAACTCCCCCTTCTGCATGCGGCGGGCGGTCTCCTCCGCCTCCTTCTCGTCAAAGACAGTCTCCGCCTTTTCGATGAGCGTCAGAACGTCACCCATCCCCAGGATGCGGCTTGCCATCCGATCGGGATGAAATGGCTCCAGGTCGTCGAGGCCTTCGCCCACGCCTGCGTACTTCACCGGCGCTCCGGTCACTTCCCGCACCGAGATGGCCGCCCCGCCACGGGCGTCACCGTCGAGCTTGGAGAGGATGATCCCGGTGAGGCCGATCCGAGACTGAAAGCCCTCGGCCACGTTCACGGCGTCCTGACCGGTCATGGCGTCGACCACCAAGAGAACCTCATCGGCCTCGCTTGCTTTTCGCACCGCCGACAGCTCCTTCATCAGCGCATCGTCGATCTGGAGACGGCCTGCGGTGTCGACTATCACCGTGTCGTGGCCCCTGCGGCCAGCCTCCTTGAGGGCCGACTTGGCGAGCCTCGGAGCCTTGCCGTCGCGGTCGACGAGCACCGGAACGTCGATCCGCGTTCCCAGGGTCTCCAACTGGTCGATGGCCGCCGGCCGCTGCAGATCTGCAGCCACGAGCAGTGGCTTCCTCCCCTGGCTCCGAAGCCGGCGGGCGAGCTTGGCCGCAGTCGTGGTCTTGCCCGAGCCCTGCAATCCGACCATCAGGATGACCAGAGGTGGAGAAGTCTTGACCAGGCCCGCGCTCGTCGAGCCCAGTGTCGTGACCAGCTCCTCATGAACGATCTTGACCAGTTGCTGCGCGGGTGTGATCGACTTGGAGACGTCCTCACCCAGAGCTCTTTGCTTTACCCGAGCCAGAAACGTCCTGACCACGGCCACGTTGACGTCAGCCTCGAGTAGGGCGAGACGAACCTCGCGAACCGCCTGATCGATGTCTTTTTCGGACAGCTTGCCCTTGCCCCTCAGGGTGCTGAAGACCGACTCGAAACGCTGGGTCAACCCCTCGAACATGGCGCTACAGGTTATGACACTGAGCACTTAACCTGTTCGGGTGATTCCTTCGACCATCGAGGAGCTGGGCGCGGCCCTGGACGACCAGGACTACTTCGCCGGCGAGGACCTGACTGTCGCCATCCATCTCGCATTGCAGTTGGGCAGGCCATTGTTTCTCGAAGGCGAAGCAGGCGTGGGCAAGACCGAAGTGGCCAAGGTCCTGGCCGCAATCGCCGGTGAGGAGCTGATCAGGCTCCAGTGCTACGAGGGTCTGGACGTCAGTCATGCCCTGTATGAATGGGACTATGCGCTCCAGATGATGGAGATCCGTCTCCTCGAAGCACGAGGCGAGGGCTCCACGGCCACGGCGAGGGACATCATGAGCCGGGACTTCCTGATCGCCCGTCCCCTGCTCCAAGCGATCGAGGCCGCCCGTGACGGGAGACGCCCGGTGCTGCTCATCGACGAGTTGGATCGCGCCGATGAGGAGTTCGAGGCCTTTCTGCTCGAACTCCTCTCCGACTTCCAGGTCTCCATCCCGGAGATCGGCACCATCAAGGCCGATGATCCTCCGGTGGTGATCCTGACCTCCAATCGCACACGTGAGATCCACGACGCTTTGAAGCGTCGCTGTGTCTACCACTGGATCGACTATCCGACACCCGACCTCGAAGCCTCCATCGTGCGGAGAAAGGTTCCCGACATCGAAGCCGAGCTGGCCGTCAGCTTGGCGAGAGCGATGGAGCGCCTGCGTGACATGGACCTCTTCAAGCCGCCGGGTGTCGCCGAGACTCTCGACTGGGCTGAATCGCTGAGACTTCTCCACGACGGCGAGCTGACGCCCGGTGTCGTGGATCGAACCCTGGGGGTGGTCCTCAAGTACAAGGACGATATCGATGCGGTTCGGGAGACCGGGGTGGAGGCTCTGGTGGGATGACGCGTCATGAGACGCGTCATGAAATGACGTTCGAGCCTCATGAAACGAGGCTCGGCCCCAGGAAATGACTCGGGAGGAGCAGGCCTCCAGGGGTCGCCGCGGGTCGATTCGAGATCTGGCGAGTTTCGCCGACGCGTTGCGAGCCCGAGGCCTGACGGTCACCCCGGACCAGGTGGCAGAGATGGCTGTAGCCATCACGCTGGTCGATGCCTCCAGCCGAAGCCAGGTCTACTCCTCCCTTCGGTCGTTGTCGATCACCGACCCCGACCAGCGGGTGCCCTTCGACGAGGTGTTCAGCCAATTCTTCGAGAGCCTGTTCCAACCAGGGATCCCGGCCGAGCAGCAATCCAGCTCCGAATCCAAGACTGCAGTCAAACCGATCCTGAAGTCCTTCAGCGAAGCCGAGCCGATGGAGGCGGAGTCACAGGCTGGGGCGTCCGCCACAAGGAGGATCGATCACCGGGACTTCGCCGAACTCGACGAGGACGAGTTGATCGAGGCCCGTCGCGTGGTGATGGCCATGATGTGGCAGCCTTCCGACATCAAGACGAGACGATGGGTGACAGCGGCCTCAGGCCCCACTCCAGACCTTCGCCGGACACTTCGCCGAACCGTGAAGCCGGATGGGGACCTGGTGCCCATCGTCCGTCGCCGACGACGACTCAAACAGCGTCCCCTGATCATCATCGCCGACATCTCGGGGTCCATGGAGAAGTACGCCGAGCTCTTTCTGGTGTTCGCCCATGCTGCACAGCGCAGGATGGACAACGTGGAAGTGTTCACGTTCTCCACCGAGCTCACCCGTGTCACGGAGGATCTCAAGCGACGGGACACCAAGAGTGCCCTGGCGAGTGTCGGCGCCTCGGTCCGCGACTGGTCCGGTGGCACCATGATCGGGAACGCATTCGTCGAGTGGAACCGTGACTGGAGCAGGAGGCTCTCCCGGGGTGGGCCAATCGCACTCATCCTCTCCGATGGCTGGGATTGTGGTGACCCCGCAACACTCGCCACGGAGATGGCGCGGATGTCACGAAGCGTGCACCGTGTGATCTGGCTGAATCCGTTGGCTGCACGTGCTGACTACCGACCGGCCACCAGGGGCATGCAGGCCGTGTTGCCCTATGTCGATCATCTGCTCCCGGCAGCAAGCGTCATGGACCTGCGCGGCGTGGTGCGGTTACTCGACTCGCTGAGTCTCCGGGGAAGATGAGAGCATTCCGTCGGTCGTGTTCAGCGCGACTGGACACACCCGATTCGCTCCGGTCCGGGGGTCTCGCCCATGTCCCCGAAGAAATCCCGCTCGGGGCCTCCCGAACTCGGTCTCGTGTGTAGGCTGAGCAAGCCAGTGACACTGATCATTCGGATTGGGACAGGCAAGAGGAGGTCGTTGGTGGTTCCAGCTCTCAAGCCCATGCGGATCGACTACGTCGAGTTCCCGAATTGTCTCGAGAACGACCGATGACGGACCCAGGAACAGGGCGCAGCCAGGGCAATCCGAGAGTGTACGAATTGATCGAGCACACCCCGAAGACGGGAAGAAGCACGATCTGGGCATGGCCCGAGATCATCGAGTACTTCAAAGTGGCCGGCCAGCCGGTCCAGGGCCCGTGGCCGCCTCACCAGGAGCCGCGACCCGATCCCACCGACGAGTCACTTCCCATCGCAGTTCCCGACCCCCAATCCTCCCCACGTGAGCCCGCCGGAGGACAAGGCGGCGCTGACCAGGACTGACGAGGAGGCCGCCATCTACCCACCACGACTCAAGTACGAAGCGCCACGCTCGCTGGAAGAGGCCTCCGCGCTCCTCGCAGAGGGCGGCGGTGAAGCCAGGATCCTTGCCGGGGGTCAGAGCCTGATCCCGATGTTGAAGCTTCGCTTCGCATCGCCCGAGATGTTGGTGGACATCAATGAGATCCAAGGCCTCGACTATCACGAGCGGGACCCCGATGGGACGATCCGGATCGGGGCACTGTGCCGGCACGCAGCGCTCGAGCGGTCGGCTGTGCTCGCCGAGCACCAGCCAACGATGATGTCGGCGGCTCCGCTGGTAGCCGACCCGATCGTGCGCAATCGAGGGACACTCCTGGGTTCGTTGTGTCACGCGGACCCACAGGGCGATTGGGCCTCCGTGATGATGGCGCTGGACGCCTCGGTGGTCGTCTACAGCCGCCGCGGTCGACGTGCCATCTCCATAAAGGACTTGGTGAGCGGTCCGTTCCAGAACACTCTCGACGCAGACGAAGTCGCCATCGAGGCCGTAGTCCCCGCTTCGCAGGGAGTGGCCAGCGGCGGCTACCTGAAGCTGGAGCGTCGTGTCGGCGACTTCGCCACGGCCGGTGTGGCGGTCGCCATCGACCGCGTGGGCAACGACGTCGTGCGAGCCGGCATCGGGCTCACCGGGGTTGGGAGCTCGACCATATCGGCGGACGGAGCCGCCGCTGTTCTCGTCGGCGGGCCCCTCTCGGCAGAAGCAATCGGCGAGTCAGCCGAGCTCGCCGCGGGCGAGGCGCAACCGCACACCGACCACCGCGGGAACGCCGAGTTCAAGCGACAGCTGGTGCGCGTCTTCACCCGTCGCCTGTTGACCGGTCTGATGACTTCGAGCGAGGAGGCTGCCTGACATGACGAGCTTGTTCGAGGAGGTCAGCCCGACCCCGGCCGACGAGGTCCCGGTTCGCCAGATCACCGTCACCGTGAACGGGGAGCGCCGGTCGGCAGTGGTGGAGCCACGTCTGTTGCTGGTCCACCTGCTACGACAGGGATTGCAGCTGACGGGAACCCACATCGGTTGTGACACGACGAATTGCGGGGCCTGCACGGTCCTCTTCGACGGTAAGCCCATCAAGAGCTGCACCATGCTCGCCGTCCAGGCCGATGGTCACGAGGTCACGACGGTCGAGGGGTTGGCCGGCCCCAGCGAGTTGCACGCGATCCAGGAGGGCTTCTCGACCGAGCACGGACTGCAATGCGGATTCTGCACACCGGGGATGATGCTGACCTCCAAGGCGCTACTCGACGAGAACCCCAACCCCAGTGAAGAGGAGATTCGCTGGGCGCTGGGCGGCAACCTGTGCCGGTGCACCGGCTACCAGAACATCGTCAAGGCCGTGATGTGGGCCGCGGACAAGCTGGGTGGTGCCGGCGATACATCGGATACGGAGGTGGTGGCGTGACAGCGCTCGACGAGGTCAAGATCGGCGGATTGGGAGCCAGCCGCCGTCGAGTCGAAGACCACCGCCTGATTCGCGGCAAGGGCAACTACTTCGACGACATAACACTTCCGGACATGCTCCACATGGAGATCCTGCGCAGCCCGCTGGCGCACGCCAAGATCAACTCGATCGACGCCTCCAAGGCGTGGGCCATGCCCGGGGTCAGACTGGTGCTCACCGGAGAGACTCTGGCTGCGCGCAACCTCGCCTGGATGCCAACCCTCTCCTATGACACCCAGGCGGTCTTGGCGACGGACAAGGTCCGGTTCCAGGGCCAGGAGGTCGCCTGTGTCATCGCCGACGACCCCTACATAGCCAAGGATGCGTGCCAGGCCATAGTCGTCGACTACGAGCCACTGCCGGTGCTCGTCAACCCGACTCAATCACTGGCGGACGACGCCCCCGTGATCCGAGACGACAAGGACAATCAACCAGACAACGTGATCTATGACTGGGAGGTGGGCGACAAGGAGGGAACCGACCGGGCCTTTGCCGAGGCCGATGTCGTCTCGAAAATCGAGCTCTTCTACCCGCGCTCACATCCGGCGCCCATCGAGTGCTGTGGCTCGATAGCCGACTTCAACCGCGCGACGTCGAAGCTCACCGTCTACCTGACCAGCCAGGCGCCCCACATCCACCGGGCAGCAGTGGCGCTCGTAGCCGAGCTCCCCGAGCACATGATCAGGATCATCTCCCCCGACATCGGTGGGGGCTTCGGCAACAAGGTGCCGGTGTATCCCGGCTACGTGGTCTCGATCCTGGCCTCCGTGCTCCTGGAGCGCCCGGTGAAATGGGTCGAAGACCGCACCGGAAACCTGATCTCCACCGGGTTCGCCCGTGACGTCTACCTCGAGGGCGAGATCGCCATGCGCAGGGACGGCCGCATCCTCGGGGTTCGAATGAACACTGTGGCCGACCACGGAGCCTTCTTCTCCGACGCCCAGCCTTCGAAGTTCAAGCTGGGTCTCATCCACTCGGCCTTCTCTTGTTACGACATCCCCAACGCCCATCTGGTGGCAAAGGGCGTCTACTCCAACAAGGCGCCCGGCGGAGTGGCCTACCGCTGCTCTTTCCGGGTGACGGAGGCGATGTTCTTCCAGGAGAGGATGGTTCAGGCCGCGGCCGATGACCTGGGAATGGACCAAGCCGAGTTCCGGCGCATCAACCTCGTCCGCGACGACGACTTCCCACACAGGACTCCGTTCGGTTTCCTGACCGACTCCGGAC
Source organism: uncultured Acidimicrobiaceae bacterium (assembly GCA_964607685.1). Lineage (GTDB taxonomy): Bacteria > Actinomycetota > Acidimicrobiia > Spongiisociales > ZC4RG35 > JANQRA01. The sequence goes on along the minus strand of CAZSOF010000003.1, from coordinate 1,565 downwards.
AATATGGCAAGTGCCTCGATGTCGGTCTCCAAGCCATCGGCTACCAGGACTTCCTCAGGCAGAAGGAGGAGGCGGCCAAGCGGGGGCGGCTGCTGGGCATTGGCATATCGGTGATGACCGAGCCGCTGGGCGCGGGCAACAGCCGGGAGTACGACCTGCTCGGCATCAAGATGTTCGACGCCGCCGAGCTGCGGGTCCACATGACCGGAAAAGCGCTGCTCCGCACCGGGGCGCGCGCCCAGGGTCAGGGACACGAGACGACATGGGCGCAAATCGTGGCCCACGAGCTCGGCATCCCGGCCGAGGACGTGGTCGTCGAAGAGGGTGACACCGACACGGCGCCTTTCGGCATGGGAACCTATGCCTCGAGGAGCACGCCAGTGGCCGGAGCCGCGGTGGCCATGGTCTCGCGCAAGATAAGGGCCAAAGCGCGCAAGATAGCCGCCCACCTGCTCGAGATCTCCGAGGAGGACGTGGAGTGGGAGCTGGGTCGCTTCTACGTTCGCGGCCAGCCAGAGCGCGGAATAACCATCCAGGAGGCCGCTGCCGCGGCCTACTCCAACATGCCCGACGGCATGGAGCCTGGCCTCGAGAACACCGCCTATTACGACCCACCCAACCTGACCTGGCCGTTCGCCTGCTATATCGCCACCGTGGAAGTCGACCCCGAGACCGGCGTGTGGGACGTGTTGCGTGTGGTTGCCGTCGACGACTGTGGGGTGAGGATCAACCCGATGATCGTGGAGGGTCAGATCATGGGTGGCCTCACCGAGGCCTACGCCATGGCCAACATGCAGTTCATCACCTTCGACGAAGAGGGCAACTGCATCGGGGCCAACTTCACCGATTACCTCCTCCCCACCGCGTGGGAGACGCCAGGCTTCGAGCTCTACGACGTCGTGACACCCTGTCCACATCACCCGATTGGGGCCAAGGGCATCGGCGAGTGCGCTGCCGTCGGCGGCCCGGCCGCCTTCGTGAATGCGGTGATGGATGCTCTCAAGGGAACCGGGGTGCGCAATATCGACATGCCCGTTTTCCCCGATCGGGTCTATGAGGCGCTGCAGAACGGCAAGGACGTGAGCGGCGCACCGCCGACGATGGTCCAAGCATGAACCCTCGGCCGGGCGAAGGATGGCGAATCCTGGAGAAGGCGAGCGAGCTCGCCGACCAGGGGGTTCAATTCGCGATCGCCACGGTCGTCTGGCGCCAGGCGCCTTCCTCTGGCCATCAAGGGGCCCGGGCCATCATCACTGCCGACGGCGAGATCCATGGGTGGATCGGCGGCGCCTGCGCCGAGCCGGTGGTGATCCGCGAGGGTCAACGTGTGATTGCAGATGGTGAGCCGCAACTGATCCTCCTCGGAGCCCCCGAGGATTTCGGTCACATGCCCGAGGGGATGATTTCGGTTCCCATGGCGTGTCAATCGGAAGGAGCTCTCCAGATCTACATCGAGCCTGTTCCGTCGACGCCGAGGCTGGTCGTCGTTGGCCGTTCACCGATGGCCACAACACTGGTCGATCTGGCGTCGGTGCTCGGATGGCGCACCGAGCTCATCGACGCGC
>CAZSOF010000002.1:46240-54041 GCA_964607685.1 uncultured Acidimicrobiaceae bacterium | reverse complement strand
ACACTGGGTTACGTGGGGAAGGTGGCGATTCACCCGGCTCAGATCCCGGTGATCAACGAGGTGTTCACCCCGGATGCGGATGTCGTCGAGTATCAGCGCAAGGTGCTGGCCGCCTTCGAAGAGGCAGAGGCCCAGGGCAAGGCATCGATCGCGGTCGACGGGAAGATGGTGGACTACGCGGTGGCCCGGGTGGCCCGGACGATCATCGAGCGGGCGGAGGCGGCGGCCCACGCCGGACAGGAGGAGGCATGAGCCGGAGTCGCTACATCGAAGGCGGAGTGGGAGTGGCCGTGGTGGGCGCCGGCTCCATCGGAAGTCTCCGCGCCGAGATCGCACACCGGCATCCCTCGGTCGACTTCCTCGCGGTGTGCGACGTCGTGGGGGAGAAGGCGAAGCGTCTCGCCCAATCCTGTGAGGCGGACGTGTGGACCACCGATGCCCTGGAGATCGTCACCCGGGACGACGTGGATGCCGTGGTGGTCGCCTCCACCGAGGACTCCCATTTCGAGCCGGCCATGGCTGCGGTCCAGGCAGGCAAGTCGGTGCTGGTCGAGAAGCCGTTCACCATCCTCCCCGAGGAGGGGTACAAGCTGATAGCCGCCGCCGAGGAGTACGGCGTGGCCGTCTACACCGGGTTCACCCAGCGGTTTCGGCGTCGGTATCTGGCGATCAAGGAGCATGTGCTCAATGGTTACGTGGGAGAGGTGACCTCGGCCAAGGCCACCATCTACCTGACCCAGGCGGTGGCCCGGGCGGTGATCTCCAGGGCGGGGACCACCACACCGTCGATCAACACCATGACCTATCTCTTCGACCTGCTCACCTGGTATCTCGCCGGCAAGCTGCCGGTGACCGCCTACGCCGCCGGATCGACCAAGGGCCGAATCTCCGATGACCATGAGACGCTTGACTCGACGTGGTGTGTTCTCACCTACGACGACGGGATGGTGGCCAACCTGGGGGTCAGCTGGGAGCTGCCCGAGTTCTGGCCCGCGTATGTCGCCAGCATGGACTTCGAGCTGTTCGGGCGTGACGGGGTCATCTCCGTGAAGGACGACCACCGTGACGTTCTCATGGCGTCGCACAAGCCGATTCCCTCCCCCTACACCCCGGGCACCACGATGAACGTGGCACTGCTCGGTTCGTACATGCCCGGTGACTGGGCATTGGGAGAGCACTTCGGGGCGATGCAGGAGGAGACCCACGCCTTCATCAACACCGTGGGAACCGGGCACCCAAGCCCCATCCTGGCCACCGGCAACGAGGGCATGGACGTTCTGATCATCTCCCGCGCCGTAGACGAGTCGGCCCGCAGCGGCGAGGTCGTGCCCCTCACCTGGGCCCGGTGACGTCACCATGAGCGGAATGCTCTCCGGGGTGACGATCCTCGAACTGGGCCAGGTGATCGCAGGGACTTTCGGGGGTGTGATCCTCGCCGATCTCGGCGCCGAGGTGATCAAGATCGAGCCTCGCGTCGGCGACACGGCCCGCAATCCCAAGATCGCGCCCTACAAGGGCGAGAGCGCCATCCACCTCTTCATGAACCGTGGCAAGAAGAGTGTCGTGCTCGATCTCAAGACCGGGCGGGGGCTGGACATCTTCTACTCGCTCGTCGAGCAGGCGGATGTGGTGATCGACAACTTCAGGCCCGGCGTGATGGCCCGGCTCGGGATCGATCACGAGGCCCTGAAGAAGCGCAAGCCCGACATCATCACCGTGTCGGTGACCGGCTTCGGGGAGTATGGCCCTGCCCGGGACAAGGCAGCCTTCGACCTCGTGGTTCAGGCCTACAGCGGCCACATGGACATCACCGGGCCGGCCGAAGGAGATCCGGCCCGGGTGGGGATACCCCTCGCCGACATATCCGGTGGGGTCTACTCCTGCATCGCGGTCCTGGCCGCGTTGGTTGGCAGGGAGCGTCACGGTGCCGGCCAGCACGCCGATGTCGCGATGCTGGACGCCCTGGTGTCGATGCTGTCCTATGACGCCCTCGACCATCTCAACTCCGGGGCGCGGCTGCGGCGAACCGGCACCGCCCATGCTCACATGGTCCCGTGGCAAGCGTTCCAGACCAGTGACGGGTATGTGGTGGTCGCGGCGCGGGACGAGAAGTTCTGGCACAACCTGTGTGATGCCATCGGGAGGCCGGAGCTCAAGGACGACCCGATCAGCTCGGACAACACCGCCCGGGTCGCCCATCGCGACCAGGTGGTACCCATCCTCGCCGAGACCTTTCGCACCAAGACCAATGCGGAGTGGTTGAAGATCCTCGATGAATTCGACATACCGAACGCTCCGGTCAACGACATCGCGCAGGTGTTCCAGGATCCTCAGGTGGTGGCGAGGGGCATGATCCAGACCTATGAGCACCCCACGCTGGGCAGCGTCCGCTATCCGCCGAGCCCGGTCAAGTTCAGCGACTGGGATCGGCCTAATCTGCCGGCCCCCATGCTCGGCCAGCACACCAAGGAGGTTCTCACTCAGCGGCTGGGGTTGGGAGAGGGCGAAGTGTCGGAGCTGGCATCCGAAGGGGTGGTCATGATGTGGCCGGACATCGGCGGAGAGGAGAAGGAGACTTGAGATTCGGCACTTTCGTGCCCCAGGGCTGGAAGAGCGATCAGCGAGACATCCCCCTGGCAGAGCAATGGGACCGGATCCTGTACTTCGCCTCTCTCATCGAAGACTCGGGCTATGACGCGATCTGGGTGTATGACCACTTTCACACCCATCCCAGGGTCACCCACGAGAGCGTGTTCGAGGCGTGGACGCTGATGGCTGCCCTGGCCAACGTGACCAGCCGGGTTCGTCTGGGCCAGATGTGCACCTGCGCCCTGTACCGCCCCCCTGCACTCCTGGCCAAGATGGCCTCCACCATCGACGTGATGAGCGATGGTCGCCTCGACGTCGGGATCGGTGCCGGCTGGTCCAAAGGAGAGTTCGAGGCGTACGGCTATGACTTCCCCAGAGCCGGGACCAGGCTCGACATGCTCGAGGAGGCGGTTCAGGTCCTGCTTGCGATGTGGACAGACGACGAGGCCGAATTCGACGGTGAGCACTACCGGCTGCGGGGGGCCATCAACCGCCCCCGCTCGATCCAGAAACCCCACCCACCGCTGTGGATCGCCGGTGGTGGGGAGAAGCGCACCCTGCGCATAGTGGCCCGATACGGCGACTTCGCCAATATCGGAAACGACGTGGAGAGCTTCAGACGTAAGTCGGAGATACTGGCCGAGCATTGTGAGGCCGTTGGGCGCAACTTCGCCGAGATAGGCCGAACGTGTCACATGATGTCCGTCATCGGCCGTGATGAGGCCGACCTGGCGAGAAAGCTCGACGTGGCGGCGGCCCGTCGATCGTCCACGCCCGACGAGTTCCGCGACGAGCACTTGGTGGTGACCGTGGGCGAAGCCGTCGATGTCATGAGTCGGTTCGACGACGAGGGCTGCTCCGACATCCAGCTCTACTTCTACGACATGGGTGAGGGCGACAGTCTCGAGCTATTCGCGTCCGAGGTGATGCCCCAACTCCGATGAGTGACCTGGATCGGCTTCTCGATCCGGGGACCATCGCCATCGTCGGGTTGTCCGCCGACAGCTCGAAACATGGCGCTCGAGTTCTCCACAATCTGAGGAAGCTCGGCTATGGCGGAGAGGTCTGGGGGGTGAATCCCCGGCAACCTCGAGTCGATGGTGTCCAGGTGTTCCCGACGCTCACCGATCTGCCGCAGCACCCCGACCTGGTCATTTCTGCGATTCCTGCCGCGGCCACGGTGGAGGTGGCGCGTGAGGCAGATGGCGTCGGTGCCCTGGTGGCATTTGCCGGGGGTTTCGCCGAGTCGGGGCCCGAGGGACGCTCACTGGAACAAGAGCTGCGGGCGGCGGTGTCCGCCGTGGGAGCGCGTCTCCTCGGCCCCAACAGCGGAGGGGTCATACGACCCGCAGTGGCCTTGGCCGCCAGCTTCCTCACGTGTCTCGACCGTCCGGTTGCCGAGATCAGGTCGGGGCCGGTTGGCGTCGTGACCCAGAGTGGAGGCACCGGAAGCTATCTGCACAATCTCGCCGCCGCCAGGGGAGGAGGCCTGGGGGTGTCGGTCTCCACCGGTAACGAGACCGACATCAAGCTGGGCGAGGCCATCGGTGCCGTCGCGGACCTGGAGGAGGTGACGGTGATCCTGGCTGTCATCGAGACCGTGCGCGACGGAGACGTCTTCATGGCTGCGATCAAACAGGCGCGAGCCAGGGGAAAGCGGGTGGTGGCATGCCGGTTGGGGGTGGGTCGGTCGGGCCGCGAGCTGATGGGCACTCACACCGGGGCGATGGCGCTCCCGGGCCCGGTCCTCGATGGCGTGCTCCAGTCCCTGGGAGTGGCCGTCGCGGAGACCCCGGGTGAGGCGTTGGAGATCGCCGAGATCCTGGCTCGGGTGCCGGCCGTCACCGGGGACCGGGTTGGCATCGTCACCCACTCGGGCGGGATGGCGATTCACCTCGCCGATCTCGCCGAGCGCGAAGGGCTGGTGTTGCCCCCGCCAGGGGATGGGCTGAGATCCGATCTCGAGCCTCTGCTCGACCACGGCGCGGCCAACAACCCGCTGGACATGGGTGGGATCATCGCCGGCCCGAACCGGTACGCCCTCGTGGTCGAGGCCATTGCCGGCTCGGGTGACTACGACGTCGTGCTCGCGGTGTCGTCGGCGCATCCTCCCGCTCACTCCGAGGAGCGGGTGAAGGCCGTTCTCGAGTTGAACGTCGGATCACCGATCATCCATCTCTGGATGGCGGGTGACCAGGCAGACTCGGCCCTGGAGATTCTCCGAGCAGCTGGCGCTCCCGTGACCGAGGAGCCACGCGCCGCCATCCGCGCCATCCGGGGGCTCATCTCAAAGTCTTCTTCCGCCAGTGAAGAGCCGCTGATCACCGGTCCGATCGAGGATTGGGGACTTCCGCTGGTCGACGGTCGGGTGGTGGCGACGGCCGGCGAGGCGGTAGCCGCCGCCGAAGACCTCGGGTATCCCGTCGTCGTGAAGCTACGGGCGAAGGGCTTGGCACACAAGACGGAGATGGGAGGGGTGGTCCTCGATCTCATCGGCCCCGAGCAGGTGAAAGCCGCCTTCACCGAGGTGATGCGGGCCGGGCGGTCGGAAGCTGTCGAGATCGAGGGTGCCCGGGTAGAGCCCTTCCGGCCGGGTCTGGAGATGATCGTCGGCGGCGTCATGGACGAGACCTTTGGTCCACTGGTGTCGGTGGGGCTGGGTGGCACCCGTACCGAGCTGTGGAAGGATGTGGTGTTCGCACCAGCACCTATCAGCGAGCAGGGAGCGCTCGACGCGATCGACCGTCTCCGCGGCCGGGCGATCCTCGATGGCTGGCGTGACGTGCCACCGGCCGATCTGGAGGAGCTGGCCAGGCTGGTGAGCAGGCTGAGTCGGGGTCTTGCCGGCTCACGTCTGACCGAGGTGGAGCTCAACCCCCTGATCTGGGATGGCAGGGAATGGGTGGCCGTGGACTGGCTTGCCGTGGCGGGCTGAGGGCTCTGCCGTCTGGTCGACCCGGCCAACGGGCTGCGGATCTCCCTTCAGCCTCCAGCCAGTCCTTCGAGCTCGGCGAGGTCATCCCCCCCGGGCTCCCATTCCGCCGCCCGGGCGTTGGCCCAGACCTGCTCGGCTCTCGTCGCCCCCGGTGTCACGCAAGGGACACCCTCCCGGGATAGGAGCCACCCCAGGGCTACCTCCACCATGGAGAGGCCTCTCTGGCGAGCGAACGCCTCCACGGCCTCGGCTATGTCGAAGTTCTCCTCGCTCAGGAAGCGCTGGTAGCGGTCCATACGTAGACGGCCTCTCGGTGTCTCACCACGGCGGGTCTTGCCGGTGAGGAGACCGCTGGCCAAGGGGTAGTAGGGGAGGAGGGCGACACCACTCTCCGCACACAGCTCACGGAGCCCGTTCTCATCCGGCTCCCGGTGCACCAGGCTGTATTGAACCTGGTCACAGACGAAGGAGGGGAAGCCGGTGGCCCGGGACGTTTCCAATGCCCCGGCGAGCTGGGCGGAATCGAAATTGGAGCAGCCGACCTGACGGATCTTCCCAGCCTCCACCGCCTCCTGCATCACTGCCAGGGTGTCGGATATCGGGGTATCGGGATCGGGGCGGTGGATCATCCAGATGTCGATGTAGTCGGTGCCCAGCTCGGACAGCGAGCGCTCCAGAGCCTTCCGGGCATAGCCCGGGCTGGCGCCGCCCGATTCCTCCCAACCGGGAACGGCAACACCGAACTTGGTGCTGATCACGACCTGGTCGCGACGTGATCCCAGAGTCGATCCGAGGAGCCTCTCGGAGCGGCCCGAGCCGTAGTTACTGGCGGTGTCGAAGTAGGTGATTCCGGCGTCGAGGGCGGCGTCCACCACCAATGCGGTTTGTCCCTCATCGAGGGCGCGGCCGAAGTTGTTGCACCCGAGACCGATCGCCGAGACCTTCAGATCCCCGATCCACGTCTCTCTCATGATGGCTCCAAGGAGCGGAGGAAGCGGGTGGCGTTGGAACTGAGGACCCTGGTCAGATCCTGGGGGGCCAATCCAGCCGTCTCCACGGCGGCGACCGGGTCACTCGATGCCATGTCGAATGGATAGTCGCTGCCCAACACGACGTGTTCCCACCCCACCCGCCGACCCAGGAGCTGGAGAGAGAGGGTGTCATGGGTGAGGCTGTCGAAGTAGAGAGTGGAGAAATAGTCACGAGGTCCTTTCTCGGCGATGTTCCTCCTTGCTTCGGCACGCACCTGCCAACCATGGTGGAGTCGGCCGATCTGATAGGGCGTGAACCCTCCCCCGTGACAGAATCCGAAGCGGAGATCGGGGTAGCGCTCGATCACGCCACCGAAGATGAGCCGGGCCGCGGCGATCGTCGAGTCGAGTGGGATGCCGACGAAGTTCTGCATGTAGTAGTCGGAGAGCCGGTTGGCACCGGCGATCGAGCGCTGGTCGGGGTGAAACCAGACCGGCAGGTCCCGAGTCTGCAGTGCCTGCCACAGGGGGTCGAGGACCGGGTCGTCCATCTCGACCCCGTCGATGTTGGTTCCCAACTGGACGCCCCGGACTCGAGGCTCGGCGACCACCCGCTCCACCTCCAGGAGCGACGCCTCGATATCCTGGGCGGGGAGGGTGGCGAACACATGGAACCGCTCCGGGTTGGAGTCACTGAGGCGGATCAGCTCCTCGTTCTGAATCGTGGCGAAATCTGCACCCACATCCCGGGGCACGTGATAGTGAAGATTTGGTGGGGGGATGGCGATGACCTGACGGTCGACGCCCTGACGGTCCATGTCGGCGAGGCGGAGGTCGGGCTCGAAGATGGCCCTGGGGAGGGGCCCGAGACGCTCCCGACCCGGGTAGCGCAGGTAGCGACCGCCTTCGTCCTCGATGACGGTCGGGCCATGGTCGGGATGAGCCTCAGCCATGCGGGCGAGAGCAGCAGGCACGATGGCATGAGCATGGAGATCGATGATGGTCATGTGCGACCACCCTCCTCATAGGTCCCGAAGGCGCCGTAGCCGGGATGCCCGAAACGGTTGGGAACCTCGATGAGGGTGGGCCCGTCGAATTCGAGTGCCGCGGTCAGGGCCGAACCGATGTCGGCGGGTTGGTCGACTCTCATGCCGTTGGCCCCGAAGGCTCTGGCCAGGGCTACGAAATCGGGAGAACGGAGGTCCACGCCACTTCTCCGGCCGTAGAGATGATCTTGGTGTCTGCGCTCCACGCCATAACCCTCGTCGTTGAAGACGACCACAACGGAGGCGACCTTCTCCTGTAC
>CAZSOF010000002.1:40672-46140 GCA_964607685.1 uncultured Acidimicrobiaceae bacterium | reverse complement strand
GCTTCACGCATGCGACCCAACACCTCGACCTCCATCGGCTCACCCACCGCCACCAGCACCGTCTTCAGGACCTGTGCCACCTCGTCGTCGCGCCAGGGGAGCGACCGATGACCGAGACGGTCGAGCTCGGATTCGAGTGCGGTCAGCACGGTCTCGGCGTCTCCGACGACCCCGGCGGCCACCCCGTAGTTGCGGCCGATCTCGGTGGGGTCGATGTCGATCTGGACGATGCGTCGGGGTAGTCGAAGCGACCAGCCGCCGGTGGGGAAATAGGACAGTCTGGTACCGACGGCGAGCAGCACGTCACATTCGGCGATGAGGTCGCGTACGGGCTGCTCGTTGGCCCAGTTGCCCAGGTGGAGAGGATGGTCGTGGCTCACGGCTCCCTTTCCCTTCTGGGTGGTCACCACCGGGGCCCCGAGACGCTCCACCAACCGGGTCAATGCGGCCGAGGCCGAGGGGGTGGCGATCCCCCCGCCGGCCCAGACCAGGGGACGCTCGGCTTCGGCCAGCACTTCGCCTGCTCGACTCAGCTCATCCAGGTCGACGATCTGGCTCGACTTCGGTGCCCGATCCGGGATCGACGCCATGGCCGCGGTGGTGAAGGCCTCGTTGGCTATCTCCAGCAGGGCGGGCCGGGGTCGACGGTTGCGGAGGGCGTAGGCGGCGGTGCGCACCGCGTCCGGGATCTCCCCGGCGAGACTGACCTGAGCCATGTGCCCACTGACCGGCCGGAAGATCCCGAACTGGTCCGATATGTCATGAAAATGTCCCCGGCCTTTGCGCCTCACCTCGGGCGGGTTCTCGCTGACGACGTGAAGCACCGGCACGCTGTCGTTGTGAGCGGTAGCCATGGCGGTGATCGTGTTCAAGGCACCGGGCCCGTTGGAGGTGAAGGCGAGGCCGATATCACCGGTGACTCGGGCGTAGCCGTCGGCCATGAAGACCGCGGATTGCTCATGACGGACCTCGATGTGCCGCAGCTGTGGATGATCGACGAAGGCGTCGTACACGGGAAGCGTCCCCACCCCGGGTATCCCGAACAGCACCTCCAGGCCCTGGGCGAGGATCGACTCGACCAGAAGGTGCGAGCCGTTGCGCGGTCGACTCACCGGCAGATTCCCCGTTCCCCGGTGGGAGTGCCCGTCCACATGCCGGCGGGAGTCCCCCGATCGAGCACCAGGATCCGGCTGCGGGCCACGGCGGCGTCCCAACCTCGCACCGGAAGCGGAACGGGCTCCCAACACCGTCCGTCGGTCGACGTCCAACCCACCGACTCGAAGCCGGCCTCGTCTCTACCCAGGACTATCCATCCCGCCTCCCCCGCCTCGACCGAGAACAGGTCGGCTTCGCCTACCGAGGACAGAGCGGTGACCACCTCCCAGTTGAGACCGTCGGGTGACGACCAGGTGATGGCTTCACCGATGCCCACTCCTCCCACGGCGATGAACAGACCTCCACGCCAGGCGACGTCGTACACGTAGGCAGCGTCGTCGAACCCGGCGGGTGTGGCGGACCAGGTTTCGCCCGTCTCGGAGACCCAGATCCGCGGCTCACACACCGGTCGCAGCCCGAATACCTCTTCGGGGTTCTGTGAAACGAGGGCTATGTAGCCGTAGTCGGCTTTGGCCAGAGGTGGGATGTCCGGGGCGTTGCGTGAAGGAGGAGCGCATGAAGACCGTGTCGAATGCTCGACGCCCGGGCCCCAATCGGGAACCTCGACCACCCGTGTGAACTCCTGGCCGGGCCCGGCCCACCACACCTCACCATCCAGCGTCACTGCGAGGATCCCCTCATCGTCACCCATGACCGCCGGCTTCCCCGACTCCTGACGTGATCGCAGGTCTTCGGGAAAGGCGACCTTCGATGTCTCCACCCACTCATCGCTGCTCCGTGCCAACAACCCCCCCTCCCTGATGCCATGGGCAAGCAAGTCGTTTCCCAAAGTCGCCAACTGACTCGGGGCGCCGCTCAAGACCTGACTCTGCCACCCCTCTCCGGGCCCGAGCGCCCACAGGATCACTCCCTCTGCCGTCATGCCCGACAGCAGCGCGAAGCGGTCATCGACCGCTACCAAGGAGTCGGGGTTGACCGACGCCGGGGGTGGGGGCTGCCGGCGCCATTGATACCCGGGAAGCCGGGGCGTGGTCAGGCTGAGGACGACGAGAAGAGTGCCTGCGAGGACGAGCATGGCCAGCGGCAGGGCCCATCGCGATGGCCGAGCCGGGGCAACCTCCGGGGGCGGAATCTCCTGGACAGCTGCCATCTCGGTCTCGGTTCAGACGGATCGGACGGATGATGCATCATATATGATCGCCGACCGATGGTTGAGGTCGACCGGATACCGCCAGGATCGATCAGGGTGGCGCCGGAAGAGGCGCGACGATTCACCACCGACCTGCTCATGGAGAGTGGTGTGCGTCCGGCTGACGCCTCCTTGGTGGCAGAGGTGCTCGTTGGCGCCGACATGAGGGGGATCCGGAGTCATGGTATGGCTCGTGTCCCGTATTTCCTTGTCCGTCTGCAGGACGGGGTGATCGCCACCAACCCGGAGATGACCTTCACCCGGCGTACGGTCACGACCGGCTTGCTCGAGGCCGAGGACGGTTTGGGGATCGTGGCTGCCAACCGAGCGATGGATGAGGCCATGGCGATGGCCGCCGACAACGGCAGCGGATTCGTCGTCGTCGCCAACAGCAGTCACTTCGGCTACGCCGGATTCTGGGCCGAGAAGGCGCTGCGCTCGGGCTTCATCGGCATCAGCATGTCCAACAGCGGGGGGCGGGTGGCACCCACGTTCGGGACCGAGCCCCTTCTCGGCACCAACCCGTTTTCCATCTCCATCCCGGGAGCCGGGACCGACTTTCTCCTCGACATGGCCACTTCCGCGGTGGCGGTGGGCAAGGTGGAGACCGCTCTGCGCGAGGATCGCCCCATCCCGGGCGGATGGGTGACGTCAGCCAGCGCTCCGGTTCTGGACGAGAACGGGGTGCTCACCTTCGACACCGCTCTCCTCCCCTTGGGTGGTGAGGGCACCGACCAGGGTGGCCACAAGGGCTATGGGCTGGGCCTCATGATCGAGTTGCTCTGTGGTGCCCTGGGAGGGACGCCCTTCGATGCCAGGGTCGACGGCGCCGCCGGCGTGGGCCGGCCGGCGATGGGCCATCTGATGGGAGCGCTGGCAGTGGAGGGCTTTCGCCCCCGCGCCGAGGTGATGCGTGATGTCGACGCCACCTTCGACCGACTACGCGGCTCTCGACGCACGCCCGGGCAGGACCGGATCTACATCCATGGTGAGCCGGAGTCGAGGGCGGAGGAAAGGTCGAGAATCGAGGGGGTGGTGGTCACACCCCCGGTGCTGGCAGGGCTGCGCGCCTGGAGCGACCGGCTTGGTGTCGAGCCGATGACGCCATGAGCGGGGCCAGCGCCACGCTCACCGTGGACAGACTGTGTCATCTGGCCTTCACCGACGTGGTGATGATCCCCGACGACGGCACGCGTCATGTCTACCAAGGGATCCTGGACGACGGTCGGCTGACGATGTACATGCCAACCCGGGAAGGCGAGGGGATCGCGTTGGCGGCAGGCCTGTGGGTCGGTGGCCGCAAGCCGGCAGTCGTCCTCCAGAACACGGGTCTGATGGAGGGTGGCGACGCCCTCCGCGGTTGCGGGATCGGGCCCGGCATCCCCCTGTTCCTGATGGTGGGTTGGCGCGGCTACCCGGGTGCCGTCGAAGGGCGACAGCCCGTCGACTCCGCCTACCCCTACACCGAGCCGCTCCTCGCGGCGTGGGGTGTCCCGTTTCGTCATCTGATGTCTGACGACGACCTCGGTGTCATCGAGGAGATGGCGGCCACGGCCGCCGCCACTTCCCGGCCGGCGGCGGTGCTCTGCGGGTATCCGTTCCGGGCATGAGCATCGAGCGACTCGACATGTTCCGCGCCCTGGCCGCCAGCCGGACCGACGAGATCGTCGTCACCACCATGACCGCCACCCTGCAATGGCCGCTGGTGTCGGCGCACCCGCTGGACTTCGACTTTCTCGCCTTCGGGATGGGTCACGCCTCCGACTTCGGTCTGGGTCTGGCCCTGGCGAGACCGGAGCGCAAGGTCATCGTGCTGAAAGGTGACGGCGGCTTGCTGATGAGCCTCGGGTCGCTGGTGACAATGGCCCGCTACGGGCCACCCAACTTGCTCGTCCTCCTATTGGAGAACCGCTCCTACGAGATGACCGGAGGTCAGGGATTCTCACCACTTGTCGATTTCGAGGTCCTGGCCGCTGGGGCGGGGATCGGGAGGGTGGAGCGCATCGACCAGCTGACCCGCTTCCAAGCCGAGCTACCCCGGCTGCTCACCGAGCCGGGCCCCCATTTCGTGGTGGTTCCGGTGGTGAACTCGGAACCGCTGCCGCCGGTGTCGCATACCGACCACGCCGGGAGGGTGGCCAACCTGCGTGGCGCTCTGGGATTGGGGCCCTAGGCCTAGGTGGCTACCAGGTCGAGCTCTTCGAACTTACGCAGGATCTTGGCCTTCTCCACGGCCACCGACTCCTCCGACGGATCACGGGGGAAGGGAAGGTCGATGGTCAGATCGTCCTGGAGACGCCCACCGTACCCAAAGACCAGGATGCGATTGGACAACTCGACCGCCTCGCCGACGTCGTGGGTGACGAACAGAACGGTCTTCTTGGTCTGGTTCCACATGTCGTGGAGCTCGCGACGGAGCGCTCGTGCCGTGATGGCGTCGAGATGGCTGAAGGGCTCGTCCATGAACAGCACGTCGGGCTCGATGGAGAAGGCACGGGCTATCCCCACCCGCTGCTGCATACCGCCGGACAGCTCGCCGGGGTACTTGTCGCCCTTGTCGCCGAGCTGGACCATCTCCAGATAGCGCTGGACCCGCTTCTTCGTGGCGGCACTGCGGTCTTTCTGCACGAAGAGGAGGTTGTCGGTGACGGTGCGCCAGGGAAGAAGGCGAGCCGCCTGGAACACGTAGCCGGGATTCGCGTCATGGTCTTGCTGAGTGATGGTCACCGTGCCGGAGCTGGGGGACTCGATCCCACTGAGGATGTTCAGCAGTGTCGACTTCCCACAGCCTGAAGGCCCGACGATGGAAACGAACACGTGCCCCGAGATCTCGAGATTCACATCCTCTAGGGCGACCACGCGATCGGCACCGGTGCCGAACTCCTTGTGCAGGTTCTCCACCTTCAGCTCAGCCATCTATTCGTGCCTCTTCCTGCTGTAGTAGGAACCCCTCATCCTTGACCTGGCCAAACTCCTCCTCCGGGAGCTGCGGGATGTCGATGGACGGGCGCCACTTGAATACCCGCCGCGCCAGCGGATCGAACACCACCTTCTCCAGGGTCATGGCGAAGAGGATGAAGAACAGCGCGTAGCCGACGACACCATGGGCGCGGTGGGCGTCGTACCAGAACTTGATGGTCCAGCCCATGCCGCGGTCCGAGGC
>CAZSOF010000002.1:18946-40572 GCA_964607685.1 uncultured Acidimicrobiaceae bacterium | reverse complement strand
CGCGGTGGGCGTCGTACCAGAACTTGATGGTCCAGCCCATGCCGCGGTCCGAGGCAAACACCTCGGCGATGACCAGACCCTTCCACCCGATCGAATAGGCGTAACGCAAGCCGGCGAAGAAGAAGGGCATCAACGAGGGGAGCAGGACGTGTCTGGTCCTGGCGTTGCGGGGAACCCCGAAGGCGGTAGCCATGTCGAGGAGCTCTTTGGGTGTGTTGCGCACCCCCTCCCGGACGTTGACTATCACGAAGGGGATCCCGGCCAGTATCACGCACAGGATGGGCCCGACGTGGGAGAAGCCGAAGACCAGTCCCAGGAACAGAGCCCAGACCAGGGCAGGCATGGCCAGGATGGCCATCACCCAGTCGTGGAAAAAGGCGTCCACCGCTTTGGAGATGCCCATGGCCACCCCGAGGATCGATCCGATCACGACCGCGATCAGGAAGCCGATGGTGAGCCGGGCGATCGATATGGCGAATTGGACATAGAGGTTCTCGGCGACGCTGGAGTAGCGGACCCCGCTGGTGAGGGTGATCTCTTCCCACATGAACTCCGCCACCTGGTTCGGCGAGGGGAAGATGTTGTGGCTCGTGGTCGTCTCCAACCAATACCAGATCGAATACCAGACTCCCAATACGACGAATGGGAAGAGGATCCGGGCGAACACCGGTGAGCCGACGACACGTTTGATCCCGGTCTCCCTGGTGGGCGCCTTGGTGACGACGGTGGCCATCAGGTGCTGACCTCTTCCCGCCATCTGAAGAACTTCCTCTCGTAGCGCTGGAGGATCACTTTCTCCAGGAAGAGGGCGAAGATGAAGAAGGACAGCGCCCAGGCGAAGAACTCATCCATGCGGAACAGCTGAGAAGCGATCCGCATCTCGAACCCGATGCCGGCCTCGGCGGAGAACACCTCGGTGAGGACAGTGACCTTCCAGGCGATGGAGAACCCGAAGCGGAGGGCAGTGAAGATGAATGGCGCCAGGAATGGGATCACGATCTCCCTCTGTCTCCGGGATTGGGGGACGGCAAAGGCCTTGGCCATGTCGATCATGTCTTTGGGGAGGGCGCGCACCCCTTCGGAGACGTTGACCGTGACCAGGGCGAAGGTCGTCATGAAGATGGCAAAGATCCAGCCCAAGGGAGCGAAACCCCAGATGATCAGGCCGGTGAGGGCCCAGACCAGACCCGGGGAGACCAGGCTGATGGTCACCGCATCCTTGAAGAAGCCGGCTATCCAGCGGTTCTGGAAGGCGATGCCGAGTGCGATGCCGAAGAGAAACGACAGACCGAACCCGATCCCGATACGGGTCAGTGTGGCCGCATAGCTCTCCAGGAAGCGGCCGGTCTCCCAGAGCTCGGGGAACGTCGCCAGGATGTGGGTGGGACCGGGGACCAGGCTCTCGTCGAGAACACGCCCGGAGAGAAACTCCCACAGGCCGAGAATCACCACATAGCCGGCGATACGCCAGAACCATTTGCGTCTGGTGTCCCGCTTCTTCAGCGCCAGTAGGCGCTCTTCCTCGGCTGAACGAGGGGCAGGTGGTTTCTCTTGGACCTGGGTTGCCACTGTGGTGTCAGGAATCTACAGCTTCAATGTCAGCAATCTACAGCGTGTCGTGGCGATCGCCGGAGACGAGTGGGTCTGACCCACTCGTCTCCGGATGTCGCTTCTACGGAGCCTCGATCACCTCGAATCGCGGCTGGGGGAAGTCCTCGTCCAGCTTGTTCACGTTGTCGGGGTGGAGATCCACCATGAAGTCCCAGATCTGCCGCTCGGCCTCGACCCACTCGTCGGTGAAGTACACCGAGTCGACGAACCAGTCGTTACCCGGCGTCTGCATGAACTCCTGGATGAAGGCCACATCCTCCGGCTCCTCGACGGCGAAGTGCTGCGGATAGGTCTCGATGATCTCCTTCTGGATCGCCGGGTCCTTCCAGGCGTCGGTGCCCCGTTGCCACAGGTCGAGGAACTCGGCGGCGACGCCAGGATTGGCGTCGTAGAACTCCTCGGTCGCGGTGAACAGGTTCGACATGACATGGGCTTCCTCGCTCTCGAACCCGGAGAAGGTGTTGTAGAGCTGGAACGGCATCAGGCCGTCGTACATCAGCACCAACTCGCCAGTCCTGAGATAGGGAGCCGCCGCCTCGGGGATGATGACCGCCGCCTCGCAGTCACCGTTGAGCAGGTTCTGCGGGTTGACGAAGTGGTCGTTGACGATGAGCTCGTAGTCACCGCCACCAACCCGGTAGTCGATCCCGTGTAGCTCGTTCATGGCCACCGACCAGAACTGGGTGTTGGAGACGGGGCTGCTGACACAGATCGTGGAGCCCGGCGGCACGTCCGGGAGCTCCTGGTATCCGGTGTCGGCCCGAGTCATCATAGGGGACCGCTGAGCGTTGTACTTGCCGAAGGTGACCGTGTTGATGCCCGTCTCCTGCTCGAGGACCGGGATCTCCTGGGTGCCCATGGACACGATGTCACCGTGGCCTCCGGCGAAGAAGGTGAACTCGTCCCACGTCGAGCTGGTCACGATGCGGTTGTTGGTCTCCTCCTCCCATTCGACGATCATCCCGTTGTCGTTCATGTAGTCCCAGACCGGGTCGGGGGCGAATGCAAAGCGAATGACGGTCCGCTCCTCCTCGCCGCCTACTTCCCCTTCGGTCGTGGCGGTCCCTTCGTCTCCGCCGCCGCATGCCGCGAGAATCAACGCAAACACGGCGAACACTGCGAGCCATCGCCACTTGGAGCTCGGTCGCACTTTTACCTCCCGGGTCTTGTATCAGGTGTGTTGCCACCTTGAGGTGGCCGGCGCGATCATATATGAAACAAACGATACTTTGTAGCGTGAACCCTGAATCTTTTCCGATGGCCGGGGAGGGAGACCCATGAGGGTCCGGATCGAGCGCCTGGGATTCGCCTACTCCGGGCGTGTGACCGGCCCCCTCGTCCTGTCAGATCTCGATCTCGATGTGGCCAGCGGCTCGGTCCACACGGTGGTGGGGCCCAACGGGTGCGGGAAGAGCACGTTGCTGCGTCTGGTGGCCCGTCTCGAGGAACCGACCACGGGCACGGTCCGTTTCATCGGCACCCAACGTCACGAGAATCTGACTGCCTTCGTCTTCCAGGATCCCCGGCTCCTGCCATGGTGGAACGTGGAGCGAAACATCGCCATCAGCGCCGAGTTCAGCAACAAGCCACGCGTCTTCTACAGCAAGGTCCGTGACTATCACATGAAGCTGATGAAGCTCGACTCCGTCACGGGGAAGAAGCCCGATCAGCTCTCCCTGGGACAACAGACCCTCGCCGGGGTGGGTCGGGGGTTGGCCCACGACGCGGAGGTCCTCCTTCTCGACGAGCCCTTTGCCCACCTGGATGCCATCACCCGACGGCGCCTCCAGGACGAGTTCGAGACCCATTGGCAGCTCGAGCCGCGCACCATCCTCATGGTGACCCACGACGTCGAGGAGGCGGTGTTGCTCTCGGACCGTGTGTCCGTGATGCGCTCGGGGCCGGGGCCACTGGTCGACACCATCGAGGTGGACGCCGGGCGCCCGCGTGTCGGCATGTCGCCGGCTCACCCCGGGTTGCGGGCGGCCATCGCCCAGGTCTGGAGTGCCCTGGAGGACGGCGTGTGAGCCCGTCGGAACGAAAGAGCGATACGGAATCGATATGGAGACGGTAGGTTTCTTCGGGCTGGGGCGGATGGGTGGCGAGATCGCGGCGCGGCTGGTCGGCGCGGGCAACCGGGTGATCGGTGTCGACCCGCGGCCGGAGGCGCGGCGACGCGCCCGCTCCGCCGGAGTGGAGGCCGGCGACGACCCCTATTCAGTCGACGGGGCGAGTGTCGTGCTCAGCTCCCTCCCCGACACCCCGGAGGTGGAGGACGTGTATCTGGGTGGGTTGTTTCACAGGCTGAGGCCGGGGACCCTGTGTGTCGACCTGTCCACCATCGACGTCACGGCATCGCAACGAATAGGGATGGCCGCCGCCGCTGCCGGGCACGGCTTCATCGACAGTCCCTTGAGCGGCACTTCGATCCACGCTCGCGAGGGCACCCTGGTGGCGCTCGTCGGGGGGCAGACAGAATTGGTCGAGCGGGCCCGTCCTGTGCTCGGGATCTTCAGCGCGGCGGTCCATCATCTCGGTGACAATGGCGCCGGCTTGAAGATGAAGCTGATCACCAACCGGCTTCTCACATCGCACCTGGTCGCCATCGCCGAAGCGATCCTGGAGGCAGAGGAGGTGGGTCTGGACCCGACGGCCGCCGTGGACACTCTGGCGGCGGGGGCGGTACCTCGCCTGCTCGACTACAAGGCGCCACCAATGAGTCGGAGAGACCACACTCCGCTGTTCACCGTGGACCTGATGTCGAAGGACCTCAGGCTCGCCGAGGCCATGGCTGTCCCCCGCCCGGTGGGTGCGGCGTCTCTGCGCGTGATGACAGATGCTCTGGAGGCAGGTCACGGCCAGGCCGACATCAGTGCCGTGATCGAGGTCCTCTGAAGAGGGCGTCGATTCGCAATAGGGGGACTCGTGATCCGATCATCGGGCCCGTCGTGCACGATCTGTCCCGTCCTCGGGTCTGTCAGGAAGGTCTTGGAGCTTGAGCGCGCTGACTCACCCGCTAGGTGTCTCGACCAGCTCGAGGGAGCGCCTTGTCTTCGCCATCGCCATCGGGGGGCTGGGCACGCTCGGGTTCTCAGTGACTGCTCCCCTCCTTCCCGATCTCGCAGACGCGCTCGAGGTGAGTCGCTCCGCCATCGGGTGGGTCCAGGCCGCGGTGTCGGTGAGCAGCGTGGCGTTGTCGATGTTGATCGGCTACCTGGCCGACAGGTTCGGGCGCAGACGCGTGGTGCTGACCAGCCTCCTCATTTTCGCCGCCTTTGGCACCGCCGGATTCTGGGCGCGGTCCTTCACTTCTCTGGTCGCCGTTCGCCTGGCACAGGGCGTTGGCACCTCGGGGATACTCGGTCTCGGCATCGTCCTCATCGGCGACGTGTTCGACGGGGAGGAGCGCCGACGCGCCATCGGACTCAACTTCGCCGGGATCACCTGTGTCAACATGCTCGGTCCCATCGCGTCGGGTCTGATCAGCCACGCCGGGGTGTTTCGCCCCTTCCTCCTGTATCTCATCGGCTTCCCTCTGGCCCTTTGGGCCACCAGGCTCCCAGGCGAGCAGGCGAGGAGGGTCGAGGCACCGCTGGCTCATGCCGGGGAGGCGGTCCGCTTTCTACGTCGCGGTGGCAACCTGGTCGACTTCGTCGGGCTGCTCTTCGCCACCATCGGGACCACGATCCTGCTCCATGGTCTCGGCTTCACCACGGTGCCGCTCTTCCTCGACGGTGAGTTCGGTGTTGCCGCCTCTGGTCGTGGTCTGGTGATCGCCACCTTCCAGGTAGGTGTGATCCTTGCCGCGATCCGGTTCGGGAGTCTGCGGGGGAGACACACCGGAGTCGTCCTCATCAGCCTGTCGTTTGCCCTGATGGCCCTGGGAATGCTGATCACGGCCATGGCTCCGGAGTGGTGGGTGGTCACTCTGGGTCTGACGGTGGCGGGGGTCGGGTTCGGCTTGTTCGTCCCCCAGGCGCAGGATCGATCGGCAACCGTGGGCGGCACGCTCTACCGGGGCCTCACCGTCCTGACCTGGGTGACGTTCGTGAGAATCGGCCAGGTGATCGGGCCTCCAGCCGGGTCCTGGTCGTCGGAGACCCTGGGGCCCAGACTCACCTTCGGAGTCACCGCGGTGGTCATGATCGCGGCCTCCCTGTCCTGGATGCCCATCCGCCGTCGCCTCACCAAACAGTCGATGGCTGCGGATTGAGTGGCGGACTCAATACAGGATGCATCCTGTAGGATGTAGCATCCTCCGGCGATGAAGCTGGCGAACTTCGAAATCGAAGGGCAGCGGCGGATCGGTTTGGTGGAAGACGACGTGGTGGTCGATCTCTCCACGTCGGGGCTGGCCACGAACAGCGTCGATCTCATCGCGCAATGGGACCTCGCCAAGGTGGAGCATGTCTCCGGACAGTGCGAGAGGCACCCGCTGGCCGGGATCCGAATGCTGGCCCCTTTGATCCCGCGCAAGAACGTGATCGCCGTGGGCAGAAATTACCGCGACCACGCTCAGGAGTTCACGGACTCGGGCTTCGACGCCTCCGAGAAGCAGATGATCCCGGACCATCCAGTGGTCTTCACCAAGGCGCCGAGCGCCATCATCGGTCCCGACGACCCGATAGTGACAGCCAACGATCCCACCGGCACCACCGACTATGAAGGGGAGCTGGCAGTGGTGGTCGGTGCCATGGCTCACCGCCTGTCCCGGGAGGAGGCACTGGATCACGTGTTCGGATGGACCATCGTCAACGACGTCACGGCTCGCGACCTCCAGAAGAGACACGTCCAATGGTTCATAGGCAAGAGCCCGGACACCTTCTGCCCGATGGGGCCGTGGATCACCACCATCGACGAGCTACCCGACATCCGATCCTCGTGGATACGCACCGAGGTCAACGGGGAGTTGCGTCAGGAGGCGCCCATATCCGCCCTCATCTTCGACGTGGCGAGTCTCCTGGTCACACTGAGCGAGGTGATGACGCTGCAACCCGGTGACGTCATCGCCACCGGAACCGGAAAAGGGGTGGGCATCGGTTTCGACCCGCCCAGGTACCTGGCGCCGGGAGACATCGTCGAGATCTCGGTCGACGGGATCGGGACCCTGCGCAATCCGGTGATCTGAGAGGAGAGACTTGAGTCAGGATGTGAGTGTCGAATCATGGGCGCCCGCCATCGCCCGCGCCCAGAGACCGCGGACGACCACCGACTACGTTGCCGGCGCTCTGCGTCGCTCGATCCTCAACGGTGAGCTCGAGGGTGGCAAGAGACTCAACCTGACCGATCTGGCGCAGCAATTCGAGGTGAGCACGACACCGGTTCGGGAGGCGTTGCGTGAGCTCTCATTCGAGGGTCTGGTGGGTCTCGACAGCTATCGGGGTGGCGTGGTCACCGCGGTCACCCGAGAGGACGTCGACGAGATCGTTCGCATACGCAAGGTGCTGGAGCCGATGGCCATCGCCGAGGCGGTGGCCGGCATGAACCCCCAGATCCTGGCCGAGTCGGAGGCGATTCTCGAGGAGATGGAGGAGTCCGACACGTGGGACACCTGGGTGCAGGGCAACAGGTCGTTCCATCGCAAGCTGTACGAAGCGGCCTCCTCCCGTCGGCTCATCGGGCTCATCTGCTCCCTCCAGGACACAACGGTTGTGTTCGTCAGCAGCACGCTGAGGAAGAGCCCCCCTATGAAGGGAGTCGCCAACGACGATCACCGGGCGATGATCGATGCGGCCCGCTCGGGCGACGTCGAATTGCTGACCGAGATAACACTCCGTCACCTGTCCATCCCGCTGACTCAGCCGACATGACGGACATCCCGGAATGTCTGCCTCCGATTCGTGAGACGCGCAGACCCAGACTCGCCGTGCCGCCTGGCTCGGTGGATTGTCACACACATGTCTTCGTGGACGGGTACGAGTTGTTGCCCGAACGTGGTTACACACCGCCGCAGTCCACGCTCGACGATCTACTGAAGACGCACGCCATACTCGGCATCGAACGCGTGGTGTTCACACAGCCCTCGGTCTATGGCACCGACAATTCGGCGATACTCGACGCCTCGGCACAGATCGCGGCGCGGGCGCGTTCGGTGGTGGCCATTGCTGGCGACATCTCGATGTCCGAGCTCGAGGACCTGCATGCCCGGGGAGCGCGGGGGATACGACTCAACCTGGACAATGTCGGCGGCATGCCGGTGGGGCTCGAGGAGGTACCGCAACTGGCCAGGATGGTGGCCGCCCTGGGCTGGCATGTGGAGTTCCTGTTTGCCGGTGGAGACCTGCCAGAGCTGATGCCGCTGCTGCGATCCCTGGAGGCGCCCATCTCCATCGGTCACTTCGGGTACATGCCGGCTGCCGAGGGTGTGGGCTATCCGCCGTTCAAGGCGTTGCTGGAGCTGGTGCGGGAGGGAAACACCTGGGTCAAACTCTCGGCTCCCAACCGGCTGGGGCAAGGGGATGTCCCACCGTGGCCGGCGGTGGCCCCCCTGGCCCATGCATTGATCGATGCCGGCCCCGACCGGATGCTCTGGGGCACCGATTGGCCCCATCCCAACAAGTTCGATGCTCAGCCCAACGACGCCGACCTTCTCGACCAGATTGAGCTCTGGGCGCCCGATCCAGATGTCAGAAGGCGCATCCTGGTGGACAACCCGGTTGCCTTCTATGGCTTCTGATGGCCGCCGGGAACATCGCGGTCATCGGGCTGGGCCTGATGGGCTCGAGGATGGCGGCGAATCTCATGGCTCAGGGGTTCGAACTGAAGGGCTTCGATCCTGACGAGTCCCGTCAGGCGGAGTTCGTCTCCAGGGGCGGGCGTCCCGCCAGGGCTCCGGCTGACGCGGTCGCTGATTGCTGGGCAGCGCTCCTGTCACTGCCCACCTCCGACGTGTCTCGTGAGGTGTGTCTCGGGGAGGCCGGAATCTCGACCTCCGAGGCCCCCGGTCTCCATGTCTATGACACGACCACGGGAAGTCCCGAGGACTCGATGGCGATCGCCGAGGCCCTGGCCGACGTGGGCATCGCATACAACGACACCACTGTCAGCGGCAACAGCGAGATTGCGGAGCGTGGCGAGCTGATGGTGATGATGGGCGGGGGTGAGGACTCCTACGCCAGAGGAGTTCCCATCTTCGAGGCCATAGGTCGCTCCCATCATCATGTCGGGCCTGTCGGTGCGGCCGCCCGGATGAAGCTGATCGTCAATCACGTGCTGGCGATTCATCGCCTGGCACTGGCCGAGGCGCTGGTCGTCGCCGAGCTGGCGGGGATGGATCTGGCGACGACACTGCTGGTCCTCGAGGACAGCCTGGCCTACAGCAAGGCCATGGACGTCTGGGGCGATCGCATGATCGCCGGTGAGCACGAGATACCGTTCAGTCGTCTCCGGCAGAGCCACAAGGACGCTCGTCTGATCATGGACCACGGGCTTGGCCTGGGTGCGTCATTGGATCTGATGGGGGTGGTTCGCTCCGCTCTAGCCGAGGCTGAGGCGGGGGGCCTGTCCGACCACGACAACTCCTCGGTGGTCGAGGTGCTGCGTCGCAGGGCCGGGATCGGGCGCGTGGGATGAGCCCGATGTCCCCTCAGGGTTGGGTCGACGCCTGGGGCCCGACGCGCGTCGAACGACCCGGCTACCTGACGGTGGACGTCCATTCCCACCTGATGGTCCCGGAGTCGGCCGATCTGACACGTCCCCATTTCCGGCCCGAGGATGAGCCGAGGACCTTCTACTCGTCACCGGTGACCAAGACGCTCAACGACGAGTTCTACGAATTGGCCAGGGACAAGTACACGGACCCCGATGCCAGGCTCGCCGACATGGACCTGATGGGAGTGGACACCCAGCTCGTCGCGCTGACACCGTTCCACTACTTCTACTGGGCCGACGCCGATCTCGCCTCCAGGGTGGCGGCGATGCAGAACGAGCGGATCGCCGAGGTGGCGGCACACGACCCGTCGCGGCTCGTCGGTGTGGGGACGTTGCCCATGGCCCATCCCGATCTCGCCGTCGAGGAGGCTCGTCGCGTGGCCGACCTCGGATTCCCGGCCGTCGAGATCGGAGCAGATGTGAACGGCACCGACCTGGACCAGCACGGCCTGGAGAAGGTCTGGTCGGAGCTGGAGGAGCTGGGGCTGGTGGTGATCCTCCACCCCGCCGGGTTCACCGAGGCGCGACGTCTCACCGACTACTACCTGGTGAACGTGATCGGCATGCCGCTGTCGACCACGCTGGCCCTCACCCGGATGATCCTGGGTGGTGTGTTCGAGCGGCACCCGGGGCTGAGGATGGTGGCGATCCACGGTGGTGGGTACCTGGGCTACTACCCGGCTCGGACCGATCATGCGTTTCGCCACCGCCCCGAGCTTCGCCAGCACATCGACCGTCTCCCGTCTGAGTACCTGAAGAGTCTCTATTTCGACATGACCGTGTTCGATCCGGCCATGGTGGAACAGCTGGTCGACAGGTACGGGGCCGACCACGTCCTCCTGGGCACCGACTACCCCTTCGACATGGGTCTCCCCGACCCCCTCGGCCTGCTCGCAGAGTCTGGGCTCGACCAGACCCAGCGGGAGCTGGTCTCGGGGGGCAACGCGAAGAGGTTGTTTCGGCTGACGGCGCCTTCGTGACCACCGGAGTGGTCCCCAGGCCCCACGGACCATAGGATCGTATATCGTGCACGATCCACCAAGGCGAGCAGCGTTCGGGAGTAGCAGATAGTGGTGCGGGGACGTGTCATCGACATCCACTGCCATCGGGAGTGCGGGTCCGCTGCCCGAATGGTTCACCGGGAGGCGGAGCGCCGCGGGGACAAGGCCCTGCAGTTCGGCAGTGAGCTGACCCGTGAGGTCAACCGTCGCCAGTTGGAGTACCTCCGACCGAAGATGGAGCAGGTCGAGGTGCGTCTCGCCGACATGGACGAGATGGGTGTCGACGTGCAGGCCGTATCCCTCTCGCCCTACCACATGTTCCTCTGGGCGGAAGGCGAACTGGGAGTCAGGGCATTCAACGCGGTCAACGACGACCTGGCGGAGCTGCACGCCGATCACCCCGATCGGTTCTTTCCTCTGGGCGCGGTGCCTTTGCAAGACACCGATGCCACCATCGCCGAGCTGAAGAGGATTTCCGCCCAGCTCGGCTTCAAGGGGATAGAGATCGCCACCCACGTCGAAGGCGAGGAGATCTCCACACCGCGCCTCGAGCCGTTCTGGGACCTGGTGGAGGAGCTCGAGATGGTGGTCTTCATCCACCCCAAGGGCTTTACCCAGACCCAACGCCTCCAGGATCACTTCTTCCTCAACATGATCGGTCACCCCCTGGAGGAGACGATCTGCGCCGGCCGTCTCATATTCGACGGGGTAATGGAGCGTCATCCCGGTCTGAAGATCGTCTTTGCCCACGGCGGTGGCTACCTGCCTTCGTACGCCGGGCGGTTCGAGCACGCCTATCACGCACGCCAGGACGTGAGGCATGGTGTGCCCCGGCCCCCGAGCGAGTATCTGTCCCGCTTCTACTATGACACGATGGTGTTCGAGCCCGACCAGCTGGGGTTTCTCATCGCGAAGTACGGGGCCGACCACGTCCTGCTGGGCACCGACTACCCCTATGACATGGGAGAGCCCGACCCCCTGGGGCTGATCCAGAGGGTCGAGGGGCTCTCCGAGAGGGAGGTCGACCTCGTCGCAGGGGGCAATGCCGCCCGTCTGCTGGGCATGGAGCGATGACAACCGACGGGATCGGTCTGGCGGTCATTGGGTGCGGGACGGTGGGGCGGATCAGATCGAAGCTCGCCCGTGAGCATCCGGCCATCGCCTGGCTCGGCTTGTGTGACATCCACGAGGCAACGCTCGAGACTCTGAGAGAGGACACCGATGCCGACTTCGCCACCACCGACATCGAGGAACTACTCGCCAGGCCGGAGGTGAGCGCGGTGATCGTCGCCACCGAGGAGAACGAGCACGTTGCCCCGATCATGGCCGCGGTCGAGCTAGGGAGACCCATGTTCATCGAGAAGCCGCTGGCCACCGACCCGGTCGAGTCGGCTCAGGTGTTGCGGGCGATCGAAGACGCCGGGATCGACGCCGTCCTCGGCTACACCCAGCGATTCCGGCGTCGCTTTCAGGTGGTGAAACAGAAACTGCGTGACGGTCAGGTGGGTGAGGTGACGAGTGTCGTCACCCGGGCGTTCATGAACCGGATGGTCCCCGACGCCACGTTGCGGAAAACCCGAGAGACCTCCAACCTCACGCCGATGGTCGTGTCGGGGACGCACAGCCTCGACATGTCCATGTGGCTGATGGAGCCGAAGACCCCCGTCGAGGTCTACGCCCGCTCCACGAACCGGACCCTGGGGGAGATGGGCACCCAGGACGGGACATTTGCCGTCTTCACGATGGACGACGGGGCGATCTGGAGCATGAACATCAACTGGGCCCTCCCCACGGTGTGGCCCGGTGCGGTATATGGCCTGGAGATAGGAATCGTGGGCACCAGGGGTGTCATCGACATCGAGGACACGCACCGCGACGTCATACTGGCCAGTGAGATCCCTCAGCCCGCCGGTTACACCTCGAAGGGTTACCAGCCCGACTCCGGGCGATATGTGGACTTCCTCACCAGCTACCCGCCTGGCGACCTGTCCGACGGGATGCTGTGGGGCCCGATGCGCGAGGAGACCATGACCTGGTTTCATCGTCTCACCACCGGCGTGAGGACGCCTCACGCCTCGGCGCGTGACGGTCATCGCAACCTCCTGCTTACGATGGCGATGGACCACTCGGCGCGTATTGGGGAAGCGGTTGCCCTCCCCATCGCCCCTGAAGATCTGATCCGATGATGAAAGGAAGATAGAGATGGGACCACTGAGCGTCGGCGTGATCGGCGCCGGATGGTGCGGTGGCATCCGCGCCCTGGCCTCGGCTCGGAGCCCCCTCGCGGGACCCATTCACCTCGCCGAGATCAGAGAGGATCGCTTGGCCGAGGTGGCCGAACAGACCGGTGCCGTGACGGCCACCACCAACTGGGAGGAGCTCGTGGCCGACCCGAGCATCGATGTGATGATCATCTCGGCCACACCGGAGAGCACCCACCACCCCATGACCAAGGCGGCCCTGGAGGCGGGCAAGCACGTGCTTCTGGAGAAGCCGATAGCCATCACACTCGACGAAGCCGACGAGCTCATCGAGATCGCCGAGGAGAAGGATTTGAAGTTCACCATCGGCTACTCGCAGCGGTTCAACCCCAAGCAGGCTCTGGTCAAGCGGAATCTTCGTGAAGGCTCACTGGGCGACCCGGTGAGCCTCTTGATCAGCCGTCACATCACCAGGTCTCTGGGAGCCAAGATCGGTTCCCGCACCAAGCTGTCTCCGGCGGCCATGGAGGCGACACACGACATCGACTTCGCCTTGTGGTGTCTCGAGCCGAGGAGACCGATTCGGGTCTACTCCCAGGTGGCGTATGGGGCGCGGCAGGCAGAGCACGGAGTCCCGGACACGCAGGTGATGATCATCACGATGGAAGATGGCGTCACGGTGACCATCGGGGCCGGATGGTCGCTGCCATCGGGATACCCGAACTTCTCTCAGACCTGGATCGAGTTCGTGGGCACCGATGGGGCGTTGATAATGGATGCCACCCACAAGGACATAGTCATGCACACCGTCGATGGTGGCGTTCAGTTCCCGCTCTCGACGATGCCCGGCGAGTATGTCGACCACGTCTATGCCGGCCCGATGGAGCGGGAGACGATCCATTTCCTCGAGGCGGTGAGCTACGACAGACCGGTTCTGGTGGAGCCCCGGATGGCCAGGGTGACCATGGAGGTCTACCTCGCAGCCGACCTCTCGGCGGAGACGGGTCAGGTAGTGGAGCTGCCGATCGACGTGACCGAAGTGGAACAAGCGCTGGCGGATCTCAAGGGCTGACCGTCAGTCGACGTCGGGTGACCAGGTAGGAGCCCAGGAATCCCAACGTGGCCAAGGCGGCGGCGATGGCCACGCACAGCCATGCCACCGGGTAGCGGCCGGATCCCACCAGGGCACCAACCAGGAGGGGCCCGATCACCGTTCCCGTTAGGTTGCCGGACA
Organism: uncultured Acidimicrobiaceae bacterium; assembly: GCA_964607685.1. Classification (GTDB taxonomy): domain Bacteria; phylum Actinomycetota; class Acidimicrobiia; order Spongiisociales; family ZC4RG35; genus JANQRA01. Next base: position 26,875 of record CAZSOF010000002.1, on the reverse strand, counting down.
GGGCGACGCCCGACGCACGGGCGGGGAAATCGGGATAGCTGTGGATCACGGTGAAGAAGAACACGCCGGGCCAGCTCCAGGCTCCGAGAAGAGCGACCGGCATCGCCAACAGGTAGGCAGTGGAGGATGTGGTGCTCATCAGTGCCAGGGCACCCGCCGCTCCGGAGGCGGTGAGGATGGCCATCTCGACATGACCCGAGCTCGCCCGTCTGTCAACCGTCCATCCCGCAGCGAGACGGGCCACGACCACCAGGACGGAGCAGACCGCCAGGACCAGCCCGGCGGTCGCCTCGCCAATCCCCACGTCTACCGCGGAGGGGACCACGAACAGGGATATCCCGTTGCCCGCTGCCGCACCGAAGAAACCGGCGGCAACCAGGACCGGCAACGACGCCGGTGGCCGCCCCATGGGCTTCTCCTCCCGTGTCTCCCCGCTCCGGGTCCTTGGCTCCGGGGCCGATATGGCCAACCCGAGGGCGAGCAAGGCGGCACCGCCAAACCCCCACTGCCACCCAAACACGAGAGCGATCGCGGGTAGAGAGATACCGGCCAACACACTGGCCAACGGCACCGCGGCCTGTTTGGCCCCGAACGCCAGGCCCTGCCGGCGCCGTGACACACCGTCGAAGATCGCCAGGTTGGCGGACACCTGGGTGAAGGCGTTCCCGATGCCGGCGATCGCCATGGCCAGGAGGATCATCCAATTGGTCATTGCCAGGGCCGCGATGAAACTGCAGGCCATGGTGAGGCTGGCTCCGGCACGAAGACCGAAGCCCGGGCTCATGCGCCGGATCGCGGTCCCCGCGGGGTTGGCGGCCAACGCCGATGCCCCGAAAAAGGCTGCCGCCGCCAACCCGACGCTTGTCGCGTCGAAGCCGAGGTCGGCCTCCAGTTGCAGGACCTGTGCGCTGACCAGGAAGAGGGGGAGTATCCCGCTTCCCGTGTATACGACGGCGGTGAGCAGCGGGCGACGACTCAGTGAGCTCCGCAGCGGGTTGGCCATCTCAGTGGTCTTCCAGGGCGAGACGCAGGAGGTGGAGAGCGGCCACGGCGGCAAAGGCGCGAACCCTCTCGTCGTCACCACCGAACTCGAAGACCTGCCCGGTTTGCCGGCCCGGAGTGGACAATCCCATCTCCACCGATCGGGTGGTACGACGCTGGTTGGATCGGTCGGGGCCGATCGGCCCAACTTCGAGAACGACGTCGGCTTTGGGGGTCACCTCGACCCTGGGTCCGGGGATCAACGAGCCGGCGAACACGTCCGACCCGCCCCGACTGGAGAGGATCCGTGCTCCCACCTGGCCGAGCGTCGCATCCTCGAGTGTGGAGAGTGACCAACCCCTCTCACGCAGCAGTCGGATCACGATCTCCTCGACCGTCTCTCGGTCGCTGGCGAAGACCGAGCTACCGAGCCGGTCACGGATCTCGTACTCGAAGGGGCCGATCAGAGCCTCGGCGGATTCCCGATCCTCGGCCCTGGCACTGATGCGCACCCGCACCTCCATGTCCCGGATGAGAAATGCCACCGACGGGTTGGTGGATGCGTAGAGATCACCGAGCAGATCGGCGACAGCCGACTCACCATGTCCCCAGATGTGGAGGACGCGGCTGACGAGAGCCCCGGGCCGTTGGTCGAGCCGATGCAGCCTGGGGAGCACCTCATTGTCCAGCATGGTGATCATCTCGGCGGGAACGCCAGGGACCGCGAAGACCCATTTGTCCTCGGTCTCCATGGCCACGCCCAACGCGACGCCACTCGCGTTGGGCAGCCCCTCGGCTCCCTGGGGCAGATCCGCCATCCGCAGGACCCTCTCCGTCGGCCGGCGACCCTGATCCCGGATCCGGGATGAGATCCAGGTGGCATGGTCCTCGTCCCGGACCATTGTCCTCCCCGCAACCCGGCACATCGCTTCGCGGGTCAGGTCGTCCTGGGTGGGGCCCAGGCCACCGGTGACGACTACGGCCTCGGACCGAGCCAGCGCCGTCCTCAATGCGGCGGCGATGCGGTCGAGGTTGTCGCCTACGACCACCTGATAGTGGGCGTCGAACCCATTCTCGGCGAGCCGTCCTGCGATCAGACCGGCGTTGGTGTTGACGATCTCCCCAATGAGCAGCTCGGTGCCCACCGAGATCACCTCGACTATCAATTGCCCGGCTCCCAGAGCCCGAACCTCCAATCGGGGTCGCCCGGCACCATGGTCCCGGCAAACTGGCTGGCCACTCCCATGGCCCTGGTCCTGGTGAATGCCCTGCGGGCCACCGCGACCTGTGAGGGGCCCCAGACGGCGAGCGCTTCTTCCAGGTCACCATCGCTCTGCTCGAGGGCATCGCGGAGCGCCCAAGCGTCGGCGCACGCCTTGGCCTGGCCTGCGGCGATGTGGGGCCTGAGAGTGGTCGCTGCGTCGCCTACCAGGATCACCGGTCCGAACACCATCTCCGGGCTGTGAACGTCGAACACCGCCTGGATCAGCGGCTGGTGGCATCCCAACACGACCTCCTGCAGCGTCGGGGCCAGCGCCGCACCGGCCGTTGCCCTCATCTCGGCGATGTGCTCGTCACGGATGGAGCCCGGAGGCATCGTCCCCGTCCGCCGCTCCCCGTCGCGACCCAGCATCAGATCCTCGTAGGCGCCGCCTGCGGGGTAGTTGCGGTACCACACGAAGTTGATGATGCGATTTGGCGGCTCCGTGTGCCCCTCCTGGTCTGGGATGGCATACACCAACACGTGGCCGGGATGCAACACCTGGTAGACCATGGCGTCCGCCAGGTGGGCGCGGGCTCGATCGGACAGGACAGATTCGGCCGTTGTGCCCCTCCAGGCCACGTACCCGGCGTATTCGGGGGCGATCTCGGGGAGGAGCAACGACCTTCCGGTGGAGGCGAAGCCATCGGCGAAGATCAGCAGGTCACCGCTCACCACGCCACCATTGGCGAAGCGGGCGGTGACGGTGGTGCCGTCGGTCTCGAAGTCGGCCAGTTCGTGGTCGTAGTGGTAGCGCTCCCGTCCATAATCGTGGAGGAGGGCCCGGTAGATGGTGCTCCACCCACCGAAGCGCAGATGGTCAGGGCGGGAGCTGACGATGGCCCCATCCGAATCCATGTACGACCAGTAGGTCAGCTCCAGGCTCACCCGCTCACGCCCCCGGGGGCTTCCCGTGAAGTATCGCTCGGTGATGGGTAGCACGACGATCCCTGCCCCTCGATCCTCGAGTTCGACCCCAGATCGTTCGTATATGTCGACTTCGCAGCCAAGCCCACGCAGCAGGAGGCCGGCCGTGAGGCCGCCGATGGAGCCCCCGGCGATGACGACCTTGGGCCATCTCGAGCTCAGGAAAGAAGCTCCACGGTGACGAAGCGGAGGGTGGTGTCTCCGACGTTCTCGAGATCATGGATCAACGCATCGGAGGGTGAGTTTTCCAGATACCTGGTGTCACCCACCCGGTAGTCCCTGATCACATAGGTGCCATCGGAGAATCGCTGCAACCCCTGACTCCCCTCCACGACCGTCCAGAAGTAGTTCGTCGTGTGGGCATGAAAGGGCCCTCGCTCGCCAGGCTGAAGGAGAACCTCCCATACCCGGATCCTCTCGTTCTCGAACCAGACGCTGGTGCCCAGCTGGTAGTTGTGGGGCGCGTCACCGAGCTCGTCGCCGAAGTCGTCGGGGTCGAAGACGCCGGTGTCGATGATGCGATCGTCTGAGGTCATCTCAGTTCACCCGGTAGTCCGGTTCTCTCCCGGTGAGGACCTTGATGACCTGGGTCGTGGCCTTCCGCTGTGATTCCTCGAGAGCCTCTTCCGAGTAGTAGGCCATGTGCGGGGTGGCGACGAGATTGGGTACTCCTTCGATTCGCGACGCGTCCAACGGCTCGACGTCGAATACATCCAAACCGGCTCCGGCCAGCCTCCCGGCACGCAGTGCCTCGGTGACCGCGTCGAGTTCGACCAGCGGGCCGCGCGAGGTGTTGATCAGGATGGCTCCCTCTCGCATTGCCGATATGGCCTCCTTCCCGACGATGCCCCGCGTCTCGTCGGTGAGTGGGAGATGGAGCGAGACCACGTCGCTGTTGGCAAGCACCTCATCGAGTGACAGCAACGGCGGAAGATCCGCACCTGGCTGCAAGTAGGGGTCGTGGGCGACGATGCGGGCACCCAACGCTTCGAGTGGAGCGGCCAGACGGCGCCCGATTCTCCCGTAGCCGAGCAGGCCGACCGTGAGTGTGGAGAGACGCCGGATGGGCCGGAAGTTGTCGATACTCCAGGCACCGGCGCGCACTGAGGAGTCGGCGCTCATCACCTTGCGCAGCGTGGCCAAGATCAGCGCTAGGGCGTGGGTGGCGACCTCCTCCACCGAGTAGTCGGGGACGTTGGTGACGACTATGCCGGCATTGCGCGCCGCATCCAGATCCACATTGTCGACACCGATCCCGTAGCGGGCGATGATCCGGCACTTCTCCAGCCTGTCGATCGAGGACGCATCCCAGGGCAGGTAGGTGTTGAGGATGGCGTCGGCGTCGCCGGCCATCTGCAGCACCGACGCCACGTCGCCGGTGGCGACGGTCAATTCGGCGTCGATCGCCTCCAACATCTCCCGTTCGATGTCCACCGACGGGAACACCTGGTCGCTGACCACGACCTTGTACTCAGCCATGTTCTCCCTCCATGAATGGTCGGATGGTCTCGATGAAACCCTCCGGGTCCTGTAGTTGCGGTGCGTGCGCCATGCCGGGCATCAGGGCCAGCGTGGAGTCAGGAATCACCCGGTGCAATTCCATGGCCAGAGGGGGTGGGGTGGCCTGGTCGTCCTCGCCGACGACGATGAGCGTCGGGATGGTCACGGTTGACGCCAACTCGGCGTAATCGAGGGTGATGAGAGCTTGACAGGCGTTGATGAACGCCTCGGGATCGTGCCCGCCCAGGATCCGGGCTCGCTCTTCTGCCACATCCGGGTTGGCCGTAAGGAAGTCGTCGGTGAAGATCCTTCGCAGCGCGATTGGCACCACCGCCTCCATGCCACCCGTGCGCGCAGTCTCGATCATCTTCACGAAGGCGCCCTTGGCGGCTTGGGGGAACCCAGTGCCACAGCCGACCAGGATCGCTCTCGTCGCCAGCCCCGGGTGATGGATGACCGTGCCCAGCGACACGAACGCTCCCAACCCGTTGCCGATCAACACCAGATCGGGGCCGAAACCGCTGTCCTCGATGAAGCCGGCCACCCGGTGGGCATAATCGTCGATGTCGGGCCGGGCGGGGTCGGTGGCCCCGAACCCGGGCAGGTCGAGGGCAAACGTCTGGCCGCCCAGTCCTTCGGCTACCGCGTCGAAGGCGGTGCGGTCGGTGAGAAGTGAATGCAGGATCAGACGGGGAGGGCCGGATCCGGAGAACGCGTAGGAGAAGCGCCCGACCGGGGTTTCGATGACTCTCTCGGTAGTTGCAGCCACGGATCGGTGATCCTATATCATGCACGATCCGTCCGACCCGAGGAGTCACCATGTCGCGAGTGCCCCTGATCGAGCAACGTGAGCAGGCTTCTCCGGCCCAGATCGATGTGTTCGACCACATTGCGGCCAGTCGTGGCCAGATGATAAGGCCATTCGCCGCCATGCTCCACCGTCCTGAATTGGCCCGGGCGGCGGCCGATCTGGGTGCCGTGATCCGTTTCCAGGGGTCTTTGACCGATCACGATCGAGAGCTGGTCATCGTGACGACTGCCGTCGAGCGACACTGTGATTTCGAGTGGGAGTCGCATGTGGCGCTGGCCCGGGCGGCGGGCGTTGCCGAGAAGACCCTGGGTGAAGTAGTCGCAGCCGCACCCATCACCGACGATTCCGACGCGGCACTGGTCGATTTGGTGAGGCAGCTGTGTCGAGATGGGACCGTCTCCGACGAGGTCTTCGCCGTGGTGCGCGCTCGGCTGGGGACCGAGGGAACCGTGGAGCTGGCCACCATGATCGGCTACTACATGATGCTGGCCGCCTTCATGAACGCCTGTGGTGCGTGCTGACGGTCAGCCGACGGGATGGATGAAACGGCCCCGTGGCTCGGTGTGGCACACCCCGTCGCGAGCGATCTCCACGCCACGCAGGTAGGCAGCCACCACTCTTCCCCGAAGACTCGCTCCTTCATAAGGGGACCAGCCCGCCTTGGAGACGATATCGTCGCTGTGTACCGTCCAGGTCGTCTCGGGGTCGACCAACACCAGGTCGGCGTCGGCCCCCACCCGAATCTCTCCCTTGTCCAGCCGGTAGCGCCGCGCCGGCTCCGCGGCGTACAAACGGGCGACGTCACTCAGCGAGAGCCTGCCCTGCAAGGCCGCATCGACGAGAAAAGGCAACGTTGTGTCCAGGCCGGGCAGGCCGAAGGGCGCCTCCCAGATGTCAGCACCTGTCTTCTGTGCCACCGTGGAGGGCGCGTGATCGGTGGAGAAGAATGAGAATCGGCCATCGTTCACCGCCCGCCACATCCGCTTCCGGTCACCCTCGTCCCTGATCCGGGCAGGTGGCGTGAACTTGCGAAACGTGCCGTGGGTGGCGACCTCCTCCTCGTGGAGAGCGAAGTACTGGGGACAGGCCTCGGCGGCGAGGTCGGCACCGAGACGACGAAAGGCGTCGATCACGTCGAGGACGGCAGTGTTGGAGACGTGGGCGAAGCTCACCGCCGCCCCGGCATGCAGGGCCACTGCAGCGGTAGCAGCGGCCGCCACCAGCTCCGCCTCCCGGCTCCGCCATTCCACCAACAGCCCGGGGTCCAGTCTGTGTTCGGCCCGCAGCCGTCTCTCGGCGGCTGCGGTGATGATCTGATCCTCGTTGTGGATGAGGCAACGTCCGTCGACTGCGGCAATCGTTTGCAGCGAGTCGAGGAGGTTCTGGGTGTCCAGGCCCGGGACCCCATGGGTGTCGCAGGTGAAGATCTTGAAGAAGCTGATACCTGCCTCCCTGAGGCGAGGGATCTCGGGGATGAGGTCGGGCCACACATGGGCCGCCAGCCCGAAGTCGACGTGGGACCGTCCCTCTAGATGATGTCGCTTCTCCTCGAGGTCGGTGACGGATCGAATCGGGTGCGAATGAGTGTGCTCGATGATCGTTGTCACCCCTCTGGCGGCGGCGGCGGCGGTCCCGGTCGGAAAGTCCTCCCGGGTGACGTCACCGGGGTCCATCAGATGAACGTGGGTGTCGACCATGCCGGGGAGGATGAGGAGACCGGAGACATCCACCTCTTCACCGATGAGCCCGTCACCACCGATGTGGGCGATTCTCCCGTCCTCGATGGTCAGGTCGGCTCGCCGCTCATCGTGTGCCGTCACCAGCGTCGCGCCCCGGAGTGTTTGCCGGTGCCGGGAGCCGGCGGTCGATTCCATATGAGACAACATATATGATCGCCCGGAATGGGGCCCGAGCGTGAATGACGAGGTGAGACTGGGCAGTGTCGGTCTCGGCTGGTGGGGCTCGGAGCTGGCCGATGCGGTCGATCGGAGTGGTGTGGCCGAGATCGTCTCCTGTTTCGCCCGGGGTGAGGAGGGCCGGGCCGCATTCGCCACCCGTCACGGTTGCCGGGCCGCCTCCTCGCTCGAGGAGTTGCTGGCCGACGATGAGGTAGAGGGTGTCCTGATCGCCACCTCCCACCGGAGTCACCGCGACCTCATCGAGAAGACGGCGGCCGCCGGCAAGCACATCTTCGTGGAGAAGCCACTCACCACCACCGTGGTCGATGGCCGGGCATGTGTCCAGGCAGCCGCCGCCGGGGGCGTCATCCTCCAGGTCGGTCATCAGCGGAGGCGGAACGCCGCCAATCGGCGGATCAGAGACATGCTCGACAATGGCGTGCTGGGCGACATCGAGGCAGTCACGGCCAACCAGTCGATCCCAAACGCCTATCGAATGCCGGATGAGGCCTGGCGATGGGATCCCGAGCAGAGCCCGCTGGGATCGATGA
>CAZSOF010000002.1:0-18846 GCA_964607685.1 uncultured Acidimicrobiaceae bacterium | reverse complement strand
ATGCCGGATGAGGCCTGGCGATGGGATCCCGAGCAGAGCCCGCTGGGATCGATGACCTCGCTCGGCGTTCACAAGATCGACACCATGCACTACCTGGCCGGACCCATTCGTCAGGTGGCGGCGTTCACCCGTCCCGGGAGAAAGCGACCCATCGACGAGGTGACCGTGCTGGCCGTCGAGTTCGAATCCGGTGCCCTGGGCACCCTGACCACCTCTTTCTTCACCCCGGTCGTCAACGAGATCATGGTCCACGGCATGGACGGCTCCGCCTACAACATCGAAGGAGGTTCCCGTCTGCTCCTGCAGAAGACCGGTGAGGCCGAGCGCAGGGAGGTCGAGCTGGATCCATATGATCCCGTCGTCGACCAGCTCACCGAATTCGCGCGGGCGATACGGGGGGAGACAGAGGTCGAGGTCGACGGGGCCCAGGCTCTGGCCGTGATCGCCGTCATGGAGGCAGCCGAACAGTCCGCGGCCAGCGGCAGCGCCGTGTCCGTCGACTACACGCAGTGAGAGGGAGAGTGATGGAATACAGCGACATCGTCTATGAGGTTCGAAACGATGCTGCATGGATCGGGATCAACCGGCCCGAGGTGAGGAACGCCTTCCGGGAGCAGACGCTGGATCAGCTGGCGCATGCGCTGGAGTCGACCCGTGAGGACCCAACCATCGTTGCTGCGGTGCTCTATGGAGTCGGCGGCCACTTCTCCGCCGGTGGGGACTTCCACGCCATGATGAAGCTGAACAAGGCCAACTCGTACATGTGGAACGACCGGATGCTCAAGGTGGCAATGACCTGTCGCAATCTCCCGATTCCGGTGATTGCCATGGTCCAGGGCGCCTGCGTCGGAGGGGGCCACGAGTTGATGTTGTGGTGTGACCTGGTGATCACCACCGACGATGCCATCTTCGGCCAGACAGGAGCCAGGGTGGGGGCCTGCCCCACCGTGGGGGCCACGCAGTACATAGCCAAGCTCATAGGGGAACGTCGGGCCAAAGAGATGATCTTCTTGTGCAAGCAGTACAGCGGGGCCGAGGCGGCTGCCATCGGCCTGGCGAACGAGTCGGTGCCCGCCGAGGCCATAGAGGCCAGGGTGGCCGACGTGATCCAGCAGCTGAAGGGCTATTCGTCACAGACCATCCGTGCCACCAAGGTCTCGCTCAACTTCGACTCCGACGCCCTCTATCCGTCATGGCAGCACGGCATGGAGCTGCTGGCCAACATCTGGGGGACCGAGGAGTCGATGGAGGGCATGCGGGCCTTCCTGGAGAAGAGGCCGGCCGACTTCCACCAGTTCCGGGTGCGCAGCAAGATGGCCCTCGATGACTACATCAGTGATTTCGAGGCGGGCCGCAACCAGAGCGAAGCGTCCCGGACCGCGCGGGGATGATCTCCGAAGGCGCCCTCACCGGTGTGAGGGTCGTCGACCTGTCACGTGTCCTCGCCGGTCCCTTGTGCACCCAGACCCTCGGTGATCTCGGGGCGGACGTAGTCAAAGTCGAGCGTCCCGGGACCGGTGACGACACACGCAACTGGGGTCCCCCATATGCCGGCCCGCTCTCCGCCTACTTCCTGGGGGTCAACCGCAACAAGCGAAGCCTGACCCTCGACATCGGTTCGCCCACAGGGCGGGAAGTGCTCGAGCGCCTGATCCGATGGTGTGATGTGACAATCGACAACTTCAAGGTCGGCACCCTGGAGCGCTGGGGTTTCGACGATGACTGGTTCGAGCAGAATGCGCCGCGGGCGATCCGCTGCTCGATCACCGGCTATGGGTCCACAGGACCCAAATCGGGTCATCCCGGATACGACTTCATCCTTCAGGCCGAGACCGGTCTGATGGCGATCACCGGCGAGGTCGATGGTGAGCCCATGAAGTTGGGCGTGGCGATCGTCGACATCTGCGCCGGGATGCAGGCCACCATCGCGGTGCTGGCCGCCTTGGAAGCCCGGAACCGGACCGGAAGAGGGCAGCGCTGCGAGGTCAATCTGCACGACACCGGTCTCCACATACTCGCCAATGTGGCGGCCAACCATCTGATCTCGGGCGAGGAGCCAGGCCGGTATGGCAACGGGCACCCGAACATCGTCCCCTACCGCACCTATCGGGCCGCCGATGGTGAGTTGGCCCTCGCGATTGGAAACGACACACAGTTCGCTGCCCTGGCCCGGGTGTTTGGGCACCCGGAATGGGTAGAGGACCCGCGGATGGCCACCAACCCGGAGCGTGTCAGGAACCGGGAGGCCGTGGACGAAGAGGTGGCCCGGGTCGTCGTCACCAGGACCCGGGCGGAGTGGGTCACCCTCCTCGACGAGGCGGGCATACCCTCGGGGCCGATAAACAAGGTGTCTGAGGCCTTGGCCAGCCCTCAGACACGCGCCAGGGAGATGGTCGTCGATCTCGAGCACTCGGAAGCCGGCCACATCAGAACTCTCGGCCTCCCGATCCGTCTCTCGGAAACGCCACCGGCCAGGAGGCTGGAGCCACCTCCCCTCGGGGCCCACACCGGCGAGGTCCTGGGGGAGCTGGGTTACTCGGCTGCAGAGATCGCAGGCCTGCGAACGACGGGTGTGGTTTCCTGAGTTCGAGATTTTGGGGACGATCAGCGACCCGGGCCGCCAGGTCGTCAACTCAGACAGTCATCAACACCTTGAGCGATGAAGGGTCATGGATGAGTTGGAATGCCTTGGCGGCGTCACCGAGATCGAGGACGTGGGTCACCAAGGGCTCCAGTTGGATCGCGCCCGACGCGGCCAGAGCCACTCCATCGGCGTAGTCCTTCACCAAGGCCGCCCGGGGATTGTGCAGGGTGAGCTCCTTGTGATAGAGCTGGTAATAGGGCAGACCCTTGGATCCGCCGGTGATCGTCCCGAAGACGAGAACCTCGCCACCGGTCCCGGCCAGGCCGATGGCATCGGAGAGGGTGGACTCCTGTCCGACCGCCTCCACGGCGAGATCCGCCCCGTGTCCCTCCGTGATCCGCCCGACCAGGTCGGCGGCCTCGCCTGGGGGAGCGACGTCTGAGGCCCCGAGCTCGAGGGCCAGTCTCCGCTTCCATTCGGAGCGGGTGACGCCGATGACTGTCATGCCCCGCAGCCGGAGCAGCTGGGCGATCAGTTGACCCGTGACCCCGAGGCCTATGACCACGGCGATCTGACCCGGGAAGGGATTCAGGACCTTGACCGCGTGGATCGTCGTGCCCAGCACCTGGAGCAACCCTGCAGCCTTCGTAGAGACAGACTCCGGGACTGGCACGACACGTTGCAATGGCACGATTGTGTACTCGGTGAAGACGCCGTCTACATCCCGGCCCATCAATCCACCGTTGATGCAGATGTTGGTGCGCCCTGCCTGACACAGGTGACACCAGCCGCAGGCGACACCGGGATCGATCACAACGCGGGTGCCTTGAGGGTGGGGTGACCCGGGTGGGGAGGAGACGACCTCGCCGATCATCTCATGCCCGGCGATCCTCGGGTAGTCGACCGGGATCTTCCCGGCGAGGATCTTGGTGTCGGTGCCACAGATGCCGACCTGATGCACGCGCACCAGGACCTGACCGTCAGCCATCGGCTCCGGGACATCGGCGACCTCGATCTCGCCTGGCGCAACCACTCGTATCGCTCTCAACAATCTCCTCGGGTTCGAGTCGACAATCGTAGGGCCACCATGCATGGCCCCCCACTTCGATGCCCGGTCACCGAGCTCCGGCTTTGTAGGATCCGGGCATGGACGAGCTCGGCGAGTTCCAGGTCTCGCTTCCGGACAACGCAGTGGCGACCACCCGGCAGACGGCGCACGAGTACGTGAGGGCGGTGCTGCGGAGGGCAATCCTCAACAGCGAGCTGACCAGCGGCAGCCGTCTGGTCCAGGCAGAGCTGGCCGCGATGCTCGACGTGAGCACCACACCGGTGCGTGAGGCCTTGCGGGATCTGGCCACCGAGGGGTTGGTCCACTTCGACCCGCATCGGGGTGCCATCGTTGCCGAGCTGAGCGCCGATGATCTGAGGGACATCTACGAGATCAGGTTGGTGCTCGAGCCCATGGCCATGAGACAGGCCGTGAGCGAGGTGACTCCAGCCCTTCTCGAGAAGCTGAAGCAACTTCACAAGATCATGCTGGAGGAGCCTCATTCGGCGGAATGGGTGGATCGCAACCGGGTGTTCCACATGGCGGTCTACGAAACCGCGGTTTCTCCGCGATTGGCTGCGATCATCCGCAATCTCCAGGATGCGTCGGTCATGTACATCGGCGCCGCGCTGCAGCACGACCAGTCGCACCGGGAGACCGCCAACAGAGGACACGCCGAGATTCTCGAGGCTCTGGAGACCCGCAATGTCGCGGCCGCGGTCTCCGCGTTGGAGGATCACCTGCGGATCTCAGTGAACGCCTTCATCGATCTCACATAGGAGTTCACAACGAGTCTCCGGTGTCCGCGACCACGTTGATGGCGACGGCCACGATGATCAAGATCATGCCGACCAACAGCGCCGCTGTGATGTCTTCGTCGAGAGCCACCGCGGAAGAGGCCACTCCCACGACCGGGACCCCCATCAACGTGAGGTTGGTCGAGACCGCGGACAGGTTGCGCAACACCACGATCTGGGCCCACAACGCCAACCCGGTTCCCAGGACACCCTGATAGATCACGATCCAAAACAACTGGGGCGTCCAGTGGATGACCGGAGGCCCGTCGAGGGCCAGCCCCAAGGCGACGAGAGGGACTCCCGCCACCAGGAGCTGCCATGGCATCGCCTCCAAGGGCGTGATAGTCCAGCGGTGTCCTCGAATGTGGACTGCGGTGGCGGCACCGACGATGGCAGCCAGCAGCAGCAGCCCGGTCCCCAGGACCACGTTCCCATCGGTCCAGTCGCTTCCCCAGGGCTCGGCGAGTATCAAGATCCCCATGATGCCGGTCGCCAGACCACTCCACTTCCAGCCGGTCATGTGCTCCCTCAGGAAGATCGCGGCAATGGGCACCGTCCAGAGTGAAGTGGTCCACACCAACACCGAGGCCCGCCCGGCAGGCACCAGGGTCAGGGCGGTGAACACCAGGACGAAGACGGTGGCGAGACGGAAGAGGCCCACGGAGACGATCATCGGGAGGTCGCGCCTGGGCGGCACCCGGAGATTGCCACTGACCGTGCCCAGCACGACGACCACCAGGGCGGCACCTGTGACCCGAAAGATCGCCATCCACAGCGGTGTGATCGATCTCAGCCCGGTGGCCATGATCGGCCAGTTGAGCCCGAGGACGAGAACCACCGTCCCCAGCAGTATGTAGATGCCCGGCCGGGTGAGCTGTGGCTCGTGCCCCGTTCCCTGCTCGGAAGTCCAGATCAGGTCGCGATAGGGGCTGCTCACCCGGTGTGACCCACCGCCGGCTCGGGCATTAAGGTGCTCCGACCCCTGCCGGCGATACAGATATGACCACGATCGACATTCACTGCCATCTGGCGACGCCCGCGAGCCGATCTCCGGTCGAGCCCCATTTGCGTCCAGAGTTCGAGGCCTACGACTTCTACATGGGTCAAGACTCGAAGGATCACAACAAGGTGATGTTTCCCGGTATCAGCGACAAGCTGACCATTCCTGCTGCCCGCATCGAGCACATGGACAGAATGGGTGTGGATGTGCAGGGACTGGCCACGTTCGTCTCCCAGTACTTCTATTGGGCGCCGGGTCCGGCCGCCGCCGAATCTGCGAGGATCCAGAACGACAATCTGGCGGCAGCGGCCGCGGAGCGACCGGATCGTTTCGTGCCTCTCGGGGCGACGGTGCCCCTGCAAGACATAGACCTCGCCATAGCCGAGATGGACCGTGTCGTCGATGAGCTCGGGTTCAAGGGTCTTCAGGTCGGCGGGACTGTCGATGGGCGCAACCTCGACGAGCCCCGGTTTCGGCCGTTCTGGTCTGCAGTGGAGGCCAAGGGAATCCCGGTCATACTCCATCCGAGCGGGTATCCCGAGAGTCAGCGTCTCTCCGACTATTTCCTCGTCAACTGTGTCGGCAACCCGCTGGAGACCATGGTGGCGACCACCCGCATGATATTCAGCGGGTTGTTCGAGGAGCACCCCGGTCTCAAGCTGATCTTGCTCCACGGTGGGGGATATCTGCCCTTCTACTGCTCCCGGTCGGATCACACATGGTCGGTCCGACCGGAGACGAGGGCCAGGATCCCCGACCACCCCCCCAGTCACTACATGAGACGTCTCTTCTACGACACGATGGTCTTCCAGCCCCTCTATCTCCGTCACCTGATCGAGGTGGTTGGTGCCGACCACGTGATGCTCGGCACCGACTTTCCATTCGACATGAGCGAAACAGATCCGGTGGGTCTGATCGATTCGACCGACGGCCTCACCCAGGAACAGCGAACTGCGATCGCCGGGGGCAACGCAGCCCGTCTCTTCGCCCTGGGCTGACGGAGGTCGTGGCCTCAACCCGGGCCTGCCTCTCCGCGGCTCGGCTCGGAGCCTTGCGGGTCGTGGCGATAGTCTCTGAACGAGGGGGCCCAGCGTGCAATCACCAGCGCACCGAGCACGCAGGCCACGCCCCCGGAGACGACCGAGAACCTCACCGAGGTCAATGAAGCGACCACACCCGCCTCGAAATCGCCCAATCTGGGCCCACCGGCCGCTGAGGCGAGGTGGATCGATGACAGGCGGCCACGAATTGAGTCGGGGATGGAGAGTTGGACGATCGACTGTCTGAAGATGGCCGAGACGACGTCGGCGGCTCCGGCGAAGGCCAGCATCACCAGCGTGATAGGGATGGAGTTCGATATGCCAAACACGGCTATGGCCACCCCCCAGCCCACGACGGAGAGGATGACCGCGAACCCCTGACGTCTAACTCGAGCCACCCATCCCGAGGTGATGGCGCCGAGCAATGCCCCAGCTCCCGGAGCGGCATAGAGGAGGCCGACGGTCAGAGCGTCGCCCCCGAGGACCTCGGTCCCGAACGCCGGGAAGAGCGCCGAGGGCATGCCGAACACCATGGCATTGAGGTCGATCAAGAGGGCAGCCTGGATCAAGCGGCGAGATCTCAGGAATCCAAGCCCTTCTTTGATGGAGGCGAGGGAGAACCTGCGACCTCCGCCTTCCACTTCCACCCGGGGCACCCGTCCCACCAACAGGGCGCCAACCAGGAAGACCACCGTCATCGTGCCGTAGGTGAACGGCAACCCTCTGGATGCGATCAACAATCCGCCGATCGCGGGGATGGCCGCCTTGGCCAGGTTGGTCTGGGTCTGGTTGAGGGCAACCGCAGAGGGGAACAACACCCGGCCGACCAGCCCGGGCAGGAGAGCGTGCCTTGCCGGCGCATCGATGGCGAACACCCCGGCGTTGATCGCGCTCAGAACGTACAGGGGCCAGATGGCTGGGTTGTCGGAGACGGAGTTGGCGAGGAGCAGGGCCCCGGTGGCGGCCAACACGATCTGGGCGAGAACGATCAACTTGCGGCGATCGACCGCGTCGGCGAGGGCGCCTCCGATCAAGGACACGAGGAGAAGTGGGACGAGTTGGGCCAGTCCGAGAAGCCCGACCGCCAGTGTGGATCCGGTGAGCTCGAAGATATGGATGGGCACGGCCACCACGGCCAGCTGGCGCCCGGTGTGGCCGAGGAACATCCCGGCGTACAGCCATCGATAACCGGATACCAGGCGGAGCGGTCTCACATCGACGATGGCGAGTTGGCCGAGCGTGCGGAGACGACTCATGGCCGAATCAGAAAGTGCCCCGGTACGAGCCCCCATCGATCTGGAGGTTCTGACCCGAGATGTATCCGGCGTGTGCCGAGCAGAGGAAGGCACAGGCCGCCCCCAGCTCTTCAGGGCGACCCAGCCTCTTGGCGGCGATGCTGTCTGCGATCTGCGACCGGGCTTCCTCGTAGGTGATGCCCATCTCCTCGGCCTGGCTTTGGGCCATGAATCTGGTGCGTTCCGTGTCGATTCGCTCCGGGAGCAGGTTGTTGATCGTCACGTTGTACCGAGCCACCTCCCGGGACAGGGCCTTCACCGCGCCGGTGAGACCGGTGCGCGCCCCGGCCGAGAGCCCCATCACGGTGAAAGGTGACTTGACCATTTGTGAGGTGATGTTGACGATGCGACCGAACCGGCGTTCCCTCATCCCGCCCACCACACCTCGAATCAGCATGATCGGGGCGAGCATGTTGGACTCGACGGCCGCCAGCCAGTCGTCGTACTCGAAGTCCTCCCATCTCCCTGGTGGCGGTCCCCAGTTGTTGTTGACCAGGATGTCGGGATCGGGGCAGCTGTCCAGGAGTCTCTGTCTCCCCTCATAGGTGTTGATGTCGGCGCCCACGGCGACCACCTCCACCCCGTGGTCGTCCCTGAGGCGCTCCTCGGCTCGGGCCAGAGTCTCGGGATCTCGGCCGTTGATCACCACGTTGACCCCTTCTGAGGCCAATGCCTCGGCGCAGGCTCGGCCCAGGCCACGGCTCGAGGCGGTGAGCAGTGCCGTCTTCCCCGAGATGCCGAGATCCAAGTCAGCTTCCTCCGCGTATGGCTCGATAGACCCACTCGGCCTTGATCGGATAGTGATTGACGATGACCCCGTGCCTATCGAGCGCGTGCTCCACCGCGGAGGCGACGACCGCGGCGGCGGGAATGGTGCCACCCTCTCCCGCCCCCTTGACGCCCAACGGGTTGGTGGGAGAGGGGGATTCCCGGTGGATCTTGATGAGATTCGGCACGTCGAGAGCGGTCATCAGGCGATAGTCGAGGAACGATGTCGACATCGGTTGCCCGGACTCCCAATACCGGATCTCCTCCGTCAGGGCATTCCCCAGGCCGTGAACCACCCCACCGTCGATCTGCCCATCCACGATCATCGGGTTGAGCAGGGTGCCGCAGTCGTGGACCACGACATACTGCACGACATCGATGTGACCCGATTCCGGATCCACCTCCACCTCGGCGACGTGGGTGCCACTGGTGAAAGCCGAACCGCCGTACGGGTAGATCCTCTCCATGGACAACCCCGGGCTCTGCCGACCCTCAGGCACCGAGCCGCCGAATTTGGGCTGGAGGTCGGCTGCCAGGGAGCCAAGAGGAATCTCTGTGCCCGGTTGGCCCACCACCATTGCTGCACCATCGACCAACACGATGTCCTCAACGGACGCCTCCAGCCTGCGGGCGGCCAGCTCCTTGACCATCGCCGCCAGATCGGCGGATGTGACGTGCACGGCCGCGGCCGTGGTTTGACCGGTGCGGCTGGCCACGGTGCCGAGACCCTGGCCGTATCTGGCGGTGTCGCCGGCGTGGACCCGCACCCACCGAGGATCCACCCCCAGGTGCTCACTGGCTATCTGGGCCATGACGGTGGCGTGTCCCTGGCCCTGGGAGCCTGGCCCGACGTCGATGACGATCTCGCCATTCGTCAGGATCTCCATGCGCGCGCCGTCATAGGGGCCGACGCCGGTGTCCTCGACATAGGAGGCGATCCCATATCCCCGCAGACGCCCCCGTTGCGCTGAATTCGCCCTTCGTCGCTCGAATTCATCGATGGCGGCGGCTTTCAGCGCAGTCTCCAGCGCATCGAGATAGTCACCAGAGTCGTAGGTGACGTTTCGTCCGTCCGACCCGGTGATTCCGATGCTGTAGGGCAGCCTCTCGGGTCGTATCAGGTTTCGACGACGAACGTCCTCCCGCCCCATGCCGAGCCGGCGGGCCACCGCGTCGATGGCGCGCTCCACGGCAAAGATGGCATTTGGCCGACCTGCACCGCGGATGGCGCCCGTTGGCGTGGCATTGGTGAACACGCAGTCGACGCGGGTGGACAGAGCCGCTATCGCATATGGGCCCGACATCAGGCGAACGGTGGTTGCCACCATCACCAGGCCATAGGGCACGTATGCGCCACAGTCGTGGATCAACTCTGCCTTCAAGCCGAGCAACGTCCCATCTTCGTCGAAGGCAACCGAAACCTTGCCGGACTGGCCGCGCGCCTGCATCGAGGCGATGAAGTGCTCGCGTCGCAGCTCCGTCCACTTCAGGGGTCTCCTCAACCGCATACAAAGCGCGGCCATGGCGTGCTCCTCGGGGTAGACGGCCGCCTTGGGCCCGAACCCACCTCCGACGTCGGGGGCCACCACCCGCAACTCGTCCGGGGACATCCCGAGATAGGAGGCCACGTTGGCCTTCACCGCGTGAGGTGACTGTGAGGACGTCCACAGGGTCAGCTGCCGGTCGGCATCGTCCCATCGAGCCACGACACCACGACCCTCCATGGACGCCAATGCCCCACGGTGCTGGTCGACATCGATGGTCAATGTGTGCGGAGCGGTCGAGAAGACAGTCTCGATGTCGCCGAATCCGGCCGTCAGGGTCCCGATCAGGTTGGTGGTGGTATCCCGGTGTGCCATCGGGGCATCGACATCCAGGGCCTGACGATGATCGATGATGGCCGGGAGAGGCTCGTACTCGACCAAGACATGCTGTGCGGCGTCCACCGCCTGGGGGACGGTCGGGGCGACTACCGCGGCCAAAGGCTGACCGACGTAGCAGGCCTCGTCGGATGCCAGCGGGGGAGGGCTGATCGGCTGGGAGATCGAGGGCGACGGGTGCTGTATGGGCATGGGTCGGTCCAACCCGAGGTCAGATCCGGTGATCAGAGAGGCCGGGCCCTGGTATCGGTCGTCGAGGGAGATCGACTTGATGAGGGCATGGGCTTCGATGCTGCGGACGAACACGACGTGCCACATCCCGTCCATGTTGATGTCATCGACGAAGCGACCTTGGCCGGTGATCAGACGGTGATCCTCCAGGCGACGCAGCGGTTTCCCGATCATCGTCTCGCCGCGGCCTCCTGTTCCAGGAATCGACACAGAGCCGCAGCGTCCAGGTCCCCGAGGCCGGCCTCGCTGGCCGCGGCGTAGACGTCCAGCGCCGCGTCCAGGAGCGGCGTGGGCGAGCCTGACTGCTCGGCGAACTCTTTGATGAGGCCGGCATCCTTGAGAATGATGTCGAGGCGGGCCGCGGCCGGGTAGTCATCTGCCACCATCATCGGCCCACGGATCTCGAAGATCTTCGAGGAGCCAACTCCGTCCTCCATGACCTCTTGCACCAACGCAGGTGACATCTTGGCGGCTTTGCCGAGGGCGTGCGCCTCGGCGGCGGCGAGGGTGTGAACCGCTACCAACAAGTTGGCGATGTACTTCATGCGCGATCCGTTGCCGAACTCGCCGAGGTAGTGGGTGGATCGCCCAATTGCGTCCAGAACCGGCTGGGCACGTTCCAGGTCGGCCTTCTGGCCCGAGGCGAACACGACCAATGTGGCGTCGGCGGCTTGCAGTCCGGTGCCGGAGAGGGGGACATCCATCAGGTCGATCCCGGAAGCAGCCAGACGCTCTCGTGCTGCCAACTTGGCGACGAGGGGGAAGGTGCCGGTTTCGAGGCAAACCATTCCCGGCCTCGGTTGCGATGCCAGCTCGGAGCTCACCTGCTCCAGGGCCGATGTCGTCGGTAGGGAGAGGATGATCAGGTCGGTTGGCCTGTCTGCAAGTGCCGTGACCGAGGGAAAGCCGACGACTCCTCTCTCGGTTGCCACCGAGAGGGCCGACGCGTCTGTGTCGTATCCCCCGACGTCGAATCCCGACTTGACCAGGTTGGCTGCCATTGCCGATCCCATGACGCCGAGACCCACGACGCCGATGCTCTCAGACATGGTTGTCCCCGCTGACGTCCAGACAGGACACGACGCCGGCGAATCCGTCGACCGCCACGACGAGATCGGCGCCGGCATCGATCTCGACACCGCACACTGCAGGTACCCCGAGAGAGCGCGCCGAGTCGAAGAGGTGAGCGGCAGGGCTGCCGGTGGAAGTGACCACACCGGACGCCTCCCATAGCAGTGGTGCCAGGGCGGGTACCGGCTGTGGTGAGGCGATGATGGAACGGGGTGTGAAGCGATCGGCCTCGGTCGGCCCACCGACGGCGGCCTTTCTGCCGGCACCGAGGCCGTCTGCTGCTGGTGTTCCGGTAGTGCTCACACCGGCGGCCATGGCCACCGCGGCGATCAGGGGCTCCCACCTGCCCGGCCCCGCTCTCAATGATGGCTTGAAGTCGGCACCGCCGAGCACGGCTTCGATTTGTTCCAGGTCCAGATGCCAGGCCCTGTCCGGGTCGGGTACGACGCCGCGATCCGTCATCTCGAGACGAAGCCCGGCGATCAGCCCCAGCAGGTCATGCGCAACTCGGAGACTGGGGCTGTTCAGGGCCCGAAGCTTCTCCAGTGGCGGATGCGGCCCCCTCATCGAGGAGAGGGCCACCTTGGACGCGGTGGCTGCACGCGCGGGTGGGAGACCCCAGACCTGGGCGGTCAACTGCTCGCAGAGGGATCTGACTCGCTGCGGGGCGTCGTTAACCCGCCGCGGGATCACCTCCACTGCGGGCATCCCTGCCAAAGCCCACGGCAGGATCAGGGCCTCGCCGAGGGGCCCTGGTGAGGTCACCAGGGTGCGAACCAGTTGAACCAACTCTGGTTGAGAGGCCGATTGGAAGGGGAGCGCGGTTGGCGCCGGTGCTTGACGGGCGACACCCAGTTGCAGGATCCACAGCTCGTCGTCGAGGGCCCATTCGCAGTGGTTGGCCCCGATCGATGAGACTGCGGCCCTCATCGAGTCTGCGATCTCATCCAGGGTGTCGACGCCCACGAGCTCTACCAGCTCGGGTCCCGACCATCCGTCCGACCAGCGTGCAGTCTCGCCGGCGACCCAGCCCTGGAGGAGTGGGGCGGGTGCCCCTTTGACACCGTGAACGACCACGTCGCCATCGGCATCGATTGTCGCCGTCCCGCCCGCCTGTGGATGAACTGCGGCCTGGATCAGCACGCTCATCGCGATCGAGCCGGGCGCGATCGCTGTGGCCTCCTGGCGTCTCAGCGAATCCACGGAGAACGCCGAGGCCCAACATCCGACCACCGCCTTGGGCAGCTCCTCCGGTGAGACGTCGACGTAGCTGGCGAACGCACCCGACCACTCGCCGGCGCCTTCGAGGGACGTGGAAGAGCGGACTACCAGTCGTGGTCCGAGACGCCTCCCCAATCCGATCAGCTGATCGGTGAAGGCCAACGGCTGGTCCCCGATCACCAGACGCGCTCCACCCGAGCCCCGGGATGACAGGGTTCCGGCCCCGAGCCGCATGTGACTGCGGGAGTCGGCGCCTTCGACCACGAATCCTCCCCGAACCGGGAGACCGGCGCGTCTTCCCCTCGCCAGCCACGCCGTCTTGAAGCCAACTCGATCCGGGTCGAGACAGGCCTCGCTATCGAGATCGAGGATCAACTCGGCTAGGTGATTGAGATGATCTCGTGGTTCTTGTACGTGGAGACCATCTCGTAGCCGGATTCGGTGACGTAGAGCATCTCTTCGAGACGGACACCGTGGTCGTGGAGCTTGCCATGCTGGGTCTCGAGGGCGAAGGTCATCCCGGGCTGGATCTCCACAGGGTGGTCGAGTGACCAGATGCGGGATATGACCGGTGGGTCGTACTGGGCCAGGCCCAGACCATGACCCCAGTTGTTGGCGGCGGCCTTGTCCTCTTCCTCATAACCCCAAGCGTCACGGGCGGAGGGCCATTTGGCGGCGACGTCCGCGGTCGTCACGCCCGGCTTGACCTCTTCGATCGAGTCCCACAACCACTTGTGGGCCTCGTCGTAGGTCTTCTGGTGCTCGTCGGTGGGTTTACCCCCTACGCAGTAGGTCCGGTAGACACACGATTTGAAGCCGTTCCAGGTGAGAGCCGCAAGATCGATGATGACCAGCTCGCCGGGGCGGATCATGCGATCTGAGAAGTTTCGCCAGTTGGGCCAGGCGTTGGGGCCCGAGGACACGATGACATCTTCGACGTCCTCCATGCCCGGGATGGAGTAGAGCTTCTCGAAACCGAAGGCGGCGACCTGGTTCTCGGTCATGCCTGGGGTCATGTAGTTGGTGAGCTCGTAGTGCACGTAATCACAGATTGCACCCACTATCGAGAACGCCTTGATCTCGTCCGGGCTCTTGATCGCGCGGGCGTTCATCATCGGAGTCATGCCATCGGTCCAGTTGATGCCGCGCTGCTCGAACTGCCGCATCAGGTTGATGTCGATGAAGTCCACCCCCAACGGCTGGTCTCGCACCCCGGCTTCCTCCAGATCGTCGAGCAGTGCGTCGACGAACTTGGTGACCTGCTGTTCGGCTGCCGGTCCGACAGCACCCTTGATCCAGATGTACGAGTGGCGGATGTTCTCTTTGGGTATCCACGGGTTGTGTACCTCGAGATGCATGCCAATGTCGCCTTGTTCGTAGACGATGGGTGGCTTGCCCGCCGGCAGAACGACATATCGCAGCCCGGGCTTCAGCCGGTTCCATCCGGGGGTGAGCGTCGACGACACGTAGCGCATGTTCTCGTCGTAGAAGAGCAACAGAGCGCCGAGACCCGCCTCGTCCATCTCGGCATGGGCTCTCTTCAGCCGCCAGTCGCGGACGTTGGCCCAGTTGATGCCCTCTTTCCAGTCGGTGCTCAGCCCGAAGAATGCTTCCCTCATCTAGTCAATCCCTCCTTGGTGTTCAGTTGACCCTGTCGGGGAGGATCTCACGGACGACGTCGAGAAACTCATCGTCGTCGAGCAGACCCTTCTTGGCCAGGGACCGTCCCTTGACCTCGGCGAGGATCGCCTCCATCTCCTTGGTCTCGGCATCGTAGATGCCGTGCTTTCCCAGCCAGATCGCCACCGAGTCCAGTCCCGATCCCTTTCCGAGCACGATCTCGGGGTCGGATTGGCCCACCAGCTCGGGGCGGTAGGGGAATGGCTCGATCAGGTCGTCTCCCACGTTGTTGACCCAGGTGGCGATGATCCCCGACTCGACGTTGTAGAGCCGCTCCCCGGTCACGGGTCTGTTCCCGGGTTGGCTCACCCCCGACAGCTCGGCGACCAGACGGGCGATCTCGGTGAACTTCTCGGTCTTGATCCCGAGATCGAGCCCGTACATGGTCAAGAGGGCCAGGACGGTCTCCTCCGTGGGTGCGTTCCCGGCTCGTTCGCCGAGCCCGCTCACGGTGGTGTGGATCACGGACGCCCCTTCCATGACGGCGATGATGCTGTTGGCCACGCCCATCCCGAAATCCATGTGGAAGTGGGTCTCCAATGGGACGTCGAATCGTTGCTTGACCCGACGGGTGTAGTACTGGATCGCGTGGGGAGACGTCACGCCGAACGTGTCCACCAAGGCGATCTTGTCGACATGCCCGTCGGTGGCCACGGCCTCGAGGTCGTCGAGGAGCTGGCTCATGGTGGAGCGGGTGGCGTCGATGGGGAAGAACGTCACCTGGAGCCCGTTCTCGTGGGCGTGTCTGGTTGCTTCGACGGAGGCCTCGATCGCCCGCTCCACCGGCCACTTGTATGCCTTCTCGATCAGGTGGTGGCTGGCCGGGACCTCCATGACCACGCCCTTCACCCCGGTGTCCAGAGCCAACTCCACGTCGGGGATCATGCAGCGGCTGAATGCGTAGATGTCGGTGGGCAGATCGGCGGCCACCATACGCTCCACCGCCTCTCTGTCGGCAGGTGACACTGCAGGCAGACCCGCCTCGATCCGGTGTACACCCGCCTCGGCAAGGGCCTCGGCGATCCGCACCTTGTCGTCGGCGGTGAACTCCACACCGGCCTGCTGTTCCCCGTCACGCAGGGTCACATCGTGGATCTCGATCTTGTCCGGAGGCCGAAAGCCTTCCGTGACCTCGGGCAGGTAGTTCCAGGGGCTGGAAAACCATTGATCGGTCTTCCACGGTTCGTTGGCCATTTCCACTCCTCGACCAGGCTCGACAGGATGATCGTGCATCATATACGATCCGCCGGCGAGCCGATCCGACGATGTCGAAGGGGCCGCGTGAGCGAAAAGAGGCTGTGGATCGGAGGCTATGGGCCGGAAGACAGCGCCCACGGGCGGGGGCTGGCCGCGTTTCGTGAAGGTGTCGAGTCGGAGACCGGCGGATCGGTGCTCGTCGACGTGACCTGGGACATCATGGACCTGGGGCGCCCCAACACCGACCTGTTCGACCTGGTGGAGAGTGGGGAGATGTTCTTCTGCTACTTCTCCACGAGCTATCTGGATGATCGTGTCCCCGAGTTGAACGTGATCGAGACCCCCTACCTGTTTCGCGACCTGGCACAGGCCCACGCAGCGCTGGACGGGTCTCTCGGGGAGAGCCTCAGGTCGGCGGTTCGATCCCGGACCGGGTTCGAGGTGCTCGGGTTCTGGGACAACGGCTTCCGGCACCTGACCAATCGGCGTCACCCCGTTCACACCCCCTACGATCTGGCGGGGATGTCGGTGCGAATGCAACCGAACAAGATCCACGAAGCCCTGATCAGATCCTGGGGAGCCGACCCGGTGCCCGTGGAGTTGAAGGCCGGGATCGACTTGATCACCAATCTCGAGGTCGATGCCCAGGAAAACCCCCTGGCCAACACGGTCGCCTACGGCGTCGACAAGGTCCACAAACACATGACCATGACCGGGCACCTGTATGGGGCACGGGGGCTGTTCGCCCACCGCGAGACCTACGACAGCCTCGCTCCCGATCTGCGGGAAGCAGTCGATCGGTCTGTCAACCGCGCGGTGGCCGTCCAGAGAAGCTCGGCGGAGGGTCTCGAGGAGTCCCTTCGGGCCCGTCTCGAAGCCGAGGGCACCCAGTTCGTAGACCCGTCGCAGCTCGAGATGGAGGAGTTCGTCGCCAGGTCACAGCCCGCTGTCGACCTCGCCCACCGAGACCTGCCCGGGAATCTGTTCGACCTGGTCGCCCGATGACAGAGCGCATCGTCGTCGTGACCGGCGGGGCGAGGGGCATCGGCCGGGCCACCGCCACCGCTTTCGCCCGGCTCGGCGACACCGTCTACGTGGTCGATGTGGACGAGAAGGCCGGCACCGAGGTCTCCAAAGTGATCGACGGGAGGTTCCTGGCCTGCGACGTCACCTCCGAGCGCCAGGTGGAACAGGCGGTGGGCCGCATCGATGGCGAGGTGGGTCGGATCGACGTGCTGGTCAACAATGCCGGTGGGTTTTCCGAACAGCTGACCAGCGACGAGATGACGCTCCAGCAGTGGAACCGGACCCTCGAGCTCAATCTCAGCTCGGTGTTCCTGATGACACGGGCATGTCGTCGTCTGGTCCAGGCCTCGGCTGCCGGCCGGATCATCAACATCGGCTCGTTGGCCGGGCAGCTGGCCGGTTACCGCACCTCGCCCGCCTATGCCGCGGCCAAGGCGGGAGTTCACGCCCTGACCCGAGTTCTCGCCTCGGAGCTGGCGCCCGAGGGGACGACCGTGAACGCACTCGCTCCCTCGGCTGTCCTGACCGACAGGATCCTCGAACTCCGGGACGAGCAAGAGCGTCAGGCGACGGTGGCCTCGATACCTCTGGGCCGCTATCAGACCCCCGACGAGGTGGCCGGGTGGGTGGTGTTCCTGGCCTCCACCGAGGCGGGGTTCATGACGGGTCAGACAGTCTCGGTCAACGGTGGAAGACTCATGACATGACATGGAGGCAGAAATGGCACGGCTGATCAGGTTCGACTCCCAGGATCGGGTGGCGCGCGGCGACGGAATCGAGAGTACTCGTCTGACACCCCAACCGCTTGATCGCCAGACCTTCATCATGGGCATCACCAGCTTCCCGCCCGGGACCGGGATTCGCCTCCACAGCCACAACACCGTCGAGCAGGTGACCGTTGTCGAAGGTGAGGGAACCGCCGTGGTCAACGGAGAGGAACTGCCGGCCCGCCCCTATGACACCACGCAGATCGCTGCCGGCGAACTACACAGGTTCATCAACACCGGCACCAGCCGCATGCGCATTCTCTGGGTGTACGGGGACACCCACGTGACCCGGACCTTTGCCGACACCGGAGAGACCGTGGAGCAGTTCCAAGAGTGAGATTCCCCGTCGCCCGTCTCGAGGCGTGGGTGACTTCGCTCTTGGTCGCCGTCGGCGCGCTCCACGATCAAGCCGATGTGACCGCTCGTCGCCTACTGGAGGCTGATCTGCGCGGACGCAGCGGGCACGGTCTGATACGTGTGCCTCAGTACGTGAAACGGATTGAGGCGGGTGGAATCAATCTTCGACCCCGGATCAGACTGCAACGTGAGACGCCGGTCAGCGCCCTGGTGGATGGTGACAACGGCCTGGGCCAGGTGGTAATGACCATCGCGGCCGAAACGGCCATCGCCAAGGCCAAAGAGGCCGGCATGTCGTGGGTCGGGGCCACCCGCTCGAACCACGCCGGCGCAGCCGGCGTCTACACGGGCATGGGTCTGCAGCACGACCTCATTGCGATCTATTTCGCGGTTGCCAGCGCCAACGTCATGCCACCTTGGGGTGGGACGGATCGCATCCTCGGGACCAATCCGATCTCGATAGCAGTCCCCGCCGGCGAGGAGCCTGCGTTCCAGCTCGACATAGCCACCACCGTCGCCTCACACGGGACCATCAAGGTCTTGGCGCAAGCCGGAGAGACCATGCCCGAGGGCTGGGTGATGGGTCGTGATGGAACTTCGATCACCGATCCAAACCGAGCCGACGAGGGGTTTCTGATGCCCATCGGTGGTTACAAGGGCTCTGGCCTCAACATCGCGATTGGGCTTCTCGCCGGTGTTCTCAACGGCGCCGCCTTTGGCTCCGAAGTGATCGATCATCGCGCGGTTCCCGATCGGGCTGCAAACACCGGACAGGCGATATTCATGATGAGGCCCGACCTGATGAGGGATATCCACGAGTTCAAGACGGCGATGGATCGCCACATCCGCGATCTGCGTGACGCCGGGCCCCCGGGATCGATCCA
>CAZSOF010000001.1:51909-54165 GCA_964607685.1 uncultured Acidimicrobiaceae bacterium | reverse complement strand
CGCCAGGTGTCCCACAGGAACCACGCACCCAGACCAACCGCACCCACCAGATAGATCCAGGACATGCCACCCAGAGGCACGAGGAGCAGTGAAACTCCCACCATCAGCCCGGTGAAGAGCAGCATTCGCCTGGTCGTGGCTCCCACCCCTGCCACCACCGGGAGCATGGGGACACCGGCAGCGGCGTAGTCCTCCCGGTAGCGCAGGGCCAGGGCCCAGAAATGTGGCGGGGTCCAATAGAAGACGATCAGGAAGAGCACCCATGCCGGGATACTCACGGAGTTGGACACAGCCGCCCACCCCACGAGGGTGGGGGCCGCTCCGGATGCTCCCCCGATGACGATGTTCTGCACCGAGGTTCGCTTCAGGGCGATGGTGTAGACGAACACGTAGAAGAGAAGGGCTGTGGTCGAGATGGCGGCCGCCAGCAGATTGGTGAACGTCCACAGCCAGGCAAATCCGGCAATACCCAGGACAACGCCAAAGGCCAAGGCGTTGCGGGGAGGTATCGCCTGGGAGGCCAGAGGCCTGGCACGGGTGCGACGCATCACCTCGTCGATGTCACGGTCGTAGAAGCTGTTGAGGGCGTTGGCTCCGGCGGCCGACATCGTGCCACCGATGAGCGTGGCGATCACCAGCCACGTGCCAGGCCAGCCATCGGCGGCAAGCACCATCGCCGGCATGGTGGTGATCAACAGCAGTTCGATGATCCGGGGCTTGGTGAGGGCGATGTAGGCCGACACCCGGAAACGGGGCACACGCGACATCTCGATCATGGCGGAGGTTGCCGACTGGTCAGCCATTCATCGGAACGGTACCGAGCCTGGGGTGCTGGCATGCAATTCGACGACTGCTGATCCCATCACATGCCCTCGGTGAGGAGGTTCCGACATTCGTGTTGATCCTCTTCCCGGGGGGCGGCGCCCCACGGGGTGTTCATCGTGCCAGCCACCCCTCTACCCGGTCAGCCGAGGAAGAACCTTCGAAGCTCGTCGGCCACCCGGTCGGGATGACTCCAAACCAACTCGTGACCGGCCCCCCGGATCTCGACCAGCTTCACATCCGGGATCAGTGACGCCAGCTGGTACTGCCACCTGGGTGGCACGAGCATGTCTCGAGTGGGGACGATGACCATCGTGTCCACGCCGAGCTTGCCCACCCACGGCCGCGAATCGAAGCGAAGCAGCGCGAAAGTGGCCTGAGCACCGCTCTCGACATCTCGTCGCTGGCTTTCGCGCCACACCCAGCGGGCATGTCGCCGCTCGACGACACCGGTGGTGATCAGATAGCCGCTGCGGAGCTCCGAGGTGCCCATCCCGACCACTCTCTCCCAACCACGAGCCAGGATCGTTCCCAGTCGTCGCAGTATCCGGTCTCGATCGGGATGGGTGGCCAACGTCGCCATCAACGCCAGTTTTCTGACGCGTCCCGGGTGCCGCACGGTGAACGCCTGGGCGATGGCACCACCCATCGAATACCCGACCACGTCCACAACTCCCACTCCCAGCGCGTCGAGAACCCCGGCGAGGTCGTCGGCATCGTCTTCGACGTCGAAGCGCTGATCAGCGCGCGCCGACAGACCGTGGCCTCGATGGTCGACCATGATCACCCTGCGGTCAGTGGCCAGCTTGGGAGCCACCTGATACCACTCGGTGAGTGACGTCCCCGCCAGACCGTGAACCAGCAGAATCGCGGTTCCCTGGTCCGGTCCCATCACCCGCACCAAATACTCGTCGTCTCCGACGAAGACCGTGTTGCCGGGCACACGAAGCGGGTGCTCCTGTGGGGGCTTGAACTCAGGCTGGAGCCGGGGCCCGAACACCCGCCACAAGAGCACGGCGATTACCCCCCATCTCAGCCACTTCGTCATTTCAGGTCCCCCACCGCGAATGACAGCTCCTCCACCGGAGACCCGCCGATGAGATGCTCGTCGATGATCCGATCCAGCTTCTCGGTGTCGAGCCGGGCATACCAGGTCCCCTCGGGGTAGACGACGGCGATGCACCCCTGCTCACATATGCGGAGGCAGTCGGCCTTGGTCCTGAGGACGGTCCCCCTCCCCGGCTCGACCCGGTCGGGCTCATGCTCCATGTCGCCCTGCCACGCCGGAGGTGCGGACGCCGCGTCGAGCTGCTTGAGACGGGTCTTCAGATGGCGCCAGAGACGATTGGTCTCCTCCACAGGCGCACACCTGGGATTGGTCTGATCGGCACAGAGGAAGATGTGGCGCCGCACCCGGGGGATGGAGAGGGCCTC
>CAZSOF010000001.1:44920-51809 GCA_964607685.1 uncultured Acidimicrobiaceae bacterium | reverse complement strand
GCCCACATCCCCATCTCGAGAAGGTCGCGCACACCTTCGAGCACGGGAACCGTCTCCAGCTCGATGACGGCACCAACCCCCGAGCCACGACACAGCTCCCACAGGTGTCCCAGGAACCCGAACCCGGTGACATCGGTGGCGGCGGTAACCCCGTGCCGGCTCAGGGCGGCACCCGCCCCTTCGTTAAGTGCGCACATGACCTCGATGGCTTCGTTCGCGAGAGCCGGAGGGCACTTCCCCCGTTTGATCGCGGTGGTGATGATCCCCATCCCCAGCGGCTTGGTCAAGACCAGGTCGTCATCGGGCATCGCCCCGACATTGGTGTGGATGTCATCGACCCGGGCGGTGCCGGTGACGGCGAACCCGTAGGTCGGCTCGGGCCCATCGATGGAATGCCCACCGACGACGGTGCAGCCGGCTTCGACCATGACGTCCATGCCTCCCGAGATCACCTCCGTCGCCATATCGAAGGGGAGCTGGTCCCGGGGCCATGCCAGATACTGAAGGGCTGTGAGCGGAGTGGCTCCCATGGCATAGAGATCAGAGAGGGCGTTGGCAGCAGCGATACGGCCCCAATCCCGGGGAGAGTCCACCACCGGAGTGAAGATGTCCACGGACTGGATGAGGGCGCGTCCATCCCCCAGCGCATACACGCCGGCGTCGTCGCCGGTTCCCAAGCCGACGATCAGGTCGGGATGGGAAGCTGCGGGGTGATCATGCACGGGGCCCAGGACCTGGGTCAGCTCGGCGGGGCCGAGTTTGCAGGCTCAGCCGGCCCCATGGCTGTATCTGCTGAGACGGATTTCTGTCACCCGGCGGAGGTTAAGCGGTCGACGGGTATGCCACTTCTCTCCATGCGTCGTGCAACCGGGCCTGCTGGAGGCGCCGCCGTGCACACTCAATCGCCAACGCCGCCTAATGGGTCCGCCTCGAGCAGTTGCAGTGTTTCCCTGGCCACCTGCTCGGGTAGGACCGAAACCGCAAATCCGGAGTGAACGACCACGTAGTCACCGACCACCGCCTCGGGAACCATGGCGAGGTCGACGACGCGCTCCACCGCGCCAAGCGTCACCCGCGCCATGCGGGACCGACCTCTCGGCGTGTCTATAGACACCACACGACCGGGGACCGCGACGCACATCAGCCGAGCCTGCGTTCGATCTCGCGGACGACACTGTCGATTGCGGCGTCTACCGCCGGGGAGGGGTCTGCGCCGTGGTCGAACGACGACCCCTCGATGCCGTAGATGGTCAGCCGCCGGGGAAGTCTGCCCAGCGTGCGAGCCAGCTCCACCATTTCGGCCAGGCCAAAGGCGTGGGTGGACGAGAACGATCCAGTAGGAAGCGCGCTGACCAGAGGGTCGAAGCGCTGCACCGTTCCGGGAGCGACTCCGGTCATCATGGCGTCGATGACGATGACGTCGTCCTCACCGTCCCATACGTCGATGAGGTGGGTGCAGTTGGCCGTCTCCACACTCCTGGCATTGTCCAGGCGGCGGACGGCGAGTACCCCGGCGCCGTCGTCGCCGCGGGCGGGATTGCCCACTCCTATCACCAGCGGACCATTCCTCATGCCCTCTCCACGGTGAGGTCGAGGAAATGGGTGGCGCACGAGATGCAAGGGTCGTAGTTGCGGATCGCCTGCTCCAACTGCCACTGCAGCTGGTCGTCGGCGAGATGGGTTCGTCCGGGGATGTAGCTGCGCAGGTCGTCCTCGATGCTGAGCTGATTCTGCGACGTGGGTGGGACGATCTGTGCCTTTTCGATGAGACCCTCCTCATCGAGCTGATACCGGTGATAGAGAAGCCCGCGTGGTGCCTCGGAGACACCGTGGCCGACTGAGGACCGGGGATCGACCGCAACCGCCGGGGAGTGGGGCTTTTCGTATTCGTCGATGAGTCGCAGCGCTTCCTCACAGGCCACGATCATCTCAATGGCGCGTACGACGATGCTCTGGAAGGGGTTGGTGCATATCGGGCCCAGCCCTGCTCGCTCCGCCTCCTCCCTGGCCCGTGGTGTCAGCTGTTGGTGGTTGAGGCTGTATCGAGCCATGGGCCCCACGTGATAGGCGCCGCGACCCTTGATCCGGGCGTGGAGTGCGTTGGACCACGGGACGTGCTCCTCGACAAAGATCTCCGACCATTCCTCGGGTGTGACGTCGAGCCCGCGGTTGGACACGATCCGCCCCTCATGGATCGCATACTCACCGGGGTGATGCAATGCGACGAACTCGTAATCCCGCTCGAATTCGGGAAAGGGAAACCCTGCGACCCACCGCGTGGTCGCCACGGCGGCCTCCAGACCCCATTCCAGCTCATCGACGAGCTCGTCCAGCTGGCGACGATCGGGCACCCGGAAGAAGCCACCGACACGGATGTTGATGGGGTGGATCTCCCGGCCCCCGAGCACGGTCATGAGAGTGTTCCCCAACTTCTTGAGGCGAAGCCCGTCTTCGACCTGCTGGGGGAACTCCTCCGCCATGGCGAGGCCGCTCTCGTAGCCCAGGAAGTCTGGAGCGTGGAGAAAGAAGAGGTGCAGCCCATGACTCTCGATCCACTCCCCGCAGTAGATGAGCCTTCGTAGCCTCTGAACCGCGTCGGGTATCTCGGCTCCCGCCGCGTTCTCCATGGCATTGCATGAGCTCATCTGATATGCGATGGGGCAGATGCCACAGATCCTGGCCGTTATGTCGGGAGCTTCGCTGAACCTGCGCCCCTCGAGGAACGCTTCGAAGAACCGGGGTGGCTCGAAGATCTTGAAGCGGAGGTCGACCACCTCGTCTTCCTTCAGCTTCAGGTACATGGCACCCTCGCCCTCGACCCTTGCCAGATAGGCGACGTCTATCTCTCGTTCACCGTGCATATCGTTCGCTGGCCTCTCTGAATTCGGGGGCGTACGCGTTGAAAGTGCGCAAGGCCCGCACCAGGTCGACGTCTTCCACCCCCAGCTCTCTCCACCATCCGGCGAGAGCGTCGACGTTCGGGGATTCGCTGGGTCCGAAGCAGCCGTAGCACCCCCTGTCGTAAGCAGGGCAGATAGCTCCGCACCCGGCCTGTGTGATCGGGCCGAGACAGGGCACACCATCCCGAACCATGATGCAAGGCGTCCCCCGGGCCTTGCACTCGACGCACACGCTGTGTCTGGGGACATTGGGGCGACGCTTGTGGAGGAAGGCGTTGATCACCTCCATCAGCTGACGCTTGGAGATCGGACAGCCCCTCAACTCGAAGTCCACGTCGACATGATCTTCAATCGGCGTCGACCTCTCCAGTGTGCTGATATAGGAAGGGTCGGCGTAGACGACGGAAGTGAACTCGGTGACGTCGGCCCAGTTGCGCAGGGACTGGATCCCTCCGGCCGTGGCGCAGGCACCGATGGTGATCAGCGAACCGGATTGGGCCCGAATGTCGGCGATCCTGGCCCGATCATGCTCGGTGGTGATCGACCCCTCGACCAGTGACACGTCGTATGGGCCCGCCACCACACCGCGGTTCGCCTCGGGGAAGTAGGCGATCTCGATGGCTCCCGCGATCGCCAGCAACTCATCCTCACAGTCGAGAAGGGTCAGCTGACAGCCGTCGCAAGAGGCGAACTTCCAGACCGCGAGCGTTGGACGTCCACTCATATCTCTGTGGTCCGCAACCGATCGGCAAAGCGGTTGTAGGACACGACCGGGCCGGTCTTGCAAAGGAAGTCGGACCCGTATTGACAGTGACCACAGAACCCGATAGCGCACTTCATGTTGCGCTCCATGCTGATGGCGATGTTCCCGCCCGGGACCCCACGGTTGCGAAGCTCACGGGCGACGACCCGCATCATCACTTCCGGCCCGCATACGAAGGCGGCCGTGTTGGCAGGATTGAAGGGGACACGCGGCAACAGGTTGGTGACCAGCCCGACGTCTCCCCACCAGTCGGAGGAGGCTCGATCGACGGTCACCTCCACCTCGATTTCCGGCGATGACTCCCACCCGAGCAGGTCGTTGCTGTAGAGGAGGTCATTGGGTGTCCGGCTCCCATAGAGCAGCGACAGGCTTCGATACTCCTCCCTTCGGGTCAGCGCCTCCATGATCGCGGGACGCAACGGGGCCAATCCGATGCCACCGGCGATGACGAGAAGATCCCGGCCCACCGCGTCGTCGAGTGGCCAGCCGGTGCCAAACGGCCCACGCACCCCCACCACGTCGCCCGGCCGCATGGCGAACAGAGCATCGCTGACCGCCCCTACCGCCCTCACCGTGTGCACCAGAACCTGCGCCATGTGTGGATTGCCGACCACGGAGAGAGGTATCTCCCCGACGCCGAAGACATAGACCATCATGAACTGGCCCGGTCGAAAGGGCGTCTCCCCACCGTCGTCGTCCCCGAACACGAGGGTGACCGTGTCCCCGGTCTCCGGCTGTCTGTCCACCAGCCTCATGGATCGCGGCAGCATGGCCTCGGTCACACCAGCGCCCGTGAGCGTCTGGGTCACCGTTCACCACCCGGATAGAGGTCGAGCAGGCGGACTCTGGTGGCGTGCAGACGCCGCACCGCCTCCTCGGCGACGGAGCGATAGACGTGGAGAGCCAAATCGACGTTCGACTCGCAACGAGCCCGGACTGCCGCGCTGTCGAATCGGACGGAAGTCGTGTCCGCGAGGGCCCGGGCCCTCCAGTTCCAGCGATGAGGAGGGAACAGCCAGCTGACACCCAACAGATCTCCGGGCCCGAGTGTCTCGACCAGGACCGGGCCCCCGGTGGGGGGAGTCACCTCCAGCCCAACCCGGCCCGAAGTGATGAGATAGAAATTGTCCGCGGGATCGTCCTCCTCGAAGATCAGATCTCCCGACTCGAACTCGACCCTGGCTGCCACCGACTCCAGGAACTCCATGTCGGTCTGGGGCAAGCCCCGCAACAGCGGCGTGAGATCTCGAAGGCCTGTCAGGCTCATGCCGGCACCGTGTCCCTGATGGCGGCCACCTCCTCGGTGATGTCGATGCCCACCGGGCACCAGGTGATGCAACGGCCGCATCCGACACATCCCGAGCTGTCGAACTGGTCGTGCCAGGTGGCCAGCTTGTGGGTCATCCATTGTCGATATCGGGATCGGGGCGAGAGGCGAACGGGGTTACCGTGGAGACCGGTGAACTCGAGGCTGAAGCAGCTGTCCCAGCGCCTCGATCTGATGGCTTCCCCATCGAGTGTCACCGCGTCGGTCACGGTGGAACAGAAACAGGTAGGACAGGCCAGGGTGCAGTTGCCACAGGTGAGACAGCGGTCGGCCACGTCCTCCCAACGCGGGTGATCGGGGTTGGCCACCAACAGGTCTCGAATGCCGTCGGTGTCCATGTGCCGCCCCATCTGCCGCTCGGCATTGGCCACGGCGGCGTCGACGTCTTCGTCGTCGGTGGCGTTTGCCTCCCGCCCGCCGAGCATGTCGACAATTCGGTCGCCCCGCTCGGTTCCACCTTCCACCACATAGGAGGGTTGCCTCCCACCGTTGAGGATCTCGGTGGCAACGATGTCGAATCCAGAGGTGCATCTGGGCCCGGTCTCCATCGAGGTGCAGAAACAGGTGGCTCCCGCCTGCCCGCAGTTGACCGCCACGGTGAAGACCCCGGCTCGTCGCGAGGCGTAGCTCTGATCGACGGTGCCGGCACCCATGAACACCTTGTCCTGGATCGACATGGCGGCCAGCTCGCAGGCTCTGACGCCGATGAATGCGTACCGCGGCGTGGGGGACCGTGAGTCGATGAACTCCAGATCCTCGGGGTTTCGGCGGATTCTCAACAGCTCGACCTCTGGGGGGAACAAGAAGCGCTTCCAGGACGTCGGACCGAGGTTGTATCCGAACAGGGCGCCGTCCTCCCGCTGGCGGAGCCGGTAGTGGCCACCCTCCTGTTCATCGGTCCAGCCTTCCGGCATCTCCGCGGTGGAGTGGATCTCGTCATAGACGATGGCCTGGTCCTCGATGGTGGGGCCGATCACCGTGAACCCTTCTCCTTCGAGAATGGAGAGGAGGGTGTCGAAACTGGCTCTGTCGATGACACGGGTCGCCACACCTCCGAGCGTAGAACATCTGGGTCGGGGCGATAAGGGGACAATGCCTGGTCCCCGTGGTCGAAATGTCCGTGATAATGGGGGTCATGGACGATGTGCGCGCGAAGACACGACAGACCTATCCGGCCCGTCGCATGGGTCTCCTGCTGGCGGGAATGACCGCCGTGATCAGCGGCTTTGCCGTGTTCTTCAATGCCTATGGGGTACGGGCCTGGTCGGACATCGCAGATCCCACCTCGTACACCACTGTCAAGAATCTGATCGCGGCAACGGTGATCGGGGTAGCAGTCGTGATCTCGGTCATGAGCAAGAGGGCCGGTGGCGTCTCGATCCCCGCAGAAGGCAGCCGACGCTGGGGATTGGGTGCGGTGGCGATTGTGGGGGGCAGCGTCCCTTTCGTCCTCTTCTTCGAAGGCCTGGCGCGGGCGGGATCGGCTCAGGCCGCTCTCTTCCACAAGACCCTCTTGCTCTGGGTGGCGGTTCTGGCTCTCTGCTTCCTGAAGGAGCGGATCGGATGGCCACACGTCCTGGCCATCGGGCTCCTGGTGTGGGGGCAGGTCGCATTGGTGGGTGACGGCAGTGCTCTGGAACTCGGCGTGGGTGAAGTAATGATTCTCGGGGCTACGATGCTGTGGGCAATCGAGGTGGTCCTGGCGAAGCGCCTCCTGGCTTCGGTCAGCTCCAGCGCCGTGGCCGTGGCTCGCATGGTCGGAGGATCGCTGATCCTGGTGTTGTGGGCATTGCTTCGCGGTGGCGGCGTCGACTGGGCATCGCTGACCGCGCAACACGTCGTTTGGGTCTTGGTCGCAGGGGTGTTCCTCTCCGGCTATGTGCTCACATGGTTCGCAGC
>CAZSOF010000001.1:42088-44820 GCA_964607685.1 uncultured Acidimicrobiaceae bacterium | reverse complement strand
TCTACCCATGGATCGGCCTGTTGCGGGAAGGCTTCGTCGGTCCCGCCCTGGAGGTGCTCGATCGCTGTCGCATCAGCTGGGGTCGAGTGATGGATGTCGGCGTGCAAACGGCGGTCGTACGGCGTCGCCCCCTCACCTGGGTCGACGGCACGCTGCGCAGCGGTGATCCAATCGATGAGCCCTATCGCCGACAACACGAGAATCTCTCCCCGGGTGATGTCGTCTCCGTGCACTGGGACTTCATCTGCCAGCGTCTGGAACAGAACCGGGCACGGATCCTGCAGAGGACGCACGACCACCATCTTCGAATCGCCAACCGAGAGTTGCGCAGTGCGCGGCTGGAGCCGGCTCACTGAGATACGACCGAGCGATCTGTCGAGCAACCAAGCCGGATCAGCATGCCGCGTTGCACAACGATTCAGAGGCAGCGATCTGTCGAGCAACCAGGACCGGATCAGCATGCCGCGTTGCACAACGGTTCGGAGGTCCACTAGTGACCAAAGGCCCGCCACAACCTGACCAACGGCGATGGTGATCGCTCGATGCCCGGGGTATTCATTTGGATGTCGAAAGGAGTCTTGTGATCGACTCACACGACTATGAGGTCCAGGTCAGCGGGACGGGCTCCAATACCGGCCTCTTGACGGCGGTAGAGGACCACCTGCCCGAGCTGGACTTCGCCTCCCCTCCCGAGTTCGGAGGGCCCGGCAGGTCATGGAGCCCCGAGCATCTGTTCGTCGCCTCGCTGGCAACCTGTCTGATGACCACCTTCCAGGCGATGGCGGAGAGATCCGGCATCGAGGTCCTCCAATACACCGATGAGTCGACCGGTCATCTGCAACGGGGTGACGACGGTCTATACGAG
This sequence comes from uncultured Acidimicrobiaceae bacterium, assembly GCA_964607685.1. Classification (GTDB taxonomy): domain Bacteria; phylum Actinomycetota; class Acidimicrobiia; order Spongiisociales; family ZC4RG35; genus JANQRA01. The sequence goes on along the minus strand of CAZSOF010000001.1, from coordinate 43,955 downwards.
ATCGAGCGGGTGACGCTGCGGCCCCGCGTGGTCATCTCGGAGCAATCGAAACCGGACCGGGCACTACGTCTGTTGGAGAGGGCGGAGAAGGTCTGTCTCATCGGGCGCTCGGTGAGCTCGGAGAAGGTGCTCGAGCCAAGGGTGATCCAGGTCCCGGTCATGGAGGCTCACCAGGTTGGGACGTAGGACGTCAAGGTCTTCATGTAGCTGGTGCGCTCGAAGACCCCGGGGTCGGGAACCGATGAGTAGCTGAGGCTCCCTCGCGCCTGATCGACGGACTGATAGTCCCGCTCCTCCAACCAGGACCGGACACCATCCCGAACCTCGCTCAACCGGGCCGGCCCGTGTCTCAGCAGTGCGGAGGCCATGGTGGTCACGGTAGCTCCGGCGAGGAGTGCCTTCACCGCATCCGGTGCAGTGTGAATGCCGGATGTGGCCGCCAGGTCGCAATCGATGCGGCCGTAGAGAATCGCCAGCCAGCGCAAGACCAAACGCAGCTCAACCGGATTGGACAGGACCAGATTGGGCGTGACCCCGAGTGTGTCCAGATCGATGTCGGGTTGATAGAAGCGATTGAACATCACCAGTGCATCGGCTCCGGCGTCGCCGAGACGACGCGCCATGTCTGCCATGGACGAGAAATAGGGGCCGATCTTGATTGCGAGAGGAAGGTCGACGGACTTCTTCACCTTCTCCACCAGATCGAGGTACGAGTCCTCGACTTCGGCCGATGTCATCCTCATGTCGGCGGCGATCCTGTAGATGTTGAGCTCGAGAGCGTTGATCCCCTGATCGGCCAGGATCTGGGCATAGAGGGTCCAGCCACCGGTGGAGACTCCGTTGAGACTGCCGATGACCGGTACCGACACCTCCTCCTTGGCGCGCCGGATGAGGTCCAGATAGTCCTCGGGGCCGGTGTTGTAGTCGTCGAGCTGGGGGAAGAAGCCGGCCGGCGCCTCCCCGAACCCATCGGCGCCCATCTCCAGGCTGAAATGGACTGCCATGGCGTCATGCTCGATCTGCTCCTCGAACAAACTGGGGAGGACGACAGCCGGGGCACCGGCATCGACCAGGGCATGGATGTGGTCGATGTCCCCGGTGAGCGGCGAGGCCGATGGCATCACCGGATGCTCCAGGCCGAGCCCCAGGTAGGTGGTCGACAAGTCAACGGTCATTCCTCAACCTCCACGTACTCGGCGGTGCGATGGACATTGACCATCTGCTGGTAGAGATGCCAACGGTCGTCGATGTCCTGTTGCGCTTGACGCATGAGCCGATCTGCCCCCTCCGGGTCCACCCTGCCCAGCATGGCAAACCGGGTCTCCATCTCGGCAAACTCCTTGAAGGGGATGGTCGGCGCCCGACTGTCGAGGCGGAGCCCGGGCTGGCCGGCTGCCTCACGAGCCGGGTCATACCTGTACAGGGGCCAGTACCCGGAGTCGGTTGCCGCCTTCTGATGACTCAGCTGATCCTTCATGTCGATCCCGTGGGCAATGCACGGGCTGTAGGCGATGACGAGCGAGACACCACGGTGGGCCTCGGCTTCGGCAAGGGTCTTGACCGTCTGTGTCGGGTTGGCGCCCATGGCGATCTGCCCGACGTACACATTCCCGTAGGACATGGCGATCTGCCCGAGGTCCTTCTTCCCGGTGGCCTTCCCTCCGGCTGCGAATTTGGCGATGGCAGCGCGTGGCGTGGCCTTGGAGGCCTGGCCCCCGGTGTTGGAGTACACCTCGGTGTCGAGAACCAGGATGTTGATGTTCCTTCCCGAGGCGAGTACGTGGTCCAGGCCGCCGAACCCGATGTCGTATGCCCACCCGTCGCCGCCGACTATCCACACACTGGTCTCGATGAGTGAGTCGGCCAC
>CAZSOF010000001.1:10020-41988 GCA_964607685.1 uncultured Acidimicrobiaceae bacterium | reverse complement strand
TTGCCGCCATAGATGGACGAGCACCCGGTGGCGTTGGCCACGATCATCCGGTCACCCATCATCTGGGTGATGAGCTTCAGATAGGGGGTCTCCCCACAGCCGGCACAGGCACCGGAGAACTCGAAGAGGGGCTGTAGGAGCTGAGACCCCTTGACCGACCCCGCATTGACCGTCGCACGGTCGATCTCCGGGATCTCGAGGAAGGCTGCGAAGTTGCGACGCTCACGCTCCAGATGCTCCCTCTTGGGCTCCATGTTGATCGCCTTGTGTTTGACGATCTCCTTCGACTTGGCGGGACACACCTCGACACAGACACCGCATCCGGTGCAGTCGTCGGGGGCCACCTGGATGACTATCCGTTTGCCCGTCAGATCCTTCCCGATCGGCTCCTTCCACAAGAACCCGTCAGGGATCGGCACGTCGGAGTCGAAGGCCTTGAAGCGAATGGCGGCGTGGGGGCAAACCAGAGCGCACCGCCCGCAGTCGATGCAGATGTCGGGGTCCCAGATCGGGATCTCGTGGGCGATGGAGCGCTTCTCCCATATCGACGTGCCGATAGGGAACGAGCCATCGACGGGAAGCGCTGACACCGGCAGGAGGTCACCCTTGCCTGCCAACATCATCGCGGTGACTCGCTTCACGAAGTCGGGGGCTATCTCCGGCACCGGGTCGGCGATTCTGGAGACACTGTCAGTGTCCCCGGGATGCACTCGAAAGAGTCCGGCGATGGCGCGGTCGACTGCATCGTCGTTGCGACGAACCACCGCCTGTCCCCGTCTTCCGTAGCTCTGGCGAATGTGCTCTTTGATCGACGCCACGGCCAGGTCGGTGTCGAGGAAATCTGTGAGATGGAAGAAGCAGGTCTGAAGCACCGTGTTGACCCGACCACCCAAGCCCGCATCACGGGCGATGGCCGCCGCGTCCACGGCCCAGACGCTCAGTCCCTTGGCGACGATTTGACGTTGCGCCTCGATGGGAAGCTGGTCCCATATCCTGTCGGGTGGGAAGGGACTGTTGAGCAGAACGGTGGCACCGTCCCGTGCCACTTCGAGGACATCGATGCTCTCCAGGAAATCGAACTGGTGGACTGCCACGAAGTCGGCCTTCTGCACCAGGTAGGTGGACTCGATGGGTCGGGGTGAGATTCGAACGTGGGAGACGGTTCGGGAGCCCGACTTCTTCGAGTCGTAGACGAAGTAACCCTGGGCGTGGAGATCGGTGGACTCGCCGATGATCTTCACCGAGTTCTTGTTCGCCCCAACCGTCCCATCGGACCCGAGACCGTAGAACACGGCGCGGGTGACGTCCTCGGGCTCAAACCACCAGTCGGCGTCGAAATCGATCGACTGCCCCGATACGTCATCGAAGATCCCCACGGTGAAATGACGCCGAGGCTCCGGCTTCTCTGCCTCGTTGAGGACGGCTGCTGCCATCGCCGGGGTGAACTCCTTGGATGACAACCCGTAGCGACCCCCGATCACGTCGGCATCGAGCCCGGCTTCGGAGATGGCCGAAACCACGTCCAGATAGAGCGGCTCGCCGACGGCGCCAGGCTCCTTGGTGCGGTCCATCGCCACGAGGCGCTCGACAGTCGGGGGAAGGACCCCGGTGAATGCTTCGACGTCGAAGGGTCGATAGAGACGGCACACCACAACGCCCACCTTGGATCCCTCGCCGACCAGACGTGTCACTGCCTCCCGCGCCGCGCCCGCCCCTGAGCCCATGATCACAATCACGGTCTCGGCGTCGGGAGCACCGTGGTAGTCGTAGAGTCGGTATTGCCTCCCGGTCGCCGATGCCAGCCGATCCATTGCCCGAGAGACGATTCCGGGGACGGCCTGGTAGTAAGGGTTGACTGCCTCTCGTGCCTGGAAGAAGACATCCGGGTTCTGCGCCGTTCCCCTCAGCACGGGATTGTTGGGGTTGAGAGCGCGCAACCGATGCTCGGCGATGAGTTCCTCGTCGACCAGGTCACGGATCGTGTCCTCGTCGATGAGGTCGACCTTGGCTACCTCATGCGAGGTGCGAAAGCCGTCGAAGAAGTGAAGGAACGGGACGCGGGACTCCATGGTGGCCAGATGGGCCACCAGGGCCAGGTCCTGGGCCTCCTGGACCGATGATGAGGCCAGGAGGGCGAAGCCGGTCTGCCTGGTGGCCATGACGTCGGAGTGGTCCCCGAAGATGGACAACGCATGCGTGGCCACCGTGCGAGCCGCCACATGGATCACTGCAGGCGTGAGCTCTCCGGCGATCTTGTACATGTTGGGCAGCATGAGCAGCAGTCCCTGGGAAGCCGTGAACGTGGTGCTCAGCGCACCAGCGGTCAACGATCCGTGTATCGCCCCTGCCGCTCCGGCCTCGCTCTGCATCTCCACGACGTCGGGAATCACTCCCCAGAGGTTCGGTTTGCCCTGGTGGGACCAGGTGTCGGCGAGCTCACCCATCGGTGATGCCGGCGTGATGGGGTAGATGGCGATGACCTCGCTCAGAAGGTGGGCGATCCTCGCCGCCGCCTCGTTCCCATCGACGGTGACGCGGACGCGGGTCATGGTGGCATTCATGGGTCAAACCTAACGAACCCCCAGCCGACCACCGAAGGGACCAAAGACCCCTATCACTGTGCCCATCGTCGTCCGAGTCTTCACAGACTCGGTGTGCATCCAATCGCGTGAGATCACGTTGCGGAGCCGCCACCTCAGATGGTCAAGGACAATGGATCACTGGAAAGTCGGATGTGGATACTCTCATGAGCCACTTAATCTCGCGTTCTCCAATGTCCGATCAACCGACATTCCTGACTCCAATCGCGCTCGAGACGCTCAAAGAGGAGCTGGCCCACCTCAAGACGGTCGGCCGCGACGAGATCGAGGCCCGCATCGCTGAGGCCCGCTCACACGGGGACTTCCGCGAGAACGCTGACTACGACGCGGCCAAGAACGACCAAGGCCTGATGGAGGCGCGGATTCGCAAGCTGGAGCATTTGATCCACACCGCCGAGATCCGAGAGGTTGAAGACACCGGCCGCGTGGTGATCGGATCCCTGGTCACTCTGGTCGATTCGGACGGTGACACGATGGAGTATTTCGTGGCACCGCAGGAGAACAAGGTCGCCGGGCACTTGCTCGCTTCTCCTTCCAGCCCGCTGGGTGCTGCCTTGCTCGGAGCCTCGGTCGACGAAGAGGTGTCCTATGAGGCGCCGGCAGGGATCATGACAGTGATCGTGAAGGCGGTGCGCCCCTACGACGGGTAGCGCCGCTGTAGCCTGACGCCGGTTCATCGTCGCCGGGGTCGATATGAGACTTCGACTTAGAAGCCCTCGTCAACTAGCCAGACGCCTGCTCGCTGCCGCGCGTCGAGATCACGAGCAGGTCGCCAACTACCTGGACGCCAATCGGGAAGAGTGGGAGGCGTTGGCCGTCGCCTCCCCGAGCGATGCCGCCGACATCCTGGAGCATCTGGAAGAGGATGAGGCGGCGGTTCTACTGTCCGAGCTGCCACCTGCCGAAGCCGCCGAGGTGCTGGAGGAGATCGCCCCCGAGCTGGCAGCCGAGCTCATCGAACAGCTCTCCCTCGTCGACCTGGCGGCAGCCCTCAGCGAGATGCCCAGCGAAGCAGCCGCTGACCTGATCGGAGAGCTCGACGAACAGGTCACCGAGGACGTGCTGGCTGCAATGGCTGACACAGCCGAGGACGAGGTCCGTGACCTGCTCGTGTATCCCCATGACAGCGCGGGAGGGTTGATGACCACCGACATCGCCTCACTCCCACTGGGGGTCACCACCGGTGAGGCCATCGAACGAATTCGCCACTTACACGAGGAATACGAAGACCTGTCGTATGTCTACGTGGTCGATGACGACAACCGGCTCCAGGGAGTGATCTCCTTCCGCGACCTGGTGTTCCGTCGACCGGGGTCTCCGCTCGCCGACGTCATGGTGACCGATCCGGTATCGGTGACGACTCTCGCCGACCGCGAGGAGGTCTCCGAGTTGGCCCAGCGGTATCACCTCTTCGGAATTCCGGTGACAGACGAAACCGGGCATCTATTGGGGATGGTCACCACCGACGCGGTGATCGAGGCCGTTCAGGACGAGGCAACCGAGGACTTCGCCGCTGCAGTGGGCGCCGGTGTCGCCGAGACCGTCTACACCAATGTGACGTCCTCGTTCCGAATGAGGATCCCGTGGTTGGCCATCAACCTCCTGCTGGCGCTGATAGTTGCGTTCGTCATCGAACAGCAGACCGGCATCATCGGACGGGAGCCGGTTTTGGCCGCATTGATGCCGATAATCGCCCTGCTCGGTGGCAACGGGGGCAACCAGAGTCTGGCGGTGATGATCCGATCGCTGGCCTCCGACGACGTGCCTCCGACCCAGGTGCCCGGGATACTGGGTCGACAGACGAGTGTCGGAGTGCTCAACGGCATTGCCCTCGGAGTGCTGTCGGCAATGGTCAGCTGGCTTCTGATCAATGCCGGCGTGTTCCAGAGCCAATCCGAGTCGCTGGTCGTCGCCGGTGTGGTGGGAGCGTCGGCGTTCGTCGTCTTGGTGGTGGCGGCACTGGCCGGCAGTGGCATACCCGTGGTCCTGCGGAGGTTGGGTCAGGATCCGGCCCTAGCCTCTTCCATCTTTCTCACACTGATCACCGACACTGTCGGTTTCGGGGGCTTCCTGTTGCTGGCAGCCTGGTTGCTGTAACGGCGTCAGGACTGCCGCGCCCCCTCAGCTGCCGATCGCCCCACCGGTGAACCCGGCGAACGGGCCCCGGAACTCGTAGCGGTCCCGGCCGACGAGACTGACGTAGTGGTGGTTGCCGAGGAGCTCCTGCTCCTCTTCCGTGCGATCGGCCGCATCAACCTGGAAAGCCGTGGCCGCGTCATCGTCATCGAAGATCTCGGCGCCATAGAGGTCTGGGTTGGACTCCAGCAGCTCGATCACGAAGTTCTCCAGATCGACGTCGGTGTAAGCACCGTCCGCGATCACTATGTGCTGGGTTTCCCCGTTGTCATTGGGGAACGTGGCCACCACCCGATAGCTGGACACGCTCTCACCGACGAGCGTCGTGGGACTCGTCGTCGGGGTTCCCTCTGCGCCTTCGTCCGTGGTCGTGGGCTCGGAGGCACCGTCGGTCGGCCCGGTGATGAGGGTCGATGTCGGGGATAGCTGGGCATCGCCGTCGTCACACGCCACCAGGAACAGGCCGAGGACGACGAACAGGGCTATCCAGCGGGATTTCATGACCAGCAAACGAAACCGTAGCGCTGGTCGGTTCCCTACCCGACGAGTGATCGAAAGGCCCGAGCCAACGCCTCGGTGACCGGGCCGGGGTGCCAGGACCGCTCCCCCACCTCGGTCACGGGTTGGATCTCGCGGACCGTGGACCAGGCCATCACCTCGGCGGCGGAATCCAATCGCTCCAATCGCCACTCACCCTCGACGATCGGGATCTCCATACCTCTGGCCTCGGCAAGTGCGACCCTTCGCGTAATCGAGTCGAGAATCCCCAGCTCGAGCGTTGGAGTCTCCAGCACATCGTCTACCACCCAGGCGACGGAGAACGTCGGGCCCTCGAGGACCACCCCCTCCACAGTGACCAAGAGAGCGTCGTCAAAGCCTCTCTTGTGCGCTCTTCTCGAAGCCGCCAGGTTCGGTGCATAAGAGGTGATCTTGGCTCCGGCCAGGTCCCAGTCGATACCGGCAGCGTGCCAGGGTGCCTCCACCGGGTAGAGCCGGGCCGGGGATTCGTCGCTCTCCAAGGGGTGGCCGAACACGATCACTTGGGAAGGACCGGTGAGCCCGGGGACACTCGGCCCACGGGTCACCACTATCCGAACCGCCCCATCGCCGAGATCAGCCGAGACTTTGCTGATCCAGGCTTCGAGGTCGTCTCGCTCGGGAAGATCGATATCGAGAGCGGCCGCGCTCCGCTCCAGCCGGTCCAGGTGCTCGGTGGCGGCGAATGGCCGGCCCCCGTAGGCCCGCAGCACCTCGAAGCACCCATCACCCCGCAAGACGGAGGAGTCCGTGACCGAGATCCTCCCGTCCGATGGTTGGCCGTTGATGAGGACCTGGCCGATCATGGCGATGGTGGTCGGTAGCGGTTGGTGATCGGAAGCCGTCTGTCCTTGCCAAACGCCTTCGTCGTGATCTTGACTCCAGGTGCGGCCTGACGACGCTTGTACTCGTTGCGGTCAACCATACGGGCCACCTCCAGGACCAGATCGGCTTCATACCCATCGGCAATGATGTCGGCGACGCCCATGTCGTCCTCGACGTACCGCTCCAGGATGGCGTCGAGAACCTCGTATGGCGGAAGGGAATCCGAGTCTCTCTGATTGGGTCGCAGCTCTGCCGACGGCGGCTTGTCGATGGTCTCCTGCGGTATCACTTCGCCGTCCTTGTTGCGCCAACGGGCCAACTCGTAGACCAGCCCCTTGAAGACGTCCTTGAGGACCGCATACCCGCCCACCATGTCCCCGTAGAGCGTGGCGTAACCGGCGGCCATTTCCGACTTGTTACCGGTGGCCAGCACCATTGGCCCGTGCTTGTTGGAGATCGCCATGAGAGTGGCACCCCTTGAGCGAGCCTGGAGATTCTCCTCCGCAACACCGAAGTCGGTGCCGGCGAAGACGTCTGCGAGCGAATCGAGATGAGCGGCAAAGACGCCGTCGATGTCGATCAGGTCGAACCTGATCCCCAGATTCGCGGCCAGGGCCCTGGCATCGTCGATCGAATGCTGGGAGGAGAATCGGGAAGGCATGGCCACCCCCCACACCGCATCCGCACCCAGGGCATCGACGGCGATGACGGCGGTCAAGGACGAGTCGATCCCACCGGAGAGGCCAATCACGACTCCGTTGAACGCGTTCTTCCGGCAATAATCGCCGAGTCCGGTGGTGAGAGCGCGATAGACCTCCTCGGTTGGCTCTAGGAGTGGCTCGACGCGACCTGAAACAGAGATCTCATCGGCGACAGGGACTTCGACCACAAAGAAGTCTTCCTCGAACTGTGGAGACCGATGGATGAGCTTTCCGTCGGCGCCGATCACCACCGAGGCGCCATCGAACACCAACTCGTCCTGACCACCAACCAGATTCAGGTAGACGACAGCAGCGCCGACAGAAATGGCCCGGGTCCTCAGCATCTCCTCGCGGTCGCCGGCCTTGCCCCGGTGGAATGGGGAAGCATTGATGTTGAGCAGGATCCGTGCGCCGTTCGCCGCCTGTTGCGATGGAGGTCCGTCGGGCAGCCAGATGTCCTCACATACCGACACACCGACGGGTACACCGGCTACCTGCCAAACACGGCCCGGATCCGCACCCTCCACGAAGTAACGATCCTCATCGAACACCCCGTAGTTGGGGAGCAGGACCTTGTGATAGATCCCCAGGATGTCACCGTCGGCCAGCACGGCGGCGGCATTGGCCACGCCACGCTGCTCGGCGTCGAGCGCGCCACTGCTGACACCCGTGGCGAAGTCGACGAACCCGACCACCGTCGTGAGTTGGCTTTCGAGCCTCGCCAACCGTCGCAACGCCGCGATGTTGGCTTCCACGAAATCCCGACGGAGGACGAGGTCCTCAGGTGGGTAGCCGGGGATTGCCAATTCGGGCAGCAAGAGGACATCTGCCTTGGCGGCGCTAGCCCGTTCGATGGCGTCGGCGATGAGCAGCTCATTCCCGGGAATGTCACCGACGGTGAGGTTGAGCTGGGCCCCGGCCACCTTGAGCGCCATATGACAACACGATACGCCAGCACCATCCTTTCGCCAGCGTCATACCCTGTCGGCGGTGAGCGATACGACGCGCCTCATGGAGCTACTCGAGGAGGCCAGCCCACCCCTGGCGGCCACCCTGACCAGATATCCCCACCTTGCTCAGGGCCCGGGCGAAGACGACCCGCTGAGCCTACGCGTTCAGGGGACACTCATCGAAGTGGTCGCCTCCGATCTCAGTGGCGAAGCCGACCTGACGACCGCAACGCGTCGCTTGTCGGACGCCATCGACCAACTGGTCTCCGACGAGCTGAACGCCGCGACCGAGTCGGTGTCCGATCGTCACCCGATTGTCGGCCAACTCGCCTTCGCGGTGATCGCCATGGGCAAGTGGGGAGCGCGCGAGCTCAACTACTACTCCGACATCGACCTCGTGTTCGTCCACGACCCGATCGCCGATAGTGAGTCGGAGAGCCGGGCTGCGGCCATTGCCCTTGCCGGGCGTCTCATGACGACGCTGTCCAGCCCGACCTTCGACGGCCCGGTGCTCAATGTGGATGCCGACCTTCGGCCCGAGGGGAGCATCGGGCCTCTTTCGAGGAGCCTCAGCGGCTACACCGGCTACTACCAACGCTGGGGAGAGGCATGGGAGCTGCAGGCATTGCTCAAGGCGAGGCCCGCGGCAGGAGACATGGACCTGGGTGCCCGGTTCCGCAAGATGGCCGACCACATCATCTGGGAGGAAGGGCTGGACGCCGACGCCCTGCGCAGCATCAGGCAGCTCAAGGCACGGGTCGAAGCCACGGCCAGCTCACGAGACGTGAAGCGGTCACGGGGAGGCATCCGGGACATCGAGTTCGCCGTCCAACTGCTGCAGCTCGTCCATGGCCGCTTCGATGCCGATCTCCGCGTTCCGTCGACGCTGGAGGCCATCGCCGCGTTACAGCGTCACGGGTACATCGAAGAGAGTGAGGCGACGCGGCTCGCGGACGCCTACGGGTTCTTACGTGACGTCGAGCACCGGCTGCAGCTCAGAGAGCTGAAGCAGACTCACGACCTCCCCACGTCGGAGGAAGGACGGGAGTGGCTGGGGCGTCTCATGGGGTTCACCGGCAACCCTGCTGCAGAGCTCGACCGGAGACTGGCCGAGGTCCGGGAGACCGCTCGCGACCTCCACGAGCGCCTCTACTTCCGCCCCATGCTCGACTCTCTGGTGGGTCTGGAGGACGCCCGCCTGGAGCCGGATGAGGCAGCCGTTCGACTGGAGGCACTCGGCTTCAGGGATGTCGTGGCTGCCACCACGGCTCTGGGCGATCTCACCGCAGGGTTGAGCCGAAGGTCGAGGGTGATGCACCAGGCGCTGCCGCTGATGCTCGATTGGCTGTCCCGGGCCCCGGATCCTGATCTCGGTCTCGCCCAACTCAGACTGCTTCTGGCGCACACCCCCGATCACTCCGCCCTGGTCACCCTGCTCCAGACCAATCCCCTGGCTGGAGAGCGTCTGTGCACACTGCTCGGCACCGGAAAGCTCGTCGGCGACCTGATCGACCGCATCCCCGAGTTCATCCCGCGTCTCGCCGACGACACCAAGATCGCCGAGATACGTGACGGAGCGACAGCCACCGAGCATCTTCTGAGTCTCCTGGAGGCCCGACCCGACCACGATGCTCGCATAGGGACGATCCGACGATTCGTGCGTCGGCGGAAATTGCGGATCGCGGCCCGCGACATCCTGGGTTTGGCGACTTCGCAGGACACGTTGCATGCTCTGTCCGACGGCGCCGACGTGGCCGTGTCCGGCGCTCTGCACATGATCCTGCAACCGACCGACCAGTTTTGCGTGGTCGCGATGGGCAAGTGGGGGGGACGCGAGCTCTCCTACGGCTCAGACATAGATCTCATCTACGTCCACGGGGATCAACACGCCGAACGTGGCGTGGACATAGCTCAGGCCATGAGATCCGTCCTGTCAGAGCCGAGCAAGTTCGGAGAGGCCTATGAGTTGGACACCGAGCTGCGACCGGAGGGCAGGCAAGGCCCCCTGTCCCGGTCCTTGGCTGCCTACCGTCGCTACTACGCGGAGTGGGTGGAGCCTTGGGAGTTGTTGGCACTGGTGAAGGCCCGACTAGCCGGCGGCGACCCGCAACTGTCCGCCGAATACTTCTCCCTCATCGAGCCGCTGCTTTGGCGACGAGAGCTCCCCTCAGAGGCCGTCAGAGAGATCAGGTCGATCAAGGCTCGTGTCGAATCTGAGAGAATCCCGCCAGGAGAGGATCCCGACTTCCACCTCAAGCTGGGGCCCGGTGGTCTGAGCGATGTCGAGTTCTTGGTCCAGCTCCTACAGCTGAGACACGGAGGCAGGGTCCATGAGCTGAGGGTGACGGGAACCTTCGAGGCCCTTTGGGAGTTGCGGAGGGCCGGCATCTTGACCAGCCACGAATACAACGCTCTCCACGACAGCTACCTCTTCTGCACCAGGGTCCGGCTGCGTCTTCATTTGCAAAGCGGCCGGCTGTCCGACTCGCTGCCGACAGATCCAGATGCCGCGGCGCGTCTCGCCGCCTCACTGGGTTTGGATCGCACCAGTGAGCTTCGTGAGGAGTATCGCCGGAACACCAGACGTGCCCGGCGCACCTTCGAGTCACTCTTCTATGAGTGAGTGAGCCCGGGTAGTCTCTGGCCACATGCCCGGCCTGGAGGAGCTGGCGGGGCTGGTGGAGGAGATCACCCCACATGCGGTCGACTTGCGCCGTCTGCTCCACCAGCAACCGGAACCGGCACACAACGAACACCGAACAACCGAGCTGGTCCGTAGGTTCGTGACCCGTCGCGGTGTCGAGTTCAATGGTCGTCACCCAAAGACAGGTGGCTGGGTCGACGTGGGAGACCGCCCCCGCATCGGGTTCCGGGCCGACCTCGATGCACTCCCCATCCGCGAACCGATGGACAATGATCCGCGATCGCACATAGAGGGCTGGATGCACGCTTGTGGGCACGACGCCCATACCGCAATCGCCGCCGGGATCGCAGTGGTGCTGAGCCGGCTCGAGCCGCCCATGGGGGTGCGCGTGCTCTTCCAGCCGGCAGAGGAGTCGAACCCGGGTGGCGCCATCGAGTTGGTGGCCGAAGGGCTGGTCGACGGTCTGTCTGGCCTGCTTGCATTCCACGTCGATCCCACCCTGGTGGTGGGCAAGATCGGTGCCCGGAGCGGGCCCATCACCGCCAGCTCCGACAGTCTCACGATCACGCTGCACGGACCCGGGGGGCACACCTCGCGACCACACAAGACGGTCGACCTGATCAGTGCAGCGGCCCGGGTCGCCGGCGAACTGCCCTCTGCGATTCGGAACACGGTCGATGCCCGCATACCTCTCGTAATTGCGTTTGGCTCCATCCACGGTGGTGACGCTGCCAATGTGATCCCCACCGAAGTCGTCCTCAGAGGAACCGTCCGCACACTCGACGCCGATCTCTGGGACGTTCTGCCGTCGTTGCTGGACAAGACCTTGAGCTCGACCCTCGCCACGAGCGGGGCAAGGTACACCCTGGACTACCACCAAGGGATCGCCCCTGTCGTCAATGACGAGCGCCTGGTCTTCACCGCAGGTCGAGCCATTGAAGCCGTTCTCGGGGAAGGCACCGTGGTCGGCACTGAGACTTCGATGGGGGGTGAGGACTTCTCCAACTACCTGACGGTGACCCCGGGTGCGCTTCTTCGCTTGGGGTCTGCGTCCGGGGGTGGCGACCTCCACTCCTCCTCTTTCACCCTGCCCGACGAGGCCATCGGGGTCGGCATCCATGCTGGTCTCGCCGCCTTGCTAGGTCTCCTCGGGCACATCTGACCTCACCCTGATCATCGCCTGGTGGTGCGGTTATGACCCCCTCGCCGCACCCGGTTTACCATCGGGGGACCGATGGCCGTCCAAGAACAGCACCCCAAGGGATATACGCCGCATATCGGCGAGAGCCGTCAGTACTGGCGAGACATCATCCTCGGGGTCAATGACGGGCTGGTATCGATCTTCCTGCTGGTTGTCGGTGTCGTGAGTGGTGGGCTCGACCGTAACCAGGTGATCCTCACTGCGGTGGCCGGGGCGATTGCCGGTGCGGTGTCGATGGCGGCTGGTGAGTATCTGGCGACCAAGTCCCAAGATGAGGTATTCGAGGCCGAGTTGACGCTGGAACGGACCCACATCCGCGACTTCCGGGAATTGGAGCTCGACCAGCTCCGCGGCTTCTTCACCGACATGGGGGTCCATGCGACAGACATCGACGGGGTCATTGCGGCCTTTGAGGACAACGACGAGGCGCTGCTGAACGCGATGGCCGCCCTCGAGTTCGGGGTGGTCGACTCCGAGCGCCGATCGCCGTATACCGCAATGGCCGCGTCCGGCGGTCTCTTCCTGGTCGGCTCGCTCCCCTCCATCCTCCCCTTCGTCTTCGTGACCCAGGTGAGCGTGGGGCTCGCCATCGCCACCCTGCTCTCATTGCTGGGGCTGTTCTTGGTGGGAGTGGTGAAGGCGTACGTGGCCAAGACGTCCTGGTTGCGCTCCGGGCTGGAGAACATGATGGTGGCCGGGGTTGGCGGCCTGATGGCTTGGGGCATCGGCCGACTCTTTGGAACCACCGTTAGCTGATAGCAAAACCATTTCGTGCCGGATATCACCCGTCACGCAACAGTCCTTCGAGAAACGGTGCAGAGGCCGTTAGGAAGTGCTTGCAATTGTTAGCTGCTTGCTATATGCTTACTGTAGATGAACGAGAGCAAGCACAGCGATCTGGGCGAGTTCATAAGAGCTCAACGTGAGCGGGCCAATCTCTCACTCCGGCGTCTGGCCGAGAAGGCGGAGATATCCAATCCGTATCTCAGCCAGATCGAGAGAGGGATACGCAAGCCCTCAGCCGAGATTCTCAAGAGTCTGTCGCGGGCCCTCGAGATCTCGGCCAACTCTCTGTATCGAAGAGCTGGTCTGATCGACGAGGAGTTGCCGCCACCGTCGGTGTTCGAGGCACTGGACAGTGACGAGCGCCTCACCGGCGAGCAAAAGAGGGTGCTGCTCGATATGTACCGGGCGTTGGTTGGATCCAACGGATCTCCCGGAGTGGACGAAAACGAACAGGAGTAGAGATGCAGACTAAGAGCGTTCTGTATGCCGCGGTGGGCGCCCCGGTGGTCGCCGCACGCAAGGTCGGCGATCAGGTGAGCGTTTTCAAAGGCAAAGTCTCCCAAGAGAAGACCAACTACACCCAAGCGGCCAGCAAGGCCATCGACGGTTGGGCCGTCGAAGGAGAGAAGGTCGTCTCCCGTATCAGCGAGGGCAAGGTCGTAGAGGAGATCTCCTCGAAGGTCGATCTCGACCAGGCCAAGGAACAGGTGAGCAAGCTACGCGATCAACTCGAGGACATGCTGGCCACCTGGCGCACTTCTTTCCGCCCCGAGAAGGCAGCGGAGAAGGTTGGGGAGCAGGCCGAGGAGGCCGCCCCGGCCGAGCCGGCCAAGAAGCCGGCTGCTGTCAAGCCGGCCGCTAAGAGCACGGCTGCCAAGAAGCCGGCTAACAAGACTTCGGCTGCCCAGACGACCAAGTCGTCGACGGCTGCGAAGAAGAGCTCGGCGGAGTCAGAGGCCACCAAGGCCCAGACTTCCTGAGCTCACTCCTCCTCACAGGAAGGGGGCCCGCCGCGGGCCCCCTTCCTCATGTGCTTATGGACGGCTCCAAAGCTCCTGCAGCAGCGATCCAGCCTTCAACCATCGACTCCGTGGGAAGTCTGTCCACCACTTTGCGTGCGCCGTTCATGCCGATGATCTTGGCCAGTAGCGCCGTCGGATTGCGTCGACGCAAATCTCGAAGAGTGTCGACGCCGGCCGCTACCAGCAGCGACGCATACTCGGCACCTACACCGCGGACCCGCAGCAGGTCAGCATGGTGAACCCAAAGCTGGAGGTCCTTGGGACTGAGACCGGTCAGCTTGCAGAGTTGGGTACGACCTCGTCGGGTGGAAGCACACTCTATGAGGGCCTTGCTGGTCCGAACACCTGCCTTGCGCAGCTTGGTGGCTCTTCGTTGATCAATACCTGCGACTTGATCGATCCGCGCCATCTCGCCCTTCTTAAAGCAACAGTCCGGTGACCCGAATATAGACCACCGACATCATCAGGTTTCACGCGGAGTGGCGTGGACGCAGCTCGGCTATGTCCGCTTCGGTGTCGACGTCACGGGGAGCCGACTCCGAGAACCACACCTCGTTGACCCACTCCGGATGGGCCTGCCAGAGACGCTTGGCCCCTTCGTCTCCCTCCAGCGACATGAGACGACCGAACAGTGATCGATCGACGACCACCGGGTTTCCCCAGCTATATCGATATTTCGGGATGGTGACCGGCTTCCCCGCCCGAGCGTGAGACTCGAGCAGCTCAGCCACCGTCTCCACCGCGACATCTGGTTGATCTCCGATCACGATGAGCGCTTGGTCGCACCGCGAGAGCCGGGTGAGGGCGTCGAGACCAACCCGCAACGACGAAGCAATGCCCTCATCCCACTCCAGGTTCTCGATGACGTAGGCCTCCCCGAGATCGGCCTCTCCCAGAATCCGATCGGCATCGCTGCCGATCACCACCCATACCTCGTCAACCGGGAACTCAAAGGTCCGGGCCACCACGTGACCCAGCAGCGTGGTGTCACCCCAAGGCTCCAGCTGCTTCGCCCGACCGAGCCGCTTCGAGCCTCCGGCAGCCAGGATCACGGCGGCGGTGGACATGAGTTTCGACACTACCGCCCAGTCAGACGGCCACCGGGAAACGGGTGAGGGCGCCGACACCCTGACGATCGAGGGGGGAGGCCACATCGATCTGGAACACCTTCCCCCCGCCGGCCACGGTGGCGTCCATGATCGCACCCACGATGTCGTCGACGGCAAACAACTCACGGCCACATACGGGACAGGAGCCCCCCTCGCGAGTGAGATGTCCGCAGTTGTCACAAATGGCCCCGGGTCGGGTGAATTGTCCGGCCACCACCAGTGTGTCGATGGCTTGGGTGTTGGCGGCGCCGATCACCTCCTGCAATCCGAGCAAGGCGTTGCCGCCGGACCACGCCGTGTCGCACACCCGCCCCGCCAAGGCCTCTTGCCGATTCCTTCTCATCTCTGCGTGCATCGATGCCACCTGTGAGCGCAGGTTGGCGAGAGTCATCGTCTGCGGATTGGCGGTGAAGGTGGTGCTCGGCAGTCGAGCGAGATAGGGGTGGAGAGTGCGGGCGATTTCGTCGATGGTCTCGTCGTGACTGCCGATGGCCAGGTAGTCGAAAGGACGGTCCTTGTGCCTGTCCAGGAGCCGTTCCCCGGCCTCCCGCCAGACTTTGGTCGTCACTTCCTCGGCGCGTGCCCGCACCGTGTGCTCCTCGTAACCGGCGAATCCGCCCCATTTCCGGTTACCGAGGTCTGCATCGATCTGGCTCTCGATCTCTTCGATGTGGGCCTCCACGGCGACGAAGGTACGTGCCAATGCCCTGTCCGCCAGCATGATTCCGCACCGGAGAGAGCGCGGAGAGGCTCTCAGCGGTCGCAGATAGGGCCGGGGCCCGATGGTCGATATGTTGGGCGCCGGGTAGTCGAGAGGCTCGAGGACAAAGGTGTTGTCCATCTCCGAGGCGAATATGGCGTATCCGGGGGCGGCGTCGATCTCGAGCTGATCGGCGAGATCGTGAATACGCTCGGTGTCGGCACGGATGCTCTTCTGTACCCGCCGGTCGAGAGATTCGGACCGCTCCCTGATGGGCTTGACCAACTCGGACAGCAATGCAGCGAACCCACCGGGACTGGGCCGGGCCGCATAGACAGAGATGAGAGAGCCACTTCGGCTCCTAAGGCCGGCTATGCGGTCACCTTCCAAGTCGACCTCCAATCCCGGATCCTCGCCAGGGAACGGGCTTCCAGCCCGCGAACCTACACATCATGCGGTCGGTGCGTCACAGCGCCCGTGTCAGCTCCACGGTCAACTCTTCCTGAATCCACCCCAGGTAGTCCATCACCTGCCGGCTGTGCTCCGGAAGCTCGTCGTGGTCGGCCTCGACATCGATGCCGAGCCTCGCACCCAGTGCCAGACGCGCCTCATTGAGAACCCGAAGCATGGCGTCGGCCTCTTCGTTGCTCACTGTGGTGACTGCTTCCGAGGCGACCACCCTCTCGAAGACATTGCGATCCTCGCGGCGAGCTGCGGTCAGCTCTCGACCCATCAGACGCCACCACTCCTCATTGGCCTCTGGATCATCGAGATAGACGGGCACTTGGAGCCGGTCCGCGGCCGGGTCGCTCCCCACCGAGCCGAGACCGGCGAGAAGCGGCAAGACGTCACCGAGGAAGGCTCGCTCTTCGGCTGACAAATCGACACGTATCCCCCCGCGCACGTTCTTGAAGTGACTCATTGCTCGATGGTGGCCCACAAACCGTGGTTGTGGAGACGGAAACAGTCGAGCTCGGCCTTCTCGCGTGGGCCGTCGGAGACTATGGCTCGACCTTCGTGATGCACCTGCAGCATTAGATCGGTTGCCTTCACCTCGTCGTAGCCAAACAGTTTGCGAAGCACGTAGACCACATACCTCATGGTGTTCACCGGATCGTTCCAGACGATCACCTGCCAGGGACGGTCGATGCCGAGGTCTTCGTCGGTGTCGGGGACTATGACCGGTGTCGGGTGAGCAAGTGTTGGCATCATTGTCGAGCCTCGAGGCCATTCACGACCTTCATAACCATAGATCCAACACCGAATGGCAGATCAGGTCGCATTCGACCCGAGCGGTGGGCTGCACACCGTCACCGCGTCCGCCAAGGCAGGGTCGGTCCAGGGAACTCTGTTCACGTCGAAGGGTGAACCGACACCGTTGAAATCGGGATCCGGATCGGGGAAGCGAACGCTCCCGTTTGCTCGCACACACGATGCGAACTCATGCAGGCGGGCCAGAACCAAGGTTCGCAACTCGGGATCGGAGGAGAGATCGAGAGCCCCCGACACCAGTTCAGGGCCACAGGCATCGAGTGCGTTCAAGACCGATCGCTGTCCGAGGTCGAGCTGATCCAGAGCTTTGGTCATCTGTGGTCTGCCCAGGCCGTCGAGGGGAACCTCATCGATCGAAACTCCTTGCTCCATGAGACAAGCCCGAAAGTTGGACAGACCGTCGGAGACGCTGATCGTCGTGGTGGTGGTCGAGGGGACGGAGGTGGTGGTCGTCGAGGGTGGTGGGTCGGTCGGGGATGGGGAGTCGGCTACGGCGACACATCCGCTGAGGGCCAGCAGAATCAATGGGAGGAAGGCTGCGGGGAGTGTGTCTCGGTAGGCCATGGCACGAGCCGAAGCACTAGAGACCCTCGGCGAGGATCATGGCGATGTCGCGTACCGGGACATCGTCCCGACCCAGCTCCTTGACCCCATCATCCAGCATGACCAGGCAGAAGGGACAGGCGACCGCGATCTCATCTGCCTCCGTCGCCAGAGCCTCCTCGGCACGCTCGTTGCTGACCTTCTTGCCTGTCTGCTCCTCCATCCAGAATCGGGCACCACCCGCTCCGCAGCACAGGGCACGGGTTCCGTGTCTCGGCATCTCGACGACCTCGTTCCCCGACCCTCCCACCACATTGCGCGGAGCCAGGTACACATCGTTGTGCCGACCCAGATAGCAAGCATCGTGGTAGGCGATCTTCTTCACCTCGCCGTTCTGCTTTCGGGGCTCGGAGATCCGGCCTTGGGCCAGTAACTCGGCGAGGAGCTGGCTGTGGTGGACGACCTCATACTCCCCTCCGAACTGGTGGTACTCGTTGCCCAGCGTGTTGAAGCAATGAGCGCATTGGGTGATGATCTTGCTCACCCCGAGTTCGGAGAATGTCTCGATGTTCTGCAGGGCCAGTTGTTGAAAGACGAACTCGTTACCCGAGCGACGGGCCGCGTCTCCGTTGCACAGCTCGCGCTGGCCGAGGATGGCGAAGTCGATCCCGGCCTGGTGGAGAAGTCGAGCAAGGGAAACCGAAACCGCAGTGTTCCGATCATCGAACGACCCGGCGCAACCGACAAACCATAGATAGTCAGCGGTCGTCTTTCCGTTCTGTCCGAAAACAGGGACTTCGAAGTCCAGTTCCGAGGTCCAGTCGGCCCGCGCCTGCTGACTCAAGCCCCACGGGTTGGATTGGTTCTCCATGGCAACGAACGCCTTGCCCAACTCGGTCGGGAACTCCGACTCCATGAGGGTCAGATAGCGACGCATGTCGAGGATGCGGTCGACGATCTCGATGTTCACCGGGCAGATCTCGTCACATGCCCTGCAGGTGGTGCAGGCGAACACCTCCTCGGGTCGGATTCGGTCGAACAACGAACCGGCCCCATCGAGTACTGCAGTTGTCGAGACCGGGGCGGCAACACCGGCAAGCGACGCTGCCACTTCGCCCGACTTGAGCACGATCTCCCGGGGGTCGAGGGGCTTGCCCGTGATGTTCGCCGGGCACACCGAGGTGCAGCGCCCGCACAAGGTGCAGGCATCGGTGTCGAAGATCTGCTTCCAGGTGAGATCGGTGGCCAGGCTGGCCCCGACACTCTCTACGTCCTCGGCCTCGAGGAGGTTGGGCACGGGCCGCATGGCGCCCTTGGGGCGAGCCTGAGCCGACAAGAAGAGGTCGGCGGGCGATGTGACCATGTGACGCAACTTGGTCACCGGGAGAGCGATCAGGAATGCGACGAACGAAGCGACGTGAGTCACCCAGAGGAAACGGTGCCAGTCTCCCGCCGTCGATCCCTCGAACATGGCAGCCAGGGGATATCCAATGAATGACCAGGCCTCGAAGTCGGGACGACCAACCAGCGCGATGCGCGCCGCTTCGGTCAACAACCCGGTCACACCCATCACCACGAGCACCGTGAGAATCAGACCATCTTCGGGCTTGGTCTTCGAGCGTATGCGCCAGGTAGGGACCAGATAGCGCCCGGCGACGGCCAGCGCCAGACCACCGAGGTAGACCAGGGCAGCCAGGTCGAGGACCGCCGAGTACCCCTGATAGATCACACCCTGGAGGAACTTGAGGTTGGAGGGGAGCAGGTGGTCTATCTCCAGCGTGACGGTCCCCAGGAAGAGGATCACGAAGCCGTAGTAGATCATCGAGTGCATGACGCCGGCCCGCCGGTCACGCATCACGGTCCTCATGGAGAGACCGTGATAGAGACCCTTCAGCCGGTCACCCCAGTGACCGACCCGGGGGTCGGCGCCACCTTGCTGCCAGCTCGTGGCCCGCTGGGCGAAGAGATGGAACGTGAGCCAGAGAAAGACGGCGAGGGCGACGTAGAAGACGAAGACCATCGCATCCGGGATGTTCCCGAACACTTCCCTTCCGATCTCGAAGTGCGGATGTTGGGGGAGCGTGCCCAGGACTCCGAGCGTGAGAGTGCCGATCGCCGAGAGGACGCCCAACGCCTCCAGGACCCGGGCAGCTGTTGGACGGCGAACATCGGCCATGGGCGGCGAGTGTAGGTATGGGTCGAGTCAGCGAAGCCTCATGTGGTGCGGAGAGGATGGTCCTTCCAGGCCACTAGCCCGCGGCCACCTCCCTTTTCACGACTCGAGAGCTGAGCCACGTCGTGATGGGCACCGCGGCCACCAGCCCCATCGAGCCGATGAGGGTGCGAACGATCTCCACGGCAACGATCTCCGAGCTCGCAATGAGCCCGAAGGACTGGTCGGCGAGAGTGAAGAAGATCAACAACGGCAGGGAGGCACCCGCATAGGCCAGGAGAAGGGTGTTGACCGTGGAGACGATGTGGTCACGACCTACACGCAGGCCAGACTCGTACAGGGCCTGGGCCTCCAGCGAGGGGTTTGCGCCGTGTACCTCCCAAACCGCTGATGCTTGAGTGACGGTGACATCGTCCAAGGCGTCTATGGCCCCCAACGCGATTCCGGCGAGTAGAAGCCCACCGAGGTCCAGATCCGGGATGGCCAGCAGGAAGAACGACTCCTCTAGAGGTCAAGCCGGAGAAGTCGGCGACTGCTATGAACCATCCAGGAGAGGGCCGTGGTGAGAACCAGTGCGAAGAAGGCGCCGAGGGCGGCAACATGTGTGAGCGGGTTGTATCCGTGCGCCAGATACAACGAGACCAGCGCTATCGCTCCTCCGCCCACCAAGGCGACCAGCACCGCGTCCTCGCCGGCGACTATGGCAGGGAGGATGAACCAGAGGAGAATCGCCACGCTCACAGCCAGCCCCACCAGCGCCGCCACACCACGCATACGCCCCAACCCGATGACAGCGGCCGAATGCCAGGGTCAGGACCAACAGAAGCCACTGGCGGTCTTTGCCGGCGTACTGGTAGTCGACGCTGCCGTCGTCGAAGATGATGACGGCGAGGAAGACGGTGTCGCCCTCAGTCAGCCTCGGCTGGCCCCGCTCGTCGGGGAACTCGAGGATGGCGATGTCCCCGACCGGGTCCTCGACAAGTGTCAGCTCGTAGAGGTGGCAGTCGAGGTCGGCCGCGTAGGAGCAAGGACCGCCCGTGGCCAGGACCACCTCGGCACGGACTACCTCCTCGGCGAATCCGATCTGGCTCAGGTCGAGATCGGGCAGTTCGCTGGGCCACAGGATGACCAGTCCACCGAGAATGACGATGGCGATTGCCGCCATCCAGGCTCCGAGACCTCGGGGACGGGGTATGCGTCGCTTGTCGGGGCCGATCAGCGTCTCGAAGTCACGGTGCCCATCCGACACCGTAGGGATGGTATGTCCAATCTCAACCGGCGAAGTGGATCTCCACCATGGGTGCGGCGGTCACCAGTCGGTCTAGCTCTTCTTGGGTTGAGTGCCAATTGGTGGCTGGTTGGGTGAACACCCGGCGTCGGAAGACGGGATCGGTGACCGGTGTGGCCCTGGCCTCGATGTCGAGACCATCGACATGGATGATGACTTCCGGCGTGGCGTGAACATTGGCCAACCAATCACGAGGACCGGGAGTCCCGGTGATGACGAAGCGGTTGTCCACACGGAACCACCAGATCTCGATCCGGCGCGGTGTGCCGGTCCTCCGACCATATGTGGTCAGATCAATGGTGCGCCGAGCCGCCAGCCAGTCATGATCCAACTCCATGGGTGAAACGGTACGAACTCAACCAAGGTCGACGTCAAGCCCAATCAACAGGCTCAGACGCCGGCTCCCGGCTCCTGGCTGGCACCTCCCCCCGTTTCCTGGGAGGTGCCACCTCCCAGCTCCCGGGCCCGGATGGCTGCGGCACGAACCGCGTCCTCCACGACAGCCCGGAAACCCTTCTCCTCGAGTACGTGCATCGCCGCCGCGGTGGTGCCACCAGGCGACGTCACCTCATAGCGAAGACGTGCCGGGCTCTTGGACGTGTCGGTGAGGAGGTGACCCGCCCCGCGGATGGTCTGGTGCACGAAGTTCTCGGCAACGTCCCGAGGAAGCCCCTCCCGCATGGCGGCTTCCGTCAGTGCCTCGGCGAGGAGGAACACATAGGCCGGACCGGTCCCGGAAACGGCCGTGACCGCATCCAGCAGAGATTCCTCCATGACGCGAACCGTGCCCACCGCGCCCAGGATCTCACGAGCATGGTCGAGATGATCGGTGCCGGCGTGACTACCCGGTGCCACCCCGGTGACACTCTCCCGGACCAACGCCGGCGTATTGGGCATGGCCCGAACCACGGGCACCGCTCCCAGCTGCGTCTCATATGCCTGGGTCGTGACTCCGGCAGCCAGGGACAGGATGGTCTGGGTGTGGGCAACCTGCCCGGCGAGGCTCTTGAGCACCTCAGGAACATCACGAGGCTTGACCGCCACCACGATGACATCACGGTTTTTGACGGCCCCCGCCGGGTCGAGGAAGACGGCACAGCCGGTTTGCTGTGCCAGCTCGTCGGCCCGCTCCCTCCGACGAACACACAGGGTGATCTCCTCCGGCTCCCAGCCGGCGGCCCTCAAACCCGAGACCAGCGCCTCACCCATCGCACCCACGCCGACAACGGCCACACTCGATCGTTTGCTCACGAGCCGAGTCTAAAGACCGCAGTAACCTTCGATCCGATGGACTTGGACCCCGCTGCTCGAACTCGAAGTCGACGCGGACAGCATGCCAAGATCATGCTCGAGGACGCCTTCTCGAGCAGCGACCGCATGGGTTGCTCGACGGTCGTCAAGAGTGGTCGAGCGGTTGAATGGGTCGGGCTCATCCCGATGCAACCAATCACCGGCCAGAAGGCGGAATTATCCGGCTTCTGGGACGCTCAAACGAGGCGGGAGCGGATCAATTCGACCACGGTGGCTACTGCCGCCGGGTTGTAGCCCTCGGGGATGATCAGATCGGCGAAGCGACGCGACGGCTCCACGAACTCGAGATGCATGGGTCGCACTGTCGCGAGGTACTGCACGATCACCGACTCCACGGTCCTCCCTCTCTCAGAGAGATCTCTCTGCAGCCGACGAGCCAGACGCAGATCAGGATCGGTGTCGACGAAGATCTTCAAATCGAGCTCCGACCGAAGCGAGGGCTCGGATAGGACGAGGATCCCCTCCACCACAACGACTGGTGCCGGTTCGATGCGGAGCGTCTCGGCAGACCTCAGATGTGCTGAGAAGTCGTAGACGGGATGATCGATGGCCAGACCAGACCGCAGCTTCTGCAGATGCTCGATGAGCAGCTCGGTCTCCAGAGAATGCGGGTGGTCGTAGTTGACCCGTGTCCTCTCGTCGAAGCTCAGATCGAGAAGGTGGCGGTAGTAAGCGTCGTGATGGAGGAGAGCCACTTTGCCATCGAGTCGCTCGACGATCCCCTGGGCAATGGTTGTCTTGCCCGAGCCCGAACCGCCGGCGAGCCCTATCAGCAGAGGATGATCTGGCTTCCACGAGCTCCGCGTTGCCATGGCGGAGCGAGGCTACCGTTATGCAAGGTGGGAGTTTCGAAGAAACGCACTCCCCCGGACGTGGAGCACCGGTGGGCGGCTATTTCTCGGCGACCTTGCTGCGAAGACGGCGAATCTCGTCGTAGACACCGTCGGTGAGTGTCGTCGAGGCGGGTGCGGAGACACCACGAACGCCGGCCGGATCGACGATACGCTCCTTGGCGGCCGGGGGCTCGGGTTCGGCTGTCGATTCCCGTTGCGCAAGCGCATCCACCGTCTCCGCCTCGGCGGGCACCGCTTCGTCCTCGGCCGGGGGCACCGCCTCTTCCTCGACCATCGGCACCGGTTTCTCGGCGGCCGGAGCAGCGTGCTTGGCCCGGCTGTCCTCAGTGACTTGCTCCAACCAGGTGGGCTCGGATGACTCCTGGGCCAGACCGTCGGCGAGACGATCGAGCCATTCGGATTCGTCGTCGCCCGCAATGGCCTCGGCCACGCCCAACCGGTGCAAGGTGTGGAAGATTCGGACCGCACCCCCACGACCGACTTGAGACTCCAGGTAGTCGAAGGTGAACGGCTGTACCAGCGACACCAGAACCTGCCAGTCGGCCGGTTCCATCGTTATCGCCTCCTCGAGCTCGCTCACCAACCGGACCCCGGGTGCTTCAAACAGCCCGGCATCGATGACCTCGCCTTCCAGAGAGCGGAGGGCCTCGACCTCCTCGACTATCTCCTCGACTGACAGACCTGCGTTGTCCGGGCCGTCGGCAGCGCCGACGGCGAATGATCCTGACTCGAGTGTTGAAAGGACATAGAGGATGTCAGCAATAGCCCCGCGGTCGGACCCGAGGTAGCTTCCCTTGGCCCCAGACAGCTCGGCACCGGTCACGGAGCCCTCGCGGAAGTGAATGCGTCCCCGTCGCTCTCCGTCGATGTCGAGTGAGCCTGTCTTCTTGGTCACCTGCATGATCTTGAGCAGGTCGTTGATGGTCCAGTCGGAGAGCTGGCCCGAGAGATGCATCTGTCCGTCCAATGTCTGACCCTCTCTGAGGTTTCTGTATCGGCAGAGATCGTCAGATAATTGAGGAGACTTCAGCGCTTTTTGGCCTCCTTCATGGCTCTCTTCTGCTCTCGCAGAAGCGCGACGTCGGCAAATGCGGCCACATCGGCCACACTGGGCCAGTCGGCAGCCTTCTCCTCCCAACCCTCGGGACGGACACCGAGCCGTTTGCCCAGCACCCCTATGAAGATCCGCGACTTGTCGTTCCCGAACCCGGGAAGAGCCTTGAGCCGCTTCAACAGCTCGGCACCCGAATCGGCCGTTTCCCACAGATTCTCGGCCCGACCGTCGTACTCATCGACCAGGACCTGGCACATCGCCTGGGCCCGTTTCGACATCGCAGACCAGTACTGATGGATGGCGGGTGGTCCGCGAAAGATCTGGGCGAGCGCCTCAGGGTCGTAGTTGGCCAGTCGCTCCTCGTCGAGGTCCTCGCCGAGTCGCTCTCTCAGCAACTGGGGACCGTAGAACGCTCGCTCCATGGGGAACTGCTGGTCCAACAGCATCCCGAGGAGCACCGCCAAGCCGTCGCGGGCCAGTAGACGGTTGGCCTCCGGAGACTCCGTGAAGTGCAGTTGATCGGGCTTTTCCATCACGCGAACCGTAGTGGTCCCGACTACCGAGCCCGTTCTGTGCCAGCAAGGTGGGGGCTGTGGCCGACTCTTCGACACAGAAGCGTGGTTGGGAGCGTGGTTTGGTCCCTGGTTTGGCCCCTCGAGGAGGCAAGATCGACCATCATTGGGGGGCGATGAGTGACATATACATCGTTGACGGCTGCCGCACCCCCATGGGAAGGCTCGGGGGACAACTGGCCCTGATGCGTCCCGACGACCTGGCGGCTCATGCCGTGCGTCGTCTTCTGGAACGGAACCCGGACATCGATCCGATGGCGATCGAGGACATCCAGTGGGGTGCCGCCAATCAGGCGGGTGAGGACAATCGCAACGTGGCGCGGATGGCGGGTTTGCTCGCCGGGCTCCCGATCGAGGTTCCGGGGGCAACGGTGAATCGGCTCTGCGGCTCCGGCTTGCAGGCCGTGGTGTCGGCGAAGCACGCTCTCAACGACGGATGGGGCGACCTGATGATCGCAGGGGGCTCGGAGTCGATGAGCCGCGCACCCTATGTGATCACTAAACCGGAGAGGGGTTTCGCCACCGGGATGCCCGACTCGGCCGACACCGTGCTCGGGTGGAGACTGGTGAACCCCGAGATGGAGCGTCTCTACCCACCGATCAGCCTGGGCATGACCGCGGAGGTGGTTGCCGACAAGTACGACGTAAGCCGCGAGGATCAGGACGTATTCGCTTTGAGCAGCCATCACAAGGCTCTGGCGGCCGTGGAGGCCGGGCGATTCGATGATGAGATCGAATCGATCGAGGTCCCGACAGATCTCAAGCGACGCAAGACGGTGACCGTCGCCCGGGACGAGGGCCCGCGACCAGACACCTCATTGCAGATCCTTGCCAAGTTGCCGCCGGTGTTCAAAGTAGGCGGCAGCGTGACGGCAGGGAACTCGTCACCGATGAACGACGGTGCCGCCGCCCTGCTTCTGGCCACCGAGACCGGTCTCGATGAGCATGGGCTGACCCCACTGGCTCGGATCGTCTCCTCCGGGGCGGCCGGGGTCCATCCCGACGTCATGGGCATCGGTCCGGTGCCGGCCTCGGAAAAAGCCATGGTCCGGGCGGGCATTACCGTCGGTGACCTCGATCTCATCGAAATCAACGAGGCGTTCGCCTCCCAGAGCGTGGCCTGCATGCGTCTGCTCGGCCTCAACCCCGACACGGTGAACGTCAATGGCGGTGCCATCGCCATCGGTCACCCGCTCGGCGCGTCTGGGGCAAGGATCCTGGTGACGTTGCTGCATGAGCTGGTGCGTCGGCGGGATCGATATGGCATGGCCACCATGTGCATCGGGGTGGGGCAAGGCATCACAGTGGTCATCGAGCGTGTCTGATGCTCCTCTCGACGGCGTCGTCGTCGTCGAGTTCGGAAACCTGATCGCCGCTCCCTACGCCGCGATGTTGCTGGCCGACCTGGGGGCCAGGGTCATCAAGGTCGAGCCACGGGCCGGCGATCTCGGACGTCAGTTCGGGCCCTATCAGAAGGGTGAGTCCGTGTTCTTCATGGCCGTCAACCGTGGCAAGGAGTCGATTGCCCTCGACACCAAGGACTGGGTGTCGAAACGAGTTCTCGACAACCTGGTCCGCAAGGCTGATGTGGTTCTCAACAACCTCCGGTACGGTGCGATGGAGCGACTCGGGCTCGGGGAGGAGCGATGCCGGGACCTGAATCCCGGGGTCATCTATGCCGTGATCTCGGCATTCGGCTCCAGTGGGCCTTACGCCAGTCGCCCTGGCATCGACATCATCTTCCAAGGCGAGTCGGGCATGATCTCTGTCTCGGGTGCTCCCAAGGACGGGCCCCGGAAGACTGCAACGCCGATTGGTGACTACCTCGCGGGTACCAACACCGCCCTGGCCATCAGTGCAGCCCTCGCCGAGCACCCACGACGAAGCCGTCGCATCGACATCTCGTTGCGTGACGGCGTCATGGCCGTGCAATCGGGGTGGAACGCCATTGCCTTCGCCACCCACCGCCAGCCGGAGCGCACCGGGACTGCCAGCCCCTTCCTCGCCCCCAATCAGGTGTTCGAGGCGTCAGACGGTCACTTCGCCCTGGCCATCGTGTCCGATCGTCACTACGAGTTGCTGTGCGACGCATTGGAACGGCCAGACCTGGCCAATGACTTCCCCGACAACGAGACACGAATGACCAACCAGGCCTCGCTGACACGCAAGCTGTCCCGTATCTTCAAGACGGAGGCGGTGGAGCACTGGATCGAGCTCCTGGATGGCGCAGGGCTCCCGGTGGGACGCGTGCTCACCATCGCCGAGGCCTTCGACGACCCCCAGTCCCGTCACCACGGGATGCTGGTGGAGTTCGAGCACCCGGCGGCTGGCCACGTACGCACCACCGGATCGCCGCTCCGCATCGACGGTGGTCAGTCGCAATCCGATGCACTGCCCCCGAAGCTGGGACAGCACACCCGCCAGCTCATGCATGAGATGGGTGTCGACGATGAGACGATCGAGTCGATGATCGCCGAAGGAAGGGCCGTGGTGTCGTGAACATCCATCACGCCCAGCCGGTGGGTGATGATTGGGGCGAGGTGAAGGCCGAGTTGATCCGGGCCTTCCACATGAGTCGCCGTGCTGCGCAGGCGGAGGAGTCGTTCGTGTACGTGGTCCGCCACGACGACCTCTTGGGACGACGAGGGGCCGGCAACGCCATGGTGGCTGCCGGGTTGCTGTCCGCCGCCAGAACCGCAGCCATCGAGGGGGCAAGCAAGGGCTGGACTGCGAATGTCATTGCCTTCGACGACGCCCCACGCGAAGAGGTGCAGCGATGGGCGACTTGGATGCTCGACTCTCACGGGGTGACCGGTGAGCTGATCCGTCTGGGCCCCGGCCATCTCGGAAAGGCCCTGCCCTGAACGGTTCGATCGTGGTCACCGGCGCGGCGCGAGGCATCGGGCGGGCCATTGCCGAGCGTCTGGCGGCCAACCCGTCGTTCACGGTGATCGGTGTCGACATGGCTCCAGCGCTCGGTCTGGCCAGCGCGGAGATCGTTCCGGTGCAGGTCGACCTCACCGCCGAAGACGGGGTCGGCGCAGTGAGGTCGGCGGTCGAAGAGGCCGGTGCCCCCCTGGTGGGCCTGGTCAACAATGCCGGGATCACACGCGATGCTCGGCTGATCAACATGACCGACGAGGATTTCGGTGCTGTCCTCGACGTCAATCTGGGCGCCGTCTTCCGTCTCTCCACTGCCCTGGGCGAACTCATGTCGGACGGCGGGTCGATCGTGAACATCGCCTCTCGCGCCTACCTGGGTAATTTTGGCCAGTTCAATTACTCGATGTCGAAGGGCGGTGTGGTTGGTCTCACCCGTGCCATGGCACTCTCACTGGCACCTCATGTCCGGGTCAATGCAATCGCACCTGGTCTGATCGGAACAGAGATGGCCATGGCCATTCCCGATGACGTGTTGGAGAAGATGGTGGCTGCCATCCCGATGGGTCGGATGGGCAAGCCGGAGGAGATCGCCAATGTCGTCTGGTTTCTGCTCACACCACTGTCGTCATACATCACCGGCCACGTGTTGGTTGTCGGTGGAGGACGCTCACTCTCGTGACGGGGCTTGGAACCTCCGGTAGTTAGCCCCGCATGTGGGGCTAACTACTTCGAGAACGCGGTGCGACACGGGAGATCGAGATTCTCGAGAGAGTTCGCCCCATATATGGGTTTAAGAACCTGAGGTAGTTAGACCCACGCCATCAGTAGTAGAAGCGGGTGAGATGCTCGGCGACCATTGCCGGCTTCTGCTCACCCTCGATCTCGGTGATCACCGTCTGCTTGACGTGCAGGCCACCGGGAACCTCACTCACGTCGTCCAGGGTCACCCTCAACCGGATCCTGGATCCAACCGGCACCGGGGCCGGGAAGCGCACCTTGTCGAGCCCGTAGTTGACAGCCATCATCGGGTTGCCCACGTCGAGGGGCACCTCGGCGCTCATGGCGACACTCAGGGAGAGAGTCAGGAACCCGTGAGCGATGGTGCCACCGAATGGCGTCTGGGCTGCCAGTTCCGGGTTGACATGGATGAACTGGTGGTCGTCGGTGCAGTCGGCGAAGGCGTCCACCCTGTCCTGGGCGATCAACAGCCAGTTGCTGACACCCGTCTCGTCACCGACGAGACCCTGGAGTCTTTCGAGTACCTCTTGCATGTCCTGATCCTGTCAAAGTTGGGTCACGCCAGGCAACCGCCTAACTTGGGGTTATGGCCGACGCAACCAAGTTAATGGTTTGGATCGATCAAGATCTCTGCACCGGTGACGGGATCTGCGAGGAGATCACCCCCGATGTGTTCGTGGGGCGAGATGACGGCCTTTGGGTGGTGAAGGAAGAGTCCAAGCATTTCGGGAACACCGTTGTGTTCGACGGCGAGGATGCCCCTGACGGGGCTCGTGGCCTCGCCCGTGTGCCCGACGCGCTCATCGATGATGTGATCGAATCCGCCGAGGAGTGCCCCGGCGAGTGCATCATGCTGGAGCCCTATCAGGAGTCAGCGGTCCACAGCGGCTGACGAACTTCCCTACTCAGCGGTGCTATGGGCGAGACCTTCGCCGCATGCGATAGCAACTCTCAGAGCTCTGTACCCTCCCTCGCGATGCAGGTGTTGACGACTCGTCTCGACACGCGCTCGGAGGAGTACCGGGTCAACCGGGCGTCGATGGAGGAGAAGCTCGACGAGTTCGATTCCCTACAGGCCGAGGCCCGGCGCGGGGGTGGCGAGAAGTACATCCAACGTCATCGTGACCGTGGCAGGCTCCTGCCCCGGGAGCGCATCGAGCTCCTGGTCGATCGTGACTCGCCTTTCCTGGAGCTATCCACCCTCGCCGCCTGGGGAACCGACAAACCGCTCGGGGGCAACGTCGTCACCGGAATCGGTGTGGTCAACGGAGTGGAATGCGCGATTCTCGCCAACGACCCCACGAGTCAGGCTGGCGTCTTCAACCGGTACTCACTGGCCAAGTCGCTCCGCATAATGGACATCGCCATGGAGAACCGGTTGCCGCTGATCAGCTTGGTTGAGTCCGGGGGCGCCGACCTCCCAGATCAGGCGGACGTCTTTCTTGTTGGCGGCAAGTGGTTCCGCAACCTGACCCGACTCTCCAAGAGAGGGGTGCCGACCGTTGCCATCGTGTTCGGCAGCTCCACTGCCGGTGGTGCCTACTTCCCGGCCATGTGTGATTACGCCGTGATGGTCAAGGAGCAGGCCAAGGTGTTCCTCGGCGGCCCACCTCTGGTCAAGATGGCGACCGGTGAGGAGTCGACCGATGAGGAGCTGGGAGGGGCAGAGATGCACTCCAGGATCTCGGGTTTGTCGGACTATTTCGCCGACGACGAGCACGAGGCCATCCGTATCGGGCGCGACATAGTTGGCCACTTCAACTGGCGCAAGCTCGGGTACGGGCCCACCAAGCCCGCCGACAATCCCGTGTACGACGTCGATGAGATCTTGGGTGTGATCCCAACGGATCTCCGGGTGCCCTTCGATATGAAGGAGATTCTGGCGCGCACCCTCGATGGCTCCCGATTCGAGGAGTACAAGGCCGTATATGGTACCTCGATCCTCAATGGCTGGGGCTTCCTACACGGATACGCCATCGGTGTGATCGCCAACCAGCAAGGCGTCATCTTCTCCGACGAAGCCAAGAAGACGACCGAGTTCATCCAGCTCTGCAACCGCTATGACACACCGATCCTGTTCATCCACAACACCACCGGGTACATGGTGGGCAAGGACTACGAGCAAGCCGGGATCATCAAGGACGGGGCCAAGATGATCAATGCCGTCGCCAACTCCGAGGTGCCCCACATCTCGTTGATGGCGGGTGTGTCCTACGGAGCGGGAAACTACGGGATGTCGGGACGTGCCTACGAGCCACGCTTCGTGTTCGGGTACCCCAACCACAAGGTCGCTGTCATGGGAGCTGCGCAGCTGGCCGGGGTGATGTCGATCGTGGCCCGCCAATCAGCCGAGTCGCAGGGGATCCCCTTCGACGAAGAGGCCGACGCGCAACGCAATGCCGAGCTGACCGAGATGATGGAGCACACCGAGCAGGCGTACTACTCCACGGCTCGCGTCCGGGACGACGGTCTGTTCGATCCCCGCGATACCCGCACCATCCTCGGGATTGCGCTTTCGGCCATCCACTCCGGACCGGTGGAGGGAACCGACCGATTCGGCGTGTTTCGCATGTGATCTCATGCGTCTTTGGCCTGGGTTGATGGGATCGGTCGTGCAGGTCGACCGGCTGAGCAGGTACATCTGCACATCAGCGCGGACGACTCCGTCTCTCGTGCAATCCGGCCGGTTGAACCGGTACCCCTGCACAAAGATCAATGGGTCCGCGAGCTGCGAGCCGGCGGCATGGCCCCCGCAGTGATCTCAGGCGTCGGTGAACTCGACTACCACGTCGGTGTAGCCCACACTCAACAGGAAATCGGTCAGCACCCGCTGGGCGTTGCCTTCGGCCTCGGCCAGGATTCCGGCTTCGATGGCATTCTCGACCAGGACCTCATCCGCCAACCGTCTCACATCGGACTCCAACCCCGGGTCGCCCGATGTGAACAGACCAAGGTCGCGTTCCAGCACCTGGGTGGCGTCGAGGTCGGGCTCGACATACTGAATCCCCGCCACCGGGACCGTGATCTCGACCACGCCCGCGTCGTCGACCGAGACGTCGCGCACGGTCAGCCGGCTGAGGTCGACACCGGCTCCGATGCGGGCGACGGCAAACATGCGCAGCGAGTCACCACGTGCCCAGGAGAGCCAACCGGCGTCGGTGCCCTTCTCGACGATCGTGTACTGAACGGTCTCGACGGTCGTCAATTGGGCTAGGTCTCGTATGGCGGTGATGGTGACCGGCCCCACCTCCTCGTACGGCTCCGGCTCGAAGACCTCGGCTATGTCGCTCGGCGTCGGAATGGACGAGAGGACAGTTCGCACACCCCAGAAGGTGAGCAGGCCCAGGCCAATCACGAGAACCAGGATTGCTACGGGGATGGACGGGAACCGAGACTTGGTCTCGTTGTCCATGGAGACATTCTACCGGCGGCCGTATAGCTACTTACACGGCGAGCATTAGCCTCCCGGGCTCCATGATCTCGAGGGTTCTGGTGGCCAATCGTGGTGAGATCGCCCGACGTGTCTTCCGCACCTGCCGGGAGATGGGAATCTCCACGGTGGCCATCTTCTCCGAGGCGGACGCCGGAGAACCTCACGTCGTGGAGGCGGATCAGTCGATCCCTCTGCAGGGTGTCGCCGCTCGAGAAACCTATCTCAACATCGAGGCCATCCTTGCTGCTGTCCAGGAGGCAGGAGCCGACGCCATCCACCCCGGCTATGGGTTCCTGGCCGAGAACTCCGGGTTCGCCAGGGCGGTAGTCGACGCTGGTCTCATCTGGATCGGCCCCTCCCCGGGGTCGATCGAAGCCATGGGCTCCAAGCTCACGTCGAAGCGACTGATGAACCAGGCTGGGGTGCCCACGCTGGACAGTGTGGCTATCACCGGCCTCGCCGATGTGAGAGGGGCGGCGGCGGCTCTGGGGTATCCGGTTCTGGTGAAGGCTTCGGCCGGGGGTGGTGGCAAGGGGATGAGGGTCGTAGACGAGCCCACAGAGCTGGACGATGCCATCGAGTCCGCGGCCAGGGAAGCCGCTGGGGCCTTTGGCGATGACACACTGTTTCTGGAGA
>CAZSOF010000001.1:0-9920 GCA_964607685.1 uncultured Acidimicrobiaceae bacterium | reverse complement strand
TTCCTATACCAAGACGGAGAGTTCTTCTTCCTGGAGATGAACACCAGACTCCAAGTCGAGCACCCGGTCACCGAGATGATCACCGGCGTCGATCTCGTGCGCGTCCAGATCGAGATTGCCAATGGCCTAACAGTCGCCGCCCGAGGGTTCAGGATCGATGGTCACGCCATCGAAGCCCGGCTCTATGCAGAGGATCCGCTTAATGACTTCCTCCCGGTGAGTGGTGAGTTCCATCGGGTCCGATTCCCCAACCTCGAGGGGCTGCGCGTCGATAGCGCCATCGAGGATGGCTCCAGCGTGTCGGTTCACTACGACCCGATGATCGGGAAGGTCATCGCCCACGGCCCCACCCGGGAGTCGGCGGCATCGACGCTGGCCACGGCGCTGCGCACCGCCGAGCTCCATGGCTCCACGACCAACCGGGCGTTGCTGGTGCGAATCCTGGAGCACCCTGAGTTCCTGGCCGGTGGGACAGACACTCTCTTCCTCCGTCGTCACGACCCTGCCCAGTTGGGGCGGCCCCTGCTCGACCTTCCCGAGGAGCGAATGGCAGCCGTGGCCGCAGCCCTGGCCGACCAGGCACATGAGCGTACGTCGGCGGTTGCGCTGGCCACTATCCCTTCCGGATGGCGAAACTCCCCCGCCTCGATGCAGAGGCGCTCATACACCGGTGATTGGGGAACCCATGGCATCGAATACTCGATCGGCGTATTCGACGTCGACGGTGTCGGGCAGGTGACCGTGGGCAGCACTACTCCCGACTCGGTGACGTTCACGGCGGACGGGGTCGAGCAGCAGTACAGGGTGGCCCGGTACGGAGATCAGAGATACATCGACTCCAAGAAGGGGCCGGCCCACTTGATGGAAGTCCCGCGATTCCACACGAGTGATGCGGCAGATGACAGGGGCTCGCTCCATGCTCCCATGCCGGGCAAGGTCATCAAGGTGTCGGTGGCGGTCGGCGATGAAGTTTCAGTTGGAGACACCCTTGTGGTCATGGAGGCGATGAAGATGGAACACACCCTCCGCTCCCCCCATTTCGGAGTGGTCAGACGGGTGGCGTGTGCCCCAGGTGACCAGGTGGATGCCGGTTCGGTCTTGGTGGTTGTGGACGCAGACCGGTGAGGGAGGTCCTCGCGACCGCTCTGTGAGCAGGAATGTGAGCTGTACCGCGGCTACTACTCACAGACCGCTCTAGAAGGTGGCGAGAACGTCCAGGGCGTAGTCGACGTCAGACACCGTATGATCCGCGTTGACCTGGAAACGGATCTCCTCGTCGCCGCGGGGGACCACCGGATAGTTGAGACCTGTGGCCAGCACACCATTTGAGAACAGATGGTCGACCAACGCCGCCGTCCGCTCGGTGTCACGAACCATGAGTGGAACCACGGGGTGCGGGCCGGGGATGGTCTCGAAACCCGCCTCCACCAGCCCCGACTCGAACCTCGTCGTCATGGCGGCCAGATGGGCCAACAGCTCGGCTCCCTCAGCTGAGTCGAGTATCGAAATCGCCATGTCGGCGGCAGCAGCCTCACCCACCGTGATCGGGTTGGAGTAGATGTACATAGGGCTCTTCTCGCGCAGGTAGGTGATGACGGTCCTCGATCCGGTCACATAGCCTCCGTTGACGCCAAAGGCCTTGCCCAGCGTCCCCACCAACACGTCGACCACCCCTCCGGTCACTTCCTCAGTCCCTCGACCTGTCGCCCCGTACGCCCCCACACCGTGGGAATCGTCGACCACCACCACCACGTTCTCCGGAAAGGCACCGTCGTGTTTGGCGGCCACTTCGTTGAGGGCAGCCAGGTCGGCGAAGTCACCCCTCATCGAGAACACGCCATCGGTGACCACCACGGCCCGTCGGACGGACCCCGCACCCGAGCCCAGGGCCGAATCCAGCGCCTCCATGTCGACATGGGGATATACGGCTCGCTCGGCGGGACGGGCCATCCGGATGCCATTGATGATGCAGTTGTGGTTCAGCTCATCGGAGACGACGAGCGTCTCCGAGGTGATGAGAGATGCCAATGTCGAGAGCATCGCACCGTAGGCCGAGGAGAAGACGACGGCGCTTTCCCTGTTGTGGAACTCGCTGAGACGACGCTCGAGATCGACATGTGCTCGATAGGTGCCGGAAATGAACCGGACGGCCCCCGGGCCGGCACCAAAGAGTCGGGAGACTGACTCCTCGGCGTCGACGACTGCCGGATGATGGGAGAGACCGAGATAGCTGTTCGAGTTCATCCGCAGGAACTCGGCGTCGTGGCCAGACAGGCGATAACGGGGCCCGAAGCCGGCCCGGGGGGGCACCACATCGGTGACTATCCACTCCTCCCCTTTATCGGTTCCCGCGGAGCGAAGATCGCTCAGCTCTGCGGAGAGAATCTCTTCGACTCGATCACTGGGCATGAGTCCGGTAAAGCTAGACAGGTCCGGAAACCTCGGAGCTCCCGCCCACGTATCTGCCTCTATGGTGCGAGATCATGACAAGGCTCGGCTTCATCGGACTCGGCATCATGGGAAGGGGGATGGCCACCAACCTGATGCGGGCCGGGCACCGGCTCACAGTGTGGAACAGGACCCCGGCCAAGGCTCGAGGCCTCGAAGCCAAACTGGTGGACACGCCCCAGGCGGTGGGCCCCGAATCGGACATCGTGTTCGTATGCGTCTCCGATACCCCGGACGTCGAGGAGGTTGTGTTTGGCGACTTCGGCGTGATACACGGGATGACCCAGGGGGACATATTGGTCGACCACTCCACGATCTCACCGGTGGCGACAGCTCGCTTCGCCGCCCAGGCGGCCCAACTCGGAGTGGAATGGGTCGACGCCCCCGTGTCGGGTGGCTCGGAGGGAGCAGCGAAGGGAACCCTGGCAGTGATGGTAGGGGGCCCAGCATCCGCCCTGGAGTCGGCCCGACCATTCATGGACGCCTACTCAACCTCCATAGTCCACGTCGGCACCGAGCCCGGGTCGGGGCAGATGGCCAAGGCGGTCAACCAGGTGCTGGTGGTCCTCAATCAGCTGGCCGCATCCGAGGCGCTCCTCCTTGCTCACACCGCCGGCCTCGACTTGAACAGGACGCTGGCGGCCGTCGAGGGGGGTGCCGCCGGCTCGTGGATGTTGTCCAACCGTGGCCCTCAGATGATCGCCAGGGATTGGCGCCCCGGGTTCACCATCGATCTCCAGCAGAAGGATCTTCGACTCGTGCTCGAGGCCGCCGACGAATACGGCGTGGCGCTGCCCGGCGTGGCCCTGGTGTTCCAGCTCTACCGATCGCTGCAGACCCGGGGACTGGGCCACGAGGGGAACCACGCCTTGGTCAAAGCTCTGGAGAACCTCATCGGCGAGGAGCTGGGCTCCTGAGAACCGTTCTGTGTCGGGAAAGTGGGCGTACAGCCGACTTTCTCGACACAGAGGGCTAGACCCCGAGGAGGTCGGCCTTCACCCGGTCCACATGCCCCTTGGCCCGCACATTGCGGTATTCCTTCTCCACCTGACCGTTCTCGTCGATCACGAAAGTCGACCGGATCAGGCCTTCGACGACCTTGCCGTACGATTTCTTCTCTCCCCACGCCCCGAGAGACTCGGCCAGCTCGTGGTCCTCGTCGGAGAGGAGATCGAAGTTGAGACCCTCCTTCTGCCGAAACTTGAGATTGCGAGAGGGTGGATCGGGGCTGACCCCGATCACCTCGTAGCCGGCTTCGCCGAACTCCGAGTAGCTGTCACGAAAGTCACAGGACTCGGTGGTGCAACCGGGTGTCATCGCCCGCGGGTAGAAGAACACGATGTACTTCCTCCCGGCGAAGTCGGCACTGGAGACAGAGGTGCCGTCCTGGTTCGGCAGCTCGAATTCAACGAGTTGGCTCATGGACGGAGGCTAACTGGCGTCGGCCGCGGCCTTCGCCTCTTCCGATCTGAGGAAGGTCGATCCACCGGCGAGCAAGCTGAGACCCGCCGGCAGCCAGTAGGAGACGATCCTGAACACGAGGATGGGAGCCACCGTGGACGAAGCCGGGAATCCGTAAGCGGCGAGAAGCGCGGCTATCGCACCTTCGGTAACCACCAGACCACCTGGCATGCCGGGCAACCCACCGATGATCTGGGCGGCTCCATAGGTGGCGATTGCCTGCATGATGCTGACGTCGATGCCGAACGCCGTCATCACCAGCCAGAACACGGCCGTCTCGAGCAGCAGCCTCGCCCAAACGTAGATCTGGGACTCCCATCCCGGCAGGTGATCCACCATTGACGACTCGATCCGGGTTCGGATGAACCTGGGCAGATACTTGGCGACACTGCCCAACTTCCCCGAGCCGAACATGACCATCACTCCGATCACGAGCACTATGGGGGCGATCACGAACAGCGAGGTCGAGAAGACCGGAATGGTCTGCTGTGGCCTCTCCAGCAGGATGCCGGCGCCGGCCATGATGAGAAGACCTGCGTAGTTCAGCAGGACCGAACGGATTGCCGGACCTGCGGTGCTCTCCTCGACCTCGTCGCGCACGGCCCACGACATCGCCACCGGCGTGATGGCGCCACCCGCGGGAATGAGCCGGGCAACCCCGGCCCCGACCAGAGCGGCCTTGAAGGCCGACCACGCCCTCACATCCGAGCCGGTCTCGGCGATGGACTCCTTGAACAGCAGCCCGAAGAACCACTTCGCCGCGATCTGGCATAGCGCGGCAAAGAGAACGATCGCCAGCGCCGAGCCGCGCAGGGGCGGGATCTCGAAGTTGGTCAAGACCCAGTAGGCGAAGCCCGCGTAGAGGACGGCCGCGATGAGTGCGATCCAGAGAACCCTCTTGGCTGTCACGGCCGGAGTGGGTCGTCAGCCGACTCTCCGGACGGGTTGGTAGCCAGGTCCCGGTCATAGATGGCCCGCTTCATCATCGAGGCGGTGTCCATCCGGTCACCGGTGTTGCCCTGCATTCGGCGACCGATGAGGACGACCGACAGAAGGAGGATGAGAAGACTCTCGGTGAATGGGGCCCCGAGCGCCACACTGACGACGGGGAGCAACCCCCAACCGATGAAACCGGCGAGCCCACCACCGATTCGCCAGCCGGCGACGGACCATCCAGTGACCCAGATCACCAAAACAGGATTCAACGCCACGAGGAGACCGGCAGCCGTTGCCAGGCCACGACCAGATCGTCCTTTCATGAAGATCGACCAATTATGGCCAACCACCGCGGCCAGGCCGGCAAGACCAGCTGCCCCCGGCCCCAGACCGGAGCGCAACGCAATCCACACAGGAACCAGGCCCTTGAGCCCATCGAGAAGTGCCGCGGAAGCCCCCCAGACCCACCCCACGCTTCGGGTCAGATTGCCGGCACCCACGTTGCCCGAGCCGACCTGTCGCAGGTCGACACCGCGGAAGCGAGCCAGCACGTTGGAGAACGGGATGGAACCCAATAGGTAAGCCGCCAGCAAGAGCAGGGGCCAGTAGAGGATGGGTGAAGAGATTCCCGCCATGCGGACTACAAAGTAGCTAGACGGAGTCCGCCTGTGAAGCCAGCGCCGGCTCCAAACGGTCGGCTGCCGGCAGCTGAAGCCGGAAGATGCTCTCTGATCCGTCGTGGTGATATGTGAGTGAGCCGTGCATCAACTCGGCGAGCTGCCGGGCCACGGCCAGACCAAGGCCAACCGATCCTTGCACTCGGGTTCCTCCCCTCACATACGGCTGGAAAACACGGTCGACATCCTCTCTGGGTATCGCTTCGCCGTTGTCCCTCACCTCTAACCAGACACGGTCACCTGCCGACCCGGTCTCGACCCGGCGTCGGGAACCGCCGTAGCGATGGGCATTGGTGAGGAGATTGCGCAGAATCTGTCGCACCCTTCGGGGATCTGCCATCACGAGGGGTGGAGCGCTACTGGGCATTCCGACGTCAAAGCCCAACCCGTCCAGGGTGGACTTCAACTCGGCGACGATATCCATCGCTTGCACGTCGATGGCGACCGTCCCCATCTCGGCGCGGGCAGCTACCAAGAGGTCGTCGACGATGTTGGACATCTCTGCCGCCTGGTCGGCAACCAGCCGCATCAACTCGGCCCTCTCGTCCTCACTCTGGTAATCCATCGACGCCATCTCGGACGTGAGGCCAATGACCGCCGTCAGCGGAGTCCGCAGCTCATGGCTGACATTTGCGATGAACTCATCCTTCGCCTTGACCAACTCGGCCATGGCCTCGCTCTTCGCACGTAGGTGTGTCACGTCGGCCAGGGCGACCACGATGCTGGTGGCCGGTTTGGCCGTGGAGGCGTCGATCGACCTGGCCTGGATCCAACGCAGACTCCCCCGGTGAGTTCGGATTGGGATTTCCTGTGACCATGTGGTGTCGCCCTGGTACAGGCCCACCAGGGCATCTACGAAGTTCTCCAGATTCTCCTCGGTGACAACCTCGGGATCTCGATATCCGAGGAAGCGAGTCGGTTTGTCGATCTCGAGCAGGATCATTGCTGCCTCATTGGCTCGCAGCACCTTGGCCAGACCCACTGCTCGACGCACCACCGCGGGATAGGCCATCAGAAACTGCTTGATCCGCTCCGCCTTTCCCGTGTACTCAGAACGCACGTATTCGATCGATTTCGACCAGTCCTCTTCGAGAACGGCGGTTGGCGACTGCTCGAAGAGCATTTGGTACCGAGCATTCAACGCTGCCGTTGTGGCCTGGATCGAGCCCAGGATGAAATGCGCCAGGAAGAACGACAGTGACATGATCGTTCCCAGGACGATCCTCTGATCGATCTCGAGGTCCCAGAACCAGGGCATGGCCCCGAAGAGGACGGCTATCCCCACCACGGCATAGACCCTGCCCCTGCTGACGAACAGCATGCCCAACGATCCGATCACAACCAGGGCGACCGAGGCGGGCACGATGGTGCTCTCGTCGCCGAATGCCGAATACCAGATGGCCACCACCACCCCGGACCCGAACAGCGCTATCCCACCATCCTCACGGCCGGCGAGGATCTGCGCGGTCATCAGCACCGCAGCGAAGACCGGACCGAGCATCTCGATGAAGAGGCTCTCGTCTCCCGTGAACGCGCCGAGGGCCAGATAGAGCGCAACCACAAACCATGCGGAAGCGGCCCCTACGCGAACCACCATGCGATGAAGACGAGCCATCTCATGGCGCGACGCCAAAAGCGACTGGACGGCTCGGCTGGCCATATGGATACATCGGGAGGGCTTGCCAGATTGACCATCGGTCTATCGACCCATTCCCCGGGGCCGGGTATCGTCGGAGGTCTCGGACAGATCCGAGAGAGGACCAGATGGCGCTCAAGATCACATACGCCACGATGTCGGCAGACAACGAGGAGCTCAACAGCGCCTACGAGAAAGCCGTCGTCGAAGTTGGATCCAGACTCGGTCAACCCCACGGTGTGATCGTCAATGGCGAGCATCGCACCGATCGCGAGATGTTCGAGGAGCGGTCGCCGGTCGACTCGGGCATCCTTGTGGGCCGATACGCCCAGGCCACCGAGGGCGACGTCGACGATGCCATTGGAGCCGCCAAGACCTTCCAACCCGAATGGGAAGCCATCGGCTGGGAGTCGCGACGCGACCTGATGCTCGAAGCGGCCGACATCATGGACGGCAACGTCTTCGAGCTTGCGGCCCTGATGACGTTCGAGACAGGAAAGAACCGGCTCGAGGGTCTGGGTGACGCCGCGGAGACAATCGCGTTCCTCCGCTACTACAGCAAACAGATCAGCGATCACGAAGGATTCGTGCAACCACTGTCTGCGCTGAGCGCCGGGGAGACCAACACCTCGGTCATGAGGCCGTGGGGGGTCTGGGGGGTTATCTCTCCCTTCAACTTCCCGCTGGCACTCGCCGGGGGGCCATCGATAGGAGCCCTCATCACTGGCAACACCGTGGTGCTGAAACCGTCGAATTCGGGGGCGCTGATGGCGCTCGAGTTCTACCGGATCATGAGAGAGGCTGGTCTTCCCGCGGGCGCGCTTCACGTGCTGACCGGTGGCGACGAGACCGGCGACTATCTGGCTCACCACGACGACATCGATGGCCTCACCTTCACCGGATCACACCCGGTTGGCATGTATCTCTATCGGACGGTCAATGAGAAGCGCCCGAAGCCGGTCACCGCGGAGATGGGGGGAAAGAACCCCGTGATCGTGACAGCAAGCGCCGATCTCGACACCGCATCGGAGGGCGTCGTCCGTGGTGCGTTCGGGCTGAGCGGACAGAAGTGCTCCGCCACGTCACGTGTCTACGTGGAGGAGTCGGTATACGACGAGTTCGTCTCCAAACTCGTGGACCAGACCGGGGCGCTCAAGGTCGGGATGCCCACCGAGCTCGACGTCTTCATGGGACCGGTCATCGATCGGGAAGCTGTCGACCGTTTTGAGGAGGCTGTGGCAGAAGTCGAGTCGCGTGGGGGCAAGGTTCTAGCGGGAGGACACGTCATCACCGAAGGTGAGATGGCTCGTGGCAACTTCGTCGAGCCGACGGTGGTCACCGCTCCACTCGATTCCTGGGTGTGGGATCGAGAACTGTTCATCCCGTTTGTGACGGTCACCAAGGTATCCGATCT
This sequence comes from uncultured Acidimicrobiaceae bacterium, assembly GCA_964607685.1. Classification (GTDB taxonomy): domain Bacteria; phylum Actinomycetota; class Acidimicrobiia; order Spongiisociales; family ZC4RG35; genus JANQRA01. The sequence goes on along the minus strand of CAZSOF010000001.1, from coordinate 1,348 downwards.
CGAGGAGGGGCTGGCTCTGTCCAACGACACGGAGTTCGGATTGACCGCCGGGCTCTTCTCCAACGATGACGACGAGATCGCACGCTGGTTCGACCGCATCCAGGCCGGTACCACCTATGTCAACCGAGCGGCGGGGGCAACTACCGGGGCGTGGCCCGACATCCAGTCGTTCGGGGGATGGAAGGGGTCGGGCACGTCCGGTGCCGGGGGCGGCGGGCCGTGGTATCTCCGTCAGTTCCTCAGGGAGCAGTCCCGAACTCTCATCAAGTAGGGCCGACTATTCGAGGACTATGCGGAGCCCGTCGGGATCCTCGAGCACGAGACGAGGTCCGTCGGCGGTGGCAGCCACCCCCAGGTTGGCCAGATGGTCCTTCCATCGCTCCGGCTCCTCGACGTGGAACACCAGAGCGTCGGGACGAGCTGATCCACCCTCGACCAGCTCGATGTGCTGACCGGGCCCGGCTTCCACCACGGCGGCGATGACACCCTCGGAAGGGGAGCGAACTTGGTTGAACCCGAGGACATCCCGGTAGAACTGCAAGGCCGTGGTCAGGGATTGCACGCCCACAGGAGTTCTGGTGGTGGTGACGCCACCCGGGGCTCGAACCGGCCCACCCCCGGCGATCACCTGCTTGGCCTCTTCGACAGTGAATCGGCCGGCGGTCACCTCACGACCCACGATGACACCGCCGAGACGACGTCCCGAGGTCTCCAGGAACAAGAGCTTGCGCAGATCCTCCAGATCGCGAACTCCACCAGAGGCGATCACCGGCTCGTCGACCGTGGCCAGAGACTCCGCGAGTATCTGCAGATTGGGAGGATCGGTCAGTGCGTCCCTTCCGGCTTCGGCCACGAGAAACGCCACAGCACCCGCTGACGACATCTCGATGAGAACCTCTTCGAGGAAGCGGCCACTGTTCTGAGTCCAGCCCCGGGTAGCCACTTCCTCGTTGCCTCTCACGTCGAGAGACACCACGATCTTGCCCGCATGGTCACGGCACATCTCCCACACCATGATCTGGTTCTCGATGGCCGCCGTACCCATCACGATTCGCCAGGCGCCCATCTCCAGGAGCTTCTCGCCCTCTCCTTCGGAGCGAATGCCACCGGCGACCTGCACCGGGATTTCGATCTCGTCGACGAGCCTTCGAATCAAGTCTCGATTGCGGTAGTCCCCATAGGCGGCCGCGTCGAGGTCGACGACATGGAGATAGTCGACACCCTGCTGCACCCAGTTGCGGGCCCGCCCGATGGGGTCGTTGTCGAGAGCGATCGCTTCGTCCAGCCCGCCACGGGGCAAACGCACGGACAAACCACCCAGAATGTTGATTCTGGCGTAGAGGTCCAT